>CAVYXS010000061.1:0-36015 GCA_963772205.1 uncultured cyanobacterium
GCTTAAACAAAAATTCATCCCACACTCACTTTTAGGAGTGTGGGATGAATTTTTGGCTGATGACGAATTGACCTGCAACCAATTCAATCCACGGGATTGACAGGGCAGTGGGTCGATGTTAGCGAAGCGGCACGAAGTGCGGAATCAGCACTTTTTGTATTTGGCAATGTGTCCAAGAGTTCTTCTATTACCTGCGTCATGGTTTTATCAGATTGAGCAGCATAGTTCTGTAGCTTACTAAGTCGTCTTTCTGACAGTCTAATTTTCAGTGATTTATTTTTCATGTGTACCTCCATTGTTCACCCATTCATGTTATCATATATGTAGGTCGAAAAATAAAGGATAAAATGAAAACTTCATACCAGTACAAAATTAAACCGACAAAAGAGCAAGCAGAAAAAATTGATAACACACTTGAGAAGTTGCGATATCAATATAATTATTTGCTTGCTCAACGGTTTGACTGGTATGAACAAAACCGCTGTCCTATTGACCGATGTCCTTTGATTTGTCACATCCCTGACTTGAGGGAACAACCAAACTACTACAACCAAAAAGCCTCGCTAACTCAATTAAAAGTAAATAGACCTTGGTACAAAGAGATTCATTCTCAAGTGCTACAGGAAGTTCCTAAAAGAGTAGAATTAGCTTTTGATAGGTGGCTGGCAGGTGATGTAAATGCTAAAAAATCAGGTAGACCACGTTTTAAAGGTAAAGGACAGTACAAAACTTTTACCTATCCTCAGTTTAAAAGACATCATTTCACTGATAGAAAAATTACACTTTCTAAGATTGGTAATGTCAAGGTAATTGTTCACCGTCAAATACCAGATGGGTTTGATATTAAAACCGTATCTGTCACCAAAAAATCTGATGGTTATTATGTTACGTTGAGCCTGGATGATACAACTGTTCCGACTATTAAGCCTGATTTCGATGTAGAAAATATTGTTGGGATTGACGTTGGTCTAATTGATTTCATTGTCACATCTGACAATGAAAGAATAGCATCGCCTAAGTTTTTACGAAAAGCAGAGCGTAAACTAAAATCGGCACAGCGTTCCGTCTCACGTAAAAAGAAAGGTTCTAATCGTCGTAAAAAAGCAATTAAAAAACTAGCTATCCGGCACAAAAAAGTTGCTGATACTAGAAAAGATTTTCACTTCAAAACAGCGAAATCTTTACTAGATAAATATGACGTGGTAGCTGTTGAAAAGCTAAATATCAAGGGACTTGCTAAAACCCGACTGGCTAAAAGTATTAACGATGCCGGATGGGGACAGTTCATAGACATACTTTCAAACAAAGCCGCAAATGCTGGTTTAAAAGTAATAGCTGTCAACCCAAACGGCACAAGTCAGGAATGTTCTAGCTGTGGTCACAAGGTCAAAAAACCGCTGTCTCAAAGAATGCACAATTGTCCTATATGTCATGTAAGTTTGTGCAGAGACATAAAACGCGGCTGTAAACATAAAGAAGCGTGGGGCACACGCTCTTAAAGCTCAGTTAATGTCCCCAAAGGGGAGTCACTGAGAAGCCCACACTCACCCTGAAAGGGGAGTGTGTGGAGTATGTCACATTTATCAGACGAACAAACTTATAACTTGGTGATTCAAGTAGTTCAACGGGAAATCTCCAAAGAACAATTATCTGAATTGCTCAAACTGCATCTTATGAGCAAGTAAATCGGTAGAATAATGCTTTGTCCCCTTGGTGCATTAGTTCCATGACAGCCACGTCTCCTACTCCCTTTTCACCCCAAGAAATTGCCGCTCAAGGTCTCAAACCAGAAGAATATGCAGAAATTGTCCGACGGTTAGGGCGTCATCCCAACAAAGCTGAACTGGGTATGTTTGGGGTGATGTGGTCTGAGCATTGCTGTTATAAAAATTCTCGCCCTTTACTCAAACAGTTTCCCACGACAGGGCCGCGAATTCTCGTAGGGCCTGGTGAAAATGCTGGTGTTGTCGATTTAGGCGATGGACTGCAATTAGCTTTTAAAATTGAATCTCATAACCACCCCTCAGCTGTAGAACCATTCCAAGGTGCAGCAACGGGAGTGGGCGGGATTTTGCGAGATATATTTACAATGGGTGCGCGTCCCATTGCTTTATTAAATTCCCTGCGCTTTGGTTCATTGGATGATGCTAAAACCCAAAGGTTATTCCAAGGTGTGGTAGCGGGAATTTCACATTATGGTAACTGCGTCGGGGTACCCACCGTGGGCGGTGAAGTTTATTTTGATCCCGCTTATTCGGGAAATCCCTTGGTGAACGTGATGGCGTTGGGATTGATGGAAACGCCAGAAATCGTCAAATCTGGGGCTGCTGGTATGGGAAACCCGGTGTTATATGTCGGTTCCACCACCGGACGAGATGGGATGGGAGGCGCAAGTTTTGCCAGTGCAGAACTCAGCGATCAGTCTATAGATAACCGTCCCGCTGTGCAAGTTGGCGACCCCTTTTTGGAAAAGTCGTTAATTGAAGCTTGTTTAGCAGCGTTTAAAACTGGTGCTGTTGTCGCCGCCCAAGATATGGGCGCTGCTGGTATCACCTGTTCCACTTCAGAAATGGCTGCTAAAGGCGGTGTCGGTATTGAATTCGATTTAGATAAGATTCCGGCGCGGGAATTTGGTATGGTTCCCTATGAATACTTGCTGTCGGAATCTCAAGAACGGATGCTGTTTGTCGCCCACAAGGGACGGGAACAGGAATTAATCGATATTTTTCACCGTTGGGGACTCCATGCAGTTGTCGCTGGTACTGTGATTGCAGAACCTATTGTGCGGATTCTTTTCCAAGGTGAAGTTGCTGCAGAAATTCCCGCCGATGCTTTGGCAGAAAATACGCCACTTTATCACCGAGATTTATTGACAGAAGCGCCAGAATATGCACGTAAAGCGTGGGAATGGACACCTGATTCCTTACCTGCCTGCACAACTGCTGGGATTGAAATTCAAGGAAATTTGCAAATTTGGCATGACATTTTGTTAACTTTGCTCGATACGCCCACCATTGCTTCTAAAAGCTGGGTATATCGCCAGTATGACCATCAGGTGCAGAATAACACTGTAATTTTACCAGGTGGGGCAGATGCGGCAGTGGTGCGGTTACGTCCTTTAGAACCCCCGTCAACCGTTAAAGGAGGGGGTAACAAAGGTGTGGCGGCGACGGTGGATTGTAATCCCCGCTATGTGTATCTTGACCCCTATGAAGGTGCTAAAGCTGTCGTAGCAGAAGCAGCACGCAATCTGAGTTGTGTGGGTGCCCAACCCGTGGCGGTGACGGATAATCTAAATTTTGGCAGTCCAGAAAAACCGATTGGTTATTGGCAATTAGCAGAAGCTTGTCGCGGTTTAGCCGCAGGGTGTCGGGAATTAGCTACACCTGTGACTGGGGGAAATGTTTCTCTTTATAACGAAACCTTGGATTCTCAAGGCAACCCCCAACCAATTTATCCTACCCCGGTTGTCGGGATGGTGGGGTTGATTCCCGACATCAGCAAAATTTGTGGTCAAGGTTGGCAGGCAGTTGGTGATTTAATTTATTTATTAGGATTGCCTGTGACAGCCAACATAACTTTGGGAGGCTCTGAATATTTAGCAATTATCCACAATACAGTAGCAGGCAAACCCCCACGGGTAGATTTTGACTTAGAACGTCGCGTACAGTCAGTTTGTCGAGAAGGAATTCGTGCGGGTTGGATACGTTCAGCCCATGATTGTGCTGAAGGCGGGTTAGCTGTTGCCATAGCAGAATCTTGCATTTCTGGCAAGCTAGGCGCTGAAATTACTTTAGACATCCCAGAATATAAGTCAGTTCGCCTGGATGAAGTGTTATTTGGCGAAGGCGGTGGACGGATTTTAGTATCTGTAGCATTAGAACAACAAGAAATTTGGGAATCCTACTTACAGGAACACCTGGATAAAGAATGGCAAAAGCTAGGCAATGTTGCTAATTATCAAACTGGTTTAGGTGTTTTAACCACTGATAGCCAAACATTAATCAAGGTTAGCATCGAAGATGTGAGCGATCGCTATTCCCAGGCGATCGCCAGACGTTTAACTATCCTAGCCACTACCCCTAGTGAGAAAAGTTAGGAACTCTTGATGATTAACATTAAGTAACGTATTTACGATACTGTTTTAATGGGTGGTTAAAGATTTATTAAGAGATCTATCACCATCCATCGACATAATCCCAGTCAGGAACCCTACGCCTTTAGGCGGGGGCGCAGAAATTGCCTTAACCTGACCAGACTAAGTACCGATAGCGTACTACGTTTAAGGTAAGAGTTAAAGACCTACCAAGGGATGCGTAGCTAGTCCCTTGCTCTAGAACTTAAAAGTTAAACAGGTTTAAAGGGTTAAGCCAGTGCTTTTGAGATAGTACCGACCTTAAACATTGTCGAAGCTAACTTTACTGGAGTAGCAAGGCGATTCTCGGCATCCAGAGAAATGGATAAGTACTACTCCTATGCTTATCCAACCCCGAAAGGGGAAAGCGATTTTAATCCCCCGTGCCTTCGCCCATACATATAGGGGCTTCCACGGGGCGGATATCCCAGTGACTTGACACCCGCACCAGGAGCAAAGCTACCATGATTCCCATTCATCCCGTCACTTCGGATGATTATCCCCACCAGAATCACAAGCTAATTGATAGTCATGAAAATCATCCCGACAAGCAGGAAGAAGCTTGCGGTGTTTTTGGCATTTACGCACCAGGAGAAGACGTTGCTAAACTGACCTACTTTGGATTATATGCCCTCCAGCACCGGGGTCAAGAATCAGCTGGGATTGCTACATTTGCAGGTACACAAGTACACCTGCACAAAGACATGGGCTTGGTGTCTCAAGTCTTTAATGAAACTATTTTAAACGAGTTGCCTGGAAACCTAGCCGTTGGTCACACCCGTTATTCCACTACTGGTTCGAGCCGCAGAGTTAACGCCCAGCCTGCTGTTGTGGAAACCCGCTTAGGTTCACTAGCACTAGCACATAATGGTAATTTAGTCAATACTGTGCAGTTGCGGGAAGAGTTGCTCAAGAGCAAATGCAACTTAGTGACAACAACCGACTCAGAAATGATAGCCTTTGCGATCGCCGAAGAAGTCAACAGCGGTGTAGATTGGTTAGATGGTTGTATGCGGGCGTTTCATCGCTGTCAAGGAGCCTTTAGTTTAGTTATTGGCACTCCCATTGGCGTGATGGGTGTGCGTGATCCTCATGGCATTCGTCCCCTCGTTATTGGCATGTTAGCTGGTAATCCCAACCGTTACGTTTTGGCTTCAGAAACTTGTGGTTTAGATATCATTGGTGCTGAGTACCAGCGGGAGGTAGAACCAGGGGAATTAGTTTGGATTACTGAAGCAGGTTTAACTTCCATCCACTGGAATCAACAACCCCAGAAGAAGCTATGTATCTTTGAGATGATTTACTTTGCTCGTCCTGATAGCATCATGCACAACGAGAGTTTGTACAGTTATCGAATGCGCTTAGGGCGGCGAATTGCAGCAGAATCTGCAGTTGATGCGGATATAGTTTTTGGGGTTCCTGATTCCGGAATCCCCGCCGCCATTGGCTTTTCCCAAGCTTCTGGTATTCCCTACGGTGAAGGACTGATTAAAAATCGCTATGTGGGGCGCACCTTCATTCAGCCAACCCAAACCATGCGGGAGTCTGGTATCCGGATGAAACTCAACCCCCTCAAAGATGTGCTACAAGGTAAGCGCGTCATTATTGTCGATGATTCCATTGTGCGGGGAACCACCAGCCGCAAACTAGTTAAAACTTTGCGTGACGCCGGTGCTGTGGAAGTACACATGCGAATTTCCTCACCCCCTGTGACTCACCCTTGCTTCTATGGTATCGATACCGATACCCAAGATCAACTAATTGCTGCTACCAAGTCAGTAGCAGAAATTGCCAAACAACTGCAAGTAGATTCCCTCGCCTATCTCAGTTGGGAAGGAATGCTAGAAGCAACTAGAGAAGACACTAATAATTTCTGTTCCGCCTGCTTTACGGGCGATTACCCTGTTCCCATTCCTGAACAAGTGAAGCGTTCTAAGTTGATCTTAGAAAAAGTGGTGGTGTAAGAACTGGGGGTATGGGGTGAATATTTGATATTGAGTCAATTCACCATCACTCACCGCGTCACCCCACCCCAGTTTTAGCTGGAGACAAAACAGCCGCATAACTGAGAATTATGTAGATATATTAAACTTTTGATTCTATTGCTGACTGTGATGCTTGTAACGACTGAGAAAAACTCCAGTCGGGACGCAAGTTAGCAGCATGACGTAAATAGGTATGATAAAGGGGGGCGGAGGCTGGCTGGTAGACGTGGATTAACAAGCGGATACAGCGTGGTAAACTACCCTCAACGTGCATTTGCTGCACATCCAACATGGCTATATTATCCCAACCAGGACGAGGCGCTGCAGCGATCGCAGCTGGAAAAATTGCATCCAAATCCCGTGTAACTGAGAACGTCACACTAATAATATCCTTTGGCTGGAGTTGATTTCGGTATTCCAGTTCGTCTAGCAGTTCCGTTACCGCTTCTCGTATCGCCTCCACAGTATTTGCAGAAACGGTTGTTGCTCCACGAATAGCACGCATTTGCCACTCCACGCCCAAATCCTCCTGAAAATATAAAAGTCAAAAGTTAGGAGTTATGACTGAGAAGATAACTTCTTACTCCTAACTCCATACTAAGGTCGATATAACCACAGGGGTAGACCACTGCTAGAAACTTCAAATTCCAGCCAATCCATTCCCGCCCCAAGTCTTGAGGAAACTTGACGACTCCCCGGTAGAATCCGACTCAATAAAGGTTTACGTTCTTCTAGTGTATAGCAGGGTGTTTTTTCGGGATCAAGGCCAACTAATTCTGCTGTCCAACGACGTGCATCTTCCTCTGTTCCCAGTCTATCTACAATTCCTAACGCTAAGGCTTGCTGTCCAGTAAAAATTCGACCATCGGCGAAAGTTTTCACTGTTTCTACAGTCAAAGAACGTCCATCAGCCACTGTTTGGACAAACTGCTGATAACTTGTATCAATCAACTCTTGTAGGATACCTTCTTCCGGTTCGGTCAGTTCTCGGTCAAATGCCAAAATGTCTTTGTAAGGGCCAGACTTAATTACCTTGAAAGAAACACCAACTTTTTCCAGCAAGCGTTCTAAGTTATTTCCTCGCAAAATTACACCAATACTACCAGTAATTGTACCAGGATTAGCCATGATGTGTTTGGCTCCCATACCGATATATACACCGCCAGAAGCTGAAATATTACCAAAACTAGCAACAATTTTGATTTTTTCACCCAAACGCTTCAGGGCACTGTAGATTTCTTGAGAATCTCCCACTGTACCCCCAGGACTATCGATGCGTAGCAGTAACGCTGGAAACTTTTTTTCCTCGACAGTTTTCAGTGCTTCTAACACCCGTGTACGAGTACCACTGGCGATCGCACCAGTAATTTCAATCCGCGCAATTTGTTTAGTAAACCTGGGTTTAAAAGGCCAAACCATAAGCAATCATAAAACCTCGTAATACATTCATCATAAAATGTCCAGCGGTCAAATGACTGGAACTGCGTTTTCGGGGCTGGGAAGAAATATCAAAAATTTTAATTATTTTTTTAGGTTTGGCGTGGATGTTTATTTGCTATTCTCATGCAATAGAGAACAATTGCTAACAAAACAGCATTGTACCTGTTGCTTGTGTCAGTATTGATATAAATTTATTACACAGCAAAATTTGTAGTGAGTATTCACTAACGACTACTGACCAATCATGTATATTCAGTTTAACTAATCGAAATTCCGCAATGCTAATTACCATCTAGTAAGTATTAATAGCATTTGGCAATATGGGAAATATAATTTTCATCGCTTGAGTAATTTAGGAATCAATGCGTAAAATTTGGCAGCGATAATAAGCGTAGCTGTCAAACAGCCCACCGACGAAACTACAAGTCAAACTAATCACAACCATTCCGCGTAGGGGAGTACCGCTGCCAAAAGTGGCAAGAAAGTGGATAATTTGAGTAGAAATCGCCTCAGACCCTGCTTGTAAACCGGGAATGTAACCGAACAGAGATATTAACAGCAAGCAGCCGCCGACGAAGAACATAGGGGCGACAAAACTAAAAATCATTGTGAGTACCAAGGAACGGAGAAAGTTGGTAAAAAGACTCATTTAAAGGAAGCTCCGTGAATAAAGAGGACAATAGCTGGAAAACTGCACGTCATTTTCTACAATACGTGCGATCGCTTCCCAACAGTCAATATGTCAAAAATCTTAAGTTTTCATTAAAAGAGTCGATGAATAGTTACATCAGATGCTGGCAGTATCCAGCCGATTTAAAATAGGCAAAATCGTTGCTGTATAAGGCTTTTACTTGAGATTTATTTTGATTGACGCATTACAGCACGCTTAAACATGACAGAATTTTCTGAGAGTAGTTTTAACCTAAGTTAATATTGCCTCCAGATCCGAAGATGGAGTGAACTGACTCTTGACTCTTGCCCATCAACTTTCGCTATTCTTAAGGCAGTTACCGAGTTAGCTGCAGAACAGTGAGCGAGACTATATCCAAATCCAGTTTAGGAGCATGGAGTCAGCGGTTGCTGGCGGCGATTTTCTTAGGTGGGCAAGTACTAGTTCATCTATTAAAGGGTAAAATCCATTGGCGGAATACCAAAGATCAAATGGCCGCAGTTGGTCCTGATTCCCTCTTTATTGCCCTATTAACGGCTGTGTTTGTTGGCGCGGTGTTTACGATTCAAGTAGCCCGGGAATTTATCAATTTTGGGGCAGGAAATATGGTTGGCGGAGTGCTGGCGGTAGCCTTGACAAGGGAACTCACGCCCGTTTTAACGGCAGTGATTTTGGCCGGGCGAGTCGGTTCCGCCTTTGCAGCGGAAATCGGCACTATGCGGGTAACAGAACAAATTGACGCCATGTTGATGTTAAAAACAGACCCCATAGACTACCTAGTTATTCCCCGCGTTCTGGCTTGCTGCTTAATGCTGCCAATTTTAACCCTGCTGTCTTTGGTAACCGGGATGTTGGGGGGATTGGTAATTGCAACGAATATATACAACTTAGCCGATACCGTATTTCTCGACTCAGCCCGTAACCTTCCTGGGGATGTGGGATATTTGTAGCGCCATGATTAAAGCATTTTGCTTTGGTATTTTAATCGCCGTGATTGGTTGCGGTTGGGGATTGACAACAACAGGAGGAGCCAAAGGTGTGGGACAATCAACCACAAGCGCCGTTGTTACCGCCTTGCTAATTATATTTGTTAGCAACTTCTTTCTTTCTTGGTTAATGTTTCAGCGCCGGTAGTGCATTGATGCAAGGGATTTAACAGTGCTGAATCCTCAGCACTCATAACTCCTAACTCTTAAAATAAGAGATGTCTAGTAGATAAAACAGGATGTAAAACTGTGAACAGTTCATTTGCGCCTAATTCCACATCAACTGTGGAACTCAAACCTAGTTACAATATCCCTGTCGTGTTGGTAATAGCCTCCATTCCACTGTTGGTGGTTCAACCAGGGGTAGGAGGTGTTATCGGATTGTTTGGCTTGTTTTTGATGTTTCAGGCTGTCACACTGCGCTTACAATTTACCGCCACCGACTTAGATCTTTACAGAGGCGAAAAATTAATTCGGCGCTTTCCCTATCAGGAATGGCAAAACTGGCGGATATTTTGGCATGGTATTCCCATCTTGTTTTATTTTAAAGAAATCAAAAGCATTCACTTTCTACCGATTTTATTTGACCCGAATACCTTAAAAACCTGTTTGGAACAACGTTGTCCACGTATTTAGTGAGGAATTTAGAGTGCCTGAGTGGTAAGTAAGACTGTGGAAATCAACCGAACTATTTACTAAATAAGCCTAAAAGCCTTACAAATAAACACTGACAATTGTATATTGCAGAAAGCTATTTATTCGCGTCATAGGAATTACACTATTATTTATGAACCCAGAGGAATCTCAAACCCCAGAACCGATTGATGAGTGGTTGGCACAAATAGGAGAAGACAGCAGTTCATCTGAAGTTCCAGAAAACTCATCTGTTGAGCCAGTGGCGGAAACAGAAGCACAAAGGTTATTAGTTGAGACCTTACCAGAAGATGCAACTTTAAAACCGCTGATTTCTCAACCAGTAGGATTAACTACTACATCAGAGCCAATACAAGAATCAACTGGCGAATTGGTGACACTGGGGTCAGAATCAGCAGATAATTCACTATACGCACAAGCTGCTCAACAAGTCGCAGAGTTACAAAATACCAAAGCAGCGCTAAAAGCAGAAATAGCCAACCTGCAAGCAACATACAATACCCTTCAGACACAATTGAGTGAAACTCAACTCACCCTAGGACGAGTCGTCATTGAATCCCTGGCGCAGTTAGAACAACGCAAACAAACGCTGCAAATTTCTGTAGAACAACTAGAACGGCGACAAGAACGCATCCGCAATGAAATGCGAACCACTTTCGCGGGTACATCCCAAGATTTGGCTATTCGGGTGCAGGGTTTTAAAGACTATCTCACAGGTAGTTTACAAGATTTGGCAGCCGCCGCCGAGCAGTTGCAATTGGTTCCAGCCTGTAACAGCACGAGAACGACCATCTGTCAAAGAGGTGAAGCCAGTTGAATCCGAACCAGGTACACCACAATTTGCCCCACAACAGTTTCAAGATACTACAAAGCAAATTCGCCGCCTGATTGATCAATACCGTAGCCAACCAGATTACTATGGTCCTGCTTGGCAATTGCGACGTACCTTTGAGCCAGTCCATGCAGAACGAGTCTCTAACTGGTTTCTTAGCCAAGGGGGACGGGGTGCTTTGCGGACAATGGGTAACCGCTTGCAAAATATCCTGATTTCTTCAGCAGTGATTTCTATATTGCACAAGCTGTATAGCGATCGCCTGCGGACACTTGTAGTTGCTAATACGCCAGAACGTTTAGGTGAATGGCGTCGCGGCTTGCAAGACTGTCTGGGGATTGGTCGCCCGGATTTTGGACCAGACAGAGGTGTAGCATTATTTGAGACTCCAGAAGCTTTAGCTCAAAAAGCAGACCGCTTGGTAAAAGCAAATCAACTACCCTTAATTATCATTGACGATTCTCAAGAGCAAATTAGCCTAGCACTGTTGCAATTTCCCCTGTGGTTAGCCTTTGCCCCTGACCCCAAAACAATGAGAAACTATGATGATGATTTTTAAATGAGTCAGTGGTCAGTGGAACAAAAAACAACTGACCACTGATCACTGACAACTCACAAATTTTAAATTATTAATTATGCCTATTTGGTTAACTTTGTCTGGAGCAATTTTAGTCGTAGCGTACCTACTGGGTTCTTTTCCCACTGGCTACATCGCCGTCAAACAGTTAAAGGGTATTGATATTCGCGAAATTGGTTCGGGTTCGACAGGCGCCACTAATGTCTTAAGAACTTTGGGTAAAATACCTGGGGCTGTGGTTTTATTCATTGATTGCGGGAAGGGAATATTAGCGATCGCCCTTGTTTACTGGTTATTCAACTTTGCCCCTAGCCAAGATGTCATCCCTCCTACGGTAGATGTCAAATTGTGGGAATCGTGGTTAGTAATTTTAGCTGGATTAGGTGCAGTAATGGGGCACAGTAAATCAATATTTTTGGGCTTTACTGGTGGTAAATCTGTGGCGACAGGTTTAGGGACGTTGTTGGCGATTAATTGGGAAGTAGGTTTGGCAACATTAGGTGTATTTGCGATCGTTATCGCCATATCCCGGATTGTCTCTTTAAGTTCGATAGCAGGTGCGATCGCAGTTTCTATTTTTATGGTAATTTTCCATCAACCCTTACCTTACATTCTCTATGCTGTTGTGGGTGGGTTGTATGTGATTTGGCGACATCGTGGTAATGTTGAGCGGCTGGTTGCGGGTACTGAGCCAAAAATTGGACAGAATGTCACAACAGAACCAGAACAACCTGCTTAGGGAACTGCAAAAAATCACAACAAATACTTGTAATTTTTGACAGTCAACCATTGTTAAAATATTTGTATTAGATAATTATGTGGCTTTCTTATGGTTAAGGCAAGCGCAAGAAACAAACTTACTCTAGAAGAATTTCTTTCCCTGCCACAAGGGGATGTACACTATGAGTTTGTGGATGGTTATGCAGTACCTAAAGTGTCGCCAAAATTCTTTCATTCAGCCTCACAAAGAGCTTTATTATTCCTCATTTATGTATGGTGTAAAGGCAAAGGTAGAGTTGTTGCAGAGTGGGCAATTATTTTAAAGTGTAAAGGTAAAGATTGGGCGCCTGTACCTGATTTAACTTATATTTCTTATGAACGCTTACCGAAAAGTTGGCAACGCAATGAAGCTTGTCCCGTTCCTCCAGAATTGGTAATTGAAATTATATCTCCAGGACAAACAATGAAGGAATTTGAAGACAAAGCGCAGGATTATTTTGCTGCGGGAGTGTCACGGGTTTGGGTTGTCGATCCGCAAGCTATGAATATCAGGGTATTTTTCTCGCCTGATACAAGTCTTGTTTACACAGATAATATGCTGATTATAGATCCGCTTTTACCTGGCTTGCAATTAACAGTTAGGCAAATTTTTGCAGAAGCAGAATTGATCTAAAATCATCAAAAAGACGAGGACTAAAGTCCTCACTACAAAGTTTAAGCAGTCGGAGATATGGAAGCAGCTAATTTATGCCTACGGCAGGCTACGCAAACACAGACCATATAGAAATTATATAGTTATCAACTTGATTACCTAATGAGTAAATCGGGTTAACTGAAAAATTAGGTAAATTTAACATGGCTACATTCACTATACCAGAATATAGTAGATTTTACTAGGATGACTTTGTAGACTAAAAAGCTATAGATATCTTCGAGGATGTTTTAAAAGTCCAATCAGGTATCAAATTGTCATTCCGAGGGTAACGGAATAGAGCGTATCTCCTGGGGTAAGGTTACCTCCACCATGACACCAAAAGACCATTTTAAAACAACCTCTTATGAGAATTTACTAATGTTTAGTATAGTTATAACTACTCATAATCGCTTATCACTTTTAAAACGAGCGGTAGAATCGGCTTTAAATCAAACATTACCTTGCGAGGTAGTGATTGCTGATGATTATTCTGCTGATGGAACTGAAGAATATGTTAAAAGTCTAGACCATCGTGTTATATATCATCGTAATGCTACCCAAATGGGTCAATCAGCGACTGTGAATGCTGGAGTTGAAATAGCTACAGGACAGTGGATAAAATTATTAGATGATGATGATTATTTAGCCACAAATTGTATTGAAATAATTACAAATGCCATTAATCTTCATTCCCAGGCTGTTATTTGTTCTTGCCAAGCTATAAACATTACATCTGATGGTAAAATTATCAGTCAAACACCAACTATTGGCAATAAAAAAGCCGCTTACGTTGAACAAGAAGATATTCACTATGGGATGTTAATTGAAAGACTACCAATAGGAACTCCTGTACAAGTTGCGTTTAAAAAAGAAGCATTTATTAAAACAGGTGGTTGGCTTTCAGTTTTTAATGGTTACGGTAATGATATAGAATCTTGGATTAAAATAGCTGAATATGGCGATGCAATTTTTATCAATCAATGTTTGATGTATCGAACAATTTGGACAGAAGGGTATTCAGGAAAATTTCTGATTAAAAAAAGACTAGAATATAACATTGCTTTAAAGCAAGCGATTCTTAAGTTAGTCAATGAAAAATATATTAATTCTCTGCCCAGCCTTGCAGAGATTTCGGCTTTTCTCAAATTATACTGGGGTTTAATTGAAATCAAAAATGGCAAAATATTCCAGGCATTAGAAATATTATATCCATCTTGCTTTTACCCAAATAGTTGGAAATTATTAGCCCAGTTTTTTTACATCAAGAAAATTCAAGGATTTAATCTACCCATTTACAAAAATCTGCAAATGTAAATTAAGTAAGTGGGCGTAAATAATTAAAGGTTTGTAGTCAGGACTTAAATCCTTGAGAGAGGACTAAAGTCCTGACTACGAGACAATTTAATTTTATTTTACATTGCGTAATGTAGTTTTATATAGCGGTTCTCAGTTGAGTGAGATACAAGAACCCCACCCCCAACCCCCTCCCCGCAAGCGAGGAGCTTGCTCTGATATACCTCACTAGACCGAGAAACGCTATATCCGGTACAATAGTACGTTAGAATACACCGCATCAGGGAGAATAGCGTCTTTGAAATGGCAACAACAAAGGCAAAATTGTCCTATTTCGCCACAAATACTGCAAATTAATTCATTCTATGGATGGTTCTCTCACCGTTCTGCTGATTGATGATTGTGCTGAAGATCGGGTGATATTTCGCCAATTTTTGCAGCACGATCGGCTGTATACTTATAGTGTTTTGGAGTTAGAGACAGCAACACAGGCAATTGAATGGTGTCAACAAGAGATACCAGATGTGATTTTGTTGGCTGATGGTGATGGGTTGGTGTTTCTGGAGCAATTAAGAGGACAGATGGGGAATACCCAATCTGCAGTGATTATGCTCACAGCACAAGGAAATGAAATTGTTGCAGTTCGTGCAATGAAAAGTGGTGCCCAGGATTATCTAGTAAAAAACACCCTCACCCCAGAAATTCTTCAAGGCGCCATTCGTAATGCAGTCGAACATATGCATCTGAGCCGACAGCTAGAACAAAGTCGGGAACAACAAAGATTGATGGGAGCGATCGCTTTACGGATTCGTCAGTCTCTCCAGCTAGAACAAATTTTAACAGCAACAGCTACTGAAGTACGCCAATTTTTGCAGGCTGATCGAGTCATAGTTTATCAATTTTACCCCGATATGAGTGGCATCATTGTCGCCGAGTCAGTGCTTCCTGGCTGGAAGGTGACTCTGGGGACAAAGATTGAGGATAGTTGCTGCCAAAAAGGAGCCGGAGCGAATTATCATCAAGGGAAAAAACGGGCGATTGACAATATTTATCAGGCTGGCTTAACTGACTGTTATTTGCAGCTACTAGAGCAATTTGCAGTCAAAGCCATTTTGGTAGTGCCAATTTTAGTCAGCAATCAATTATGGGGATTATTAATTGTCCACCAATGTGCGGCACCGCGTCACTGGCAAGCGGTAGAACTGGAATTGTTAGATCAACTGGGGGTGCAAATTGCGATCGCTATTCAACAAGCATCCGCCTACGAACGGTTACAAGCAGAACTCAAGGAACGTCAACAAGTAGAAACCAGCCTGAGGGAGAGCGAAGAACGCTTCCGCTGTACTTTTGAGCAAGCAGCCGTAGGTATCAGCCATGTGTCACTTAGTGGGGAATTTATTCGTCTGAACCAGCGCTTTTGTGAAATTGCTGGTTATCCTCAGGCTGAACTCCAGACGCTGAGTTTTCAGGATATTACCCATCCTGATGATTTAGCAGGTGACTTGGAGCAGATGCAAAAAATGCTAGCAGGGGAAATTGACACCTACTCCATAGAGAAACGCTATATCCGCAAGGATAGCTCGATAGTCTGGATTAATTTAACAGTTTCTCTAGTGCGCGATCGCTCAGGCGTTGCCAAATATTTTATTTCTGTAATTGAAGATATCACAAATCGTAAGCAAGTGGAAGCAGCTTTGCGGCAAAAAGAAGAGCGATTGAATATGGCTCTAGAAGCTGCCAAAATGGGTAAGTGGGACTGGAATATTCAAACAGGGGAAATTCACTGGTCAGATAACTTAGAACAACTTTTTGGCATCACTCCAGGCACATTTAATGGTCGGTATGAAACGGTTCTAGCGATGATGCACCCAGATGATCGCCCGTTAGTTTTACAAGCCATCAATCGTGCGGTCTATGAAGGAGAAGACTACAACATTGAATTTCGGTTTATTAAACCTGATGGTACCTTACGTTGGGCACTTAGTAAAGGGCGAGTCTTTTATGATCAAAAAGGCAATCCCTTGCAGATGATTGGTGTTGATTTAGATATTACTGAGCGCAAACAAGCACAAGCAGCCCTTGAACAAAGTGAAGCTCGTTTTGCGGCGTTCATGAATAACAGTCCATCAGCTTCCTGGATTACTGATAAAAACGGTCAATTTGTTTATCTGAGTCAGACTTATCTTTGCACTTTTGAAATTGTGGCTGCAACAGTAGAAGATGTGATTGGTAAGTCAATCTTTGAAGTATATAAAAATCAAATAGCTCAACAGTTTCTTGAAAATATTCGCATAGTAGCACAGACTCAGCAGGTATTAGAAACTATCGAACAAGCTCCCAGACGAGACGGTAAATTAGGCGATTTTCTCGTCTATAAATTCCCTTTGCAGGGAAATTTTGGGCAATGTTTAGTGGGTGGGGTTGCAGTCGATATTACTGAGCGCAAACAAGCAGAGCAAGCATTGCAACAACTGAACTGGGAACTAGAAGCCAGAGTTGAACAACGCACACAAGCTTTACAAACAAGTGAACAACTTTGGCAAGATCTCAGTAGTTTGCAACAAGCTATTTTAGATGGTAGTGATTATGCGATTATTTCTACCAATTTCGAGGGGATAATCCAAACCTTTAGTGCTGGTGCCGAAAAGATGTTGGGCTATACATCTGACGAGGTTCTTTTTCAAGTCACTCCCATGATCTTTCACGACTTAGAGGAATTTCAGCAACGGGTAGCAGCACTATCGTTAAAATTAGGCAGAGAAATTTCCACGCCTAAAGAATTTTTTACGATCCGGAATCAAGACGGAAACTGCTATGAAGACGAATGGACTTTCATTCGTAAAGACGGCTCCCGGTTAACAGTATTTCTCTCAATGAAAGCCCTACAAAATGTTGCAGGAGAGTCCATCGGCTTTTTGGGAATTGCTCAACATATTACTCAGCAAAAACAGATGGAAGCGCAACTTCGCAAGAATGCAGCTACCCTCACCGCTGCACAACGAATTGCTAATCTGGGTAGTTGGGAATTTGACTTGCAAACCCAAGATATAATTTGGTCAGAAGAGGTATTTCGGATTTTTGGCCGCGATATAGCATCTGGGACACCAACCTATGAAGAATTATGCCAGTTAATTCATCCAGATGATCGCGATCGCCACGATTTTGTGGTAAAGCAGGCGAGTCAACAGGGACAGTCTTATGAAATAGAGTGTCGCTTTTATCGCCCCGATGAAAGTTTGGGGTACTTGTTAGGCCCGATGCGAAGTAATATTTGATGCTGATGGTAAGCCCAGAGTTTTAATCGGGACTACCCAGGATATTACCAACCGCAAACAAGCAGAGGAACAGCTGCGTAACCTCTCGGATCGATTGACACTAGCACTCAAGTCAGGCGCCATTGGCACTTGGGACTGGGATATTATCCATGATCCATACTGGGATGACCGGATGTATGAATTATATGACTTGCCACGGTCTGATTCTTTGTCACCATATCAGATCTGGATAAATGCGCTTCATCCAGACGATCGCATTGTCGCTGAAGCGGCTCTGCAAGGTGCTGTGCGGGGGGAACAGGACTTTGATACTGAGTTTCGCATTATTCATCGAGATGGCAGCATCCACTTTATTAAAGCCTCTGGTATAGTTCAACGCAATGAACATGGTGAAGCGCAACGTATGGTAGGCATCAACTATGATATTACCGAGCGCAAACAAATAGAGTCAGCCCTGCGCGAAAGCGAACAGCGTTATGCAACATTAGCAGAAGCTTCTCCAGTTGCCATTTTTCGCATAGATGCATCTGGTAACTGTATCTATGTTAATCATCGCTGGTGCGAGATGACCGGGAAATCGGTACAAGCAGCATTGGGGATGAAGTGGTTAGATAGCTTACATCTAGAAGACCGCGATCGCATCTGGATTGACTGGGCGGAAAAATTCCCGCAAAAACCCGACGATACAAGAGAATTATACCAGATTGAGGGCAGACATATCCGCCCGGATGGCACTATTAATTACTTTTATGTCCAAGTGGTATCGGAAATCGACCCCAGTGGTAGCATTATTGGCTATGTGGGGACGTTAACAGATATTACAGAACGCAAACAAGCTGAAGAGGCACTGGCAAAATATGCCAGTGAAATTGAAGATTTGTACGATCATGCTCCCTGTGGCTACCATTCTCTCAACGCTGAAGGTCGATTTGTCAACATCAACCAAACAGCACTGCAATGGTTGGGATACACTCATGAAGAAATAATTGGCAGACAGTTTACTAGTATTATCACTCCAGCCAGTTGCTCAGTCTTTTACCAAAACTATTCCCAATTCCAAGAACGTGGCTGGGTGAAAGACCTAGAGTTTGATCTAATCTGTAAAGATGGTAAAATTTTTCCAGTGCTACTCAATGCAACTGCCGTCAAAAGTGCTAACGGGACATATTTATATAGTCGTTCAAGTCTATTTGATATCCGCGATCGCAAACAAACCGAAGCACAATTACGGCAGATAAATGAGCAACTTTCCCATGCTAACGCTGAACTGGCAAGGGCTACTCGCCTCAAAGATGAATTTCTAGCTAACATGAGCCATGAACTACGAACACCTCTTAATGCCATTCTCGGCATGTCTGAAGGTTTCACAGAAGGCGTGTTTGGTGACATCAATGAACGACAAGAAAAAGCGATCGCCACTATTGAGCGCAGCGGCAAACACCTGCTAGAATTGATTAATGATATCCTTGACTTATCTAAAATTGAATCTGGTAAACTAGAACTGCAACTGAGTGACGTTTCAGTCAGAAGTCTGTGTGAGGCTAGTGTTTCCTTCGTCAGACAGATGGCGTTCAAGAAAAATATCCACCTCAGTTATCAAATTTCTGATTACCTTGGTACTATTCAGGTAGATGAGCGCCGCCTACGTCAAGTCCTCATTAACCTCCTGAGCAACGCCATCAAATTCACCCCAGAAGCAGGATCAGTCTCCCTACAAGTCAGCTTTTGCCCATCCGCCCCTGACATCTGCTTCTGCGTTACTGACACAGGTATCGGCATTGCTGACGAGGACATGAAAAAACTATTTCAGCCCTTTATTCAGATTGACAGCAACCTCAATCGCCAGTATGAGGGTACTGGTTTAGGTTTGGCACTGGTACAGCGAATTGCCACCCTACATCAAGGAACTGTCTCAGTGAGCAGTGAAGTGGGAAAGGGCAGTTGTTTCACAGTCCATATTCCCTATCATACCAGCGATATTGCCCCCAGAACACAGGCAACGACGCCATTACCCAGCCATTGCTTACCTAGAGAAAATGCTCAGATTTTGATTATCGAAGATTCCATACCTGCGGCAGATCAGATTAGTCGCTACCTCAATGAAATGGGAATGCAAGCCATTGTCTATCCTAGAGGTGAAGGAGCAGCGAAAGAAGTGCAGCGTCTTAGTCCATCTCTAGTCATTTTGGATCTGCAACTACCTAATTTGTCTGGTTGGGAGGTACTCAATCAAATTAAAGCCAATCCAAAAACTACAGAAGTACCCATCATCATCATATCAGTGATGGACGAATATAGCACAGGATTATCTCAGGGAGCGTTTGCATATCTAGTTAAACCCATTACTCGCAATCAACTGCAGGCAACTCTTAAAAAACTCCAATATCCTCAATGTTCTGATGCGCGAGATCTGATTGTAGTGCCAAAACCAGATCCAAAATCTGCTTTAATTATGCTGGCAGAAGATAATCAAGCAAATATTAATACAATGTCAGGTTATCTTGAAAGTAGAGGATATCGCCTAGTGGTAGCAAAAAATGGCCAACAAGCCATTGATATTGCCCTAAATCAACGACCAGATTTAATTGTTATGGATATTCAGATGCCGATAATGGACGGATTAGAAACGATACGCTGTATCCGTAATCATCAGCAATTTGTGAATGTGCCGATTATAGCCCTAACGGCGTTAGCCATGCCAGGCGATCGCGAAACTTGTTTAAAAGCCGGCGCCAACGAATACTTGAGCAAACCTGTAAAACTCAAACAGCTAGTAGCAACAATTCAACAACTTTTACAGAGGTAGCAGCGATTCGCTATGGACACTCAACCCTCTATTTTAGTGATTGATGATGAACCGGATAACTTCGATGTCGTAGAAACGTTGTTGGATGGTGAAAACTATCTGCTACACTACGCTCCTAGTGGTCAACAAGCTCTTGATCGCCTGAATAGTTTTCAGCCTGATGTGATTTTGCTTGATGTGATGATGCCCGATTTAGATGGCATACAAGTATGCAGGCACATCAAAGCTGATCCGCAATGGCTGGCTGTGCCCATTATTATGTTAACAGCTTTGACTGCCAAAGAAGACCTAGCTCGATGTTTAGCAGCTGGGGCAGAAGATTTTATTAGTAAACCAGTTAATGGTGTAGAGTTACGAGCGAGGGTTAATTCCATGTTGCGGATTAAGCAGCAGCATGACAATATGCAAGCCTTGCTGCAAATGCGAGAAGACATGGTGAATATGATTGTACACGATTTGCGAAATCCCCTGGCAAGTATTGTCTTATGCACAGAGATACTCCGGTTTCCGAATTTGTCACTGCCAAAACAGCAACGTAAAATCGACCAAATTGCGATCGCCGCACATCAACTGCAAACATTGATTGATAGTTTGCTGATCATGGCGAAGTTAGAATCAGGAAAAATGGTTCTTAATTATACATGTATAGACCTTTGTGCCCTGTGTATGTCAGCGTTAGCAGATATTGAGGCGATCGCTGCTCAAAAGAACCTGAGCTTGGTGAGTGAATTACCCCAACCCGGTGGCATGATTAAAGTAGATGCAGCCATCTTTCGCCGCATATTAGACAATCTGCTTTCCAATGCAATTAAGTTCTCGCCCTCAAACTCGCAAATCAGCCTCCGGGTAGAGTATTTGTTAGCCGGAGGCGCTAAAGTCCAAGTCGCTGATTCCGGTTCGGGAGTCCCTCAACACTTACGACAACACATTTTTGAGAAATATGAAATTGGCAATTTGATGCAAGAAGTTTCCCAAATTGGCTTGGGATTAGCTTTCTGCAAAATGGCGATTGAAGCACATCACGGCAATATTCTTGTCGAAGATAATTATCCCAATGGCACTATTTTTACAATATATTTGTAATTATTTCGTGGGCATAGGGCATGGGGCATGGGGAAAATATAGGTATGACTGCTTGTATTTGCTATAATCGAAGGTTAGCTGAGACAGCATCAGGACAATCCTGTACAGATAATGACCAATATTCCCCAAGCTGGAGAACCAGCACCAGATTTCTCTATCCCAGAGCAAAACGAAAACCTAGTCAGTCTCGCTGATTTCACCGGACAATGGGTTATACTTTATTTCTATCCCAAAGATGACACCCCCGGTTGCACCACCGAAGCCAAAGATTTTACTGAGTTGTATCCAGACTTCAGCCAACTAGGAGCGAAAATCTTAGGCGTCAGTCCAGATTCAGGAAAGACTCATTGTAAATTTATCAGCAAACATAACTTATCCATCACCCTCTTCAGTGACCCAGAACATTTCTTAACAGAGGCTTATGGTGCTTGGCGATTGAAAAAGTTTATGGGAAAAGAATATATGGGTGTGGCGCGGTCAACTTTCCTGATTTCACCTGATAGAATAATTGCCTATGCTTGGCCAAATGTCAAAGCTAAAGGTCATGCTCAACAAGTGTTAACTAAACTGCGCGAATTAGCAGGGAGCAAATAATCAAGTAGAATGTGACTAGCCCATTCGAGCAGCCAATTATCGATGCTCTCAACTCAGTCAATCCTCAAAAAGTTCTCGAAGGTACAGTAGCAAATGCTATCATCCAGGGAGGGTTCGATGTGGTCAGTTTTAACAAAGCAGTGGGTCTCAACGGCGAAATTGGTGAAATTGATGTGGAAACCAGCAACGCTATCATCGAAGTAACAACCCAGACTGCTCGTAAGTTGAAGCAAATTCAAAAATTAATATCAAACCCTGACTTAAATCCCTTGAGAAAGCCTGTTGTTCTCTATGCACCTAATTACAAACTAACTCCGGCGCAAGATATCATCGCGGCTGGAAGTTATGTAGTCCGCACTCACGATGAGCTATTAGAATTACTTTCCCAACTGGGAGTATAACCTATGCCAGAACCTATTTCCCTAATTTCTAGTGATGAAATTCAACCAGCAGAATTCTTAGATTTTCTCGAATATTCAGGAGCTTTAATTAAGCCTGATACTATATATAATGGGCGTTTTTCTAGGGAAAATAGCCATGTTTGGGTTAGTTTAGATAACCACGAACTGACAAACTTTGATCCTGATGAAATCACGCTAATCACCCAAAAGCTGACAGCTAAACCTCAGACTCACATTCTGCTTGATGTCAGTAAAACTCCAGGAAGTAGGCAACTAGCCTTAGAATTTGTATATAAATTTGCTAAACAATGGTCTTGTGTTGTCTACGACTCATACGAAAAACTCTACTCAGTAGAAGAATTAGAGGTTATGGAACAAGAAAAAATTAAATCTCCTCCACTCCGTTTCGCTTAGTTTAGAGGATGTTTAAAAAGTTTTGGGCAATTTTGATGACAACTACACAAACCTTCGTCTGCCTCCGCAGACTAACACAAAATCATTGAATTAATATTAATATGGTTCAAGTCATCCAAGCGCAAAATGTAACTCTCGCCTACTTAAAACAAAAATTTGCCCTAAGCCAGTCTGAAGATGAGCAATTTTTTACAGAGTGGTTTGAGGATTTATCCACACTTTCCGATTTAGAAAGGCAATGCTTAGACAAAGTTAAAACTAACTATCTCAATGTACTGGAAAATGCTCCTCTTTTGTCAGAGGCAGTAAAAATGGTAGTATTGTCTCCTTTGCTTGATTTGGCAGGTTTTTATAGTGAGCCTTTTTATATTGCTACCGAAGAAACTAGCGAAATTAGTGAAAAAATTATTATTGATGATGAAAACACAGAAGAAATTATCAAAGGCAAAATTGATGTATTGGTTCTCCAAAACCAGTTATGGTTATTAGTAATTGAATCTAAGAGATCAAGTTTTTCGTTAGCTAAAGCAATTCCCCAAGCACTGACTTATATGTTGGGAAATCCTCATCAAAAACCTGTATTTGGATTAGTAACTAATGGAGAAGATTTTCAATTCATCAAGCTAATCAGACAAAATAGATCTGAGTATGCTTTGTCTGATAAATTCACTTTATCCAAGCGCGAAAATGAATTGTATCAGGTGTTAAAAATCTTAAAAAAATTAGGTCAAGTTTTGAGTTAATTATGTCCATTCGTGCTATCTACCTCGATTGTCACGCTACCACTCCCGTAGATGAACGGGTATTGGCAGCAATGATACCTTATTTCACAGAAAAATTTGGCAATCCAGCCAGTATCAGCCATGTTTACGGCTGGGAAGCAGAAGCAGCTATCAAACAAACCAGGGAAATATTAGCAGACGCCATCAACGCCACACCAGAAGAAATTGTCTTCACCAGTGGCGCCACAGAAGCTAATAATTTAGCTATCAAAGGTGTCGCTGAAGCATATTGTCAAAAGGGACAGCATATTATTACAGTTGCAACTGAACATAAAGCAGTTCTTGACCCTTGTAAATATTTACAAACCCTCGGTTTTGACATTACCATCCTTCCAGTGCAAAAAGATGGATTAATTAATTTAATCGAATTAGAAAAAGCCTTCCGTCCTGATACAATTTTGGTATCGGTGATGGCGGGAAATAACGAAATCGGTGTATTGCAACCAATAGCAGAAATTGGGCAAATGTGCCGCCAACGCCAGATAATTTTTCATACAGACGCCGCCCAAGCCATTGGTAAAATTCCCTTAGATGTGGAAGCCCTAAATATTGACCTAATGTCACTTACAGCACATAAAGTCTACGGACCAAAAGGCATTGGCGCCCTGTATGTCCGTCGGCGCAACCCCAGAGTACAGCTAGCTCCTCAACTACATGGCGGAGGACATGAACGGGGAATGCGTTCGGGAACATTATATACACCGCAAATTGTCGGTTTAGGTAAAGCGGTGGAAATCGCCTTAGCAGAACAAGCAACCGAAAACCAACGCCTAACAGAACTGAGAGAAAGATTGTGGAAACAACTTTCCCAATTGACAGGAATTCATCTCAACGGACATCCTAGCCAAAGAATCGCCGGCAACCTCAACATCAGCGTTGAAGGCGTAGACGGCGCCGCCCTTTCTTTAGGATTACAGCCAGTCATGGCAGTGTCTTCTGGTTCAGCTTGCTCCTCAGCCAACACAGCCCCTTCCTATGTTCTCACAGCATTGGGACATTCACAACAGCTAGCTTATGCCTCAGTGCGGTTTGGAATTGGCAGGTTTAATACCCAAGAGGAGATTGATATCGTCGGCAAACATGCGATCGCCACTATTCACAGTTTACGCAAGCAAGCAACCCTAGTTTAGGAGATGGGGGGCAGTAATATATATATTTTGGGTAATTATACCACGTAGAGGGCACGGCAATGCCGTGCCCCTACGATATCTGTGGTTTACAGCTATTTTCAGTTAAATAGACCACATTTGTTGTAGGGAACAATGCTGTGCCCTGAGAGTGTGGTTCAACTACGTGAAAACTACTGTAATTAACTGAAAATTTATCTAAGTATATAGATAAATAACTAGTCTTATTTTTTATTAGTAAATATATTGACAGATACTGAACATTTTGTTTTTTTTTGATACTTTAATTGTTATCACCCTAGGTGATAACCAATAAACAATAATTGAGGTACTATTTCATGAAGTTAGCGAAAAAACTGAGTATTGCTACCGCTGGTATCGCCCTAACCCTAGGATTTGCGAGTGTCAGCGTACCTGCTAGCGCAACTCCCCCCAATCCCCCCACCCCCGTTCCCGAACCCACCACTATAGCTGGTACGATCGCTTTTGGAACCGGTCTGGTTATGGCAGGCTTGAAGAAGCGTAAACGCCAATAAGCTTCCTAGTCATAAGTTATTCGGGCTTATTATACACCATAGGGGGGAGATGGAGAGATAAACAATTCAAAATTTCCCCTTCCAATTCCCCATGTCCCATGCGCCAAACTCAATAGGGATTGTTGTCAATTCTTCCCTTTTTGACACTTCTAAGATAATATCCTGATGTGGGTCTATTTTTGAGATTGAAAGTGTCACCACGACGAATTTTCCAAATCTTGTAGTGAGAAAACGTCAGTGGTGTTCGGGGTTCGCAGACTTCAGGTGGATGATCACCAAGGACAAAATACGCCGCACCCTTACCAATCACCGTTGCTAAACCGTTTTGATCTACAACCAAAGACGTTTCTTCGCTGACTGCTATACCTAAAACGCTTTTAGATACACCGTCTTTAATTTGACGCGCAATAAAAGCCATAATTCGTCCCATTCTTTCACGTCTATCGAAATGCGTATCGATGATGGTTCCCTGGAAATTTTTCCATGCAAACAAGTTATAACTAAAGGTAATGTCTCGGTAAGGATCTGCAAGTGCTTCTCTAGTTTCAATTCCCTTTTCGGAAGAAGCGCAAGCATCGTAAAGATACTCACTTTGGATCATCGCACCCGCACTAGTACCACCAATACCACCGCGTCTAGCATAAACAGACTTAACCGCAATTTCTAATTTAGTATTTTTCCAGTTGCGGATATATTGACATTGGTCGCCGCCGGCAAAGAAAATTACATCAGCGCGTCTGACTTGATCAAAAATCTCTGTTCTGTTAGCATCGTTCCTACTGCCAATAATCAGAGTTTCTACAGACTTCACGCCTCTCATCCCATGAATTAACCGATTATAATCATGGCTACCATAAGCGCGAATAACTACAACATTAACTTTTGTGTCGCAGTTATTGCATCCTCTTACTTGGTTAATCATCCACTGGATAGCTTCTTCCACATCAATTCCACCTCCACCCAAGAGATGGACAGGACCTGCTAAAGAAGGGAGAATATAGGCAGTCTTGCTCTCGATGTCGGGTGTCGATGGTGCTGTAAAATTGTTGATGAGCGCGCTTGCCATATTCAACAGCCTGCTTCCGGCAGTCTTCAAGCATTTAACGATCTTTAGGAATGCCTTAGTCATACTAATTCTCTGACGCAAACTGCAAATATTGCTTACTTTCTCACCATAGACGTAATAATTCCCAGCGTACAGCGATTGTACTGTATTTTTCACTAAAAATAAGGCAGCGTGAACATTACACCTCTGGCAAAAGTGATAAATGAGCCTTTAGACTGAAACTACAAAAACAAAGCCTAAGGGAATTGCTTTGCAGTAGACAGCCTTTTGTGCATTTATTCCCATATACCGACAACTGAGTTTTTGTAGTCGAGACTTTATATGCGCTATGCCCCATGCCCAATTACCATATCACCCGCGATCGCTCTTTCACAACTCGCTGATACACATCCTCGGTTTGCTTGGCTAATTTTGGCCAACTAAAGCGCCTTCCTAAATCCGCATAAGCATTATCTACCAGCCATTGGCGATAACCTGGATTTTCCAACACTTCTAATATTCCCCAAGCGATGGAATCGGGATTATTTACTAAAGTAACAATACCTGTTTTGGTATGTTGCACGACTTCAGGAAAACCGCCAGTATTGGAAACTACTACGGGAACGCGAGACGCAAAGCTTTCTAAAGCTACAATCCCAAAAGGTTCGTAAAGACTGGGAAACACTGCACAATCAGCGACAGTTTGGAATTTATCTAAATATTCATCGGAAATAAAACCAGTAAAATAGCACTTATGCCAAATCCCCAAATCCCAGGCTTGGCGTTTGAGATAGTCAGTATTTCCACCACCCACAATCACAAATTTTACATTATTTTCCATTTCCCGCAGTACCTTAGGCGCCGCATCCAGCAACAAAGATACACCCTTTTCATAAGTCATGCGTCCGACATAGTAAACGATTTTTTCGCCATCTTCGGCAAATCGGCGGCGAAAATCTTGCGCGTGAAAATCTTGGTGGTGTTGTTTCTTTTCTGGGCGAATACCATTATAAATTACATCAACTTTGTCCCCAGGACTATGTAGTGCTCGTTCTACTTCAGAGCGCATATACTCGCTACAGACAATCACCCGCCAAGCATTGTAAGCTAATAGGGTTTCCTTACCATTAATATAACTTTGCGTTTCAGTATAAATCCCGTTATAACGCCCGTATTCAGTGGCGTGGATAGTGGCAATTAAAGGTACTTTGAAGGTATGCTTAAGGGCGATCGCCGCATCTCCCACTAACCAATCATGAGCATGGATTAAATCAAACGGTTCTTCTTCTAGCATCAATTTACCGCCATGATGCCCCATGCTCTCATTCAAGTTTACCACCCAGTGGAAAAAATCTTTAGCTGCAGCTACTGGTACTCGATGTATATGTATTCCTTCTACCACTTCATACATTGACGCCTGACCAATTTCTACTGTAATCAGGTGGATTTCATGTCCTAGTTTCACCAATTCTGGGTACAGTTCTGCCACATGACGGGCAATTCCGCCAACTATCCTGGGAGGGAATTCCCAACTTAGGACTAATATCTTCATAAACTACATTCCCCGATGCTATACAAATATCTCAAAAAACTACATTTATATAAATGTACAAGGACAGTAATTGCAGTGGGTATATCTACTAAAATTTGGCGATTTTTCAGGTAGCCTTTATCAGGTAAATACACTAGCACCAATCAAAAAGGTTTGTGTCTTAGTAGTTCAATATTTTTTACCACCAAGACACTAAGTATTATCATATTTTCATGTATTTGAACCACATCTATCTCCGGATCGCAAGGACTTACACCCGGTAAATGTGGTCTATTCACTGTACTATACTACTATTTGATTTTTGAACAAAATTAGGTATTGTAGGGTGCGTTAGGATGAAATCCGTAACGCACCATCCATCATCAAGGATTTGGTGCCGTACTCTCGCCGATAACGCAACCCCAGTATCTGTAGGGTGGGCATTGCCAGCCCTACGTGTATTTCAATATTCAAGTATGAATCCTATAATAGTCCACCACATTAATTTTGATAAGTACGTAGTCAGCACTACCCTGGGGCTTCGAGCGTAGCAGTAAGTGGTTTAAAGAGCGATAAATCGCTCACTACAAACCCCACAAAATCATTTTTTTCATGGGGTTTGTAGTCAAGACTTTACAAAGCTAACTTCTCAGACTACTAGCTTTGATCTAAACGCAACACCGCCATAAATGCTTCCTGGGGTACATCCACCGTACCTACAGATTTCATCCGCTTTTTACCTTTGGCTTGCTTTTGTAAGAGTTTCTTCTTGCGGCTGATGTCACCACCATAACATTTAGCTAGTACGTCTTTGCGTAAGGCGGGGATATGTTCACTGGCGATGACTTTACTCCCAATCGACGCCTGAATTGGCACCTTAAATTGATGGCGCGGAATTAGTTCTTTGAGCTTCTCAGCCATTGAACGTCCAACGTTGTAGGCTTTATCGCGATGAACAATCATCGCCAAGGAATCCACCGGATCACCGTTAATCATAATATCCAGCTTCACCAAAGGATTTTCGCGGTAGCCGATGAGGTGATATTCCATGCTCGCATAACCCCGCGATCGCGATTTCATTTGGTCAAAAAAGTCGGTGACAACTTCTGCCAATGGTATCTCATAAGTCAGGGTGGTACGTCCCTGGGTGAGATATTTCATATCCTTGAAGACACCACGGCGATTTTGCGATAACTCCATTAAACTACCTACGTAGATTTCTGGCGTAATCATTTCTACTTTAACGTAGGGTTCTTCAATCCGTTCGCGGTCGTTGGGGGCGGGTAAATGGCTAGGATTATCAATGTACAGTTCCTCGCCCTTGATGGTGATGACCTTATAAACCACAGAGGGGGCTGTAATAATTAAATCTAGGTTATATTCTCGCTCCAGTCGTTCTTGGACAATTTCCATGTGCAGTAAACCCAAGAACCCACAGCGGAAACCAAACCCCATAGCGCTGGAAGTTTCTGGTTCGTAGTGCAGTGCGGCATCATTGAGCCTGAGTTTTTCCAGGGCTTCCCGCAAATCTTCAAATTGGTCAGCATCAATAGGAAACATCCCACAGAAGACCATTGGGTTAGCTTCTGTGTAACCTGGTAAGGCTGCTGTGGCTTTGGCACTGGCAAGAGTAATTGTATCACCCACCCGCGCATCAGCGACAGCTCTAATTGCCGCTGCTAGATAACCTACTTCCCCCGCATGGAGTTCTTGCACTTGCTTCTGGGTAGGAGAGAGAACCCCTAACTCGTCAATTTCATATTCTTTCTCCGACGCCATCAGATAAATGCGATCGCCCTTTTTCACGGAGCCATCCATCACCCGGAAGTAAACGATCACGCCCCGGTAGCTGTCGTAGTAGCTGTCAAAAATCAACGCCCGTAAGCGTTCATTTACGGTGTTGGGCGGCGGTGGTACCCGTTCCACAATTGTTTCTAAAATCTCATTAATCCCAATTCCCTCTTTGGCAGATGCGAGAATTGCACCACTGCAATCTAGACCGATAATTTCTTCAATTTCGCCAATTACCCGATCTGGTTCTGCTCCTGGTAAGTCGATTTTATTCAAAACCGGGATAATTTCCAGATTATGCTCCAGAGCTAAATACACATTCGCCAAAGTTTGCGCTTCTACGCCTTGTGACGCATCCACTACCAATAATGCCCCTTCACAAGCAGCAAGACTGCGCGACACTTCATAAGAGAAATCCACATGTCCAGGAGTGTCAATTAAATTCAGTACATATTGCTGACCATCTTTAGCTGTGTAATTCATCCGGGCAGCTTGCAGCTTAATTGTAATGCCGCGCTCCCGTTCCAAATCCATATTGTCGAGAAACTGTTCCTTCATCTGTCGGTCTTCAACTGTACCAGTCGCTTGTAATAAGCGATCTGCTAGGGTTGATTTCCCGTGATCGATGTGAGCAATAATACAGAAATTGCGAATGCGAACTGCGGGAACGTCAGTCATATACTATTTTTGCTGAAGCAGCAACCAAGGTTAAACGAGCAATTTACTTAATGTATTTTAATGCTTTCTTCGCCAAGACGCTGCTTGCTCTTTGGATTGGCAATGGGGGGATGGGGAGAATTACAACTGACAACTGACAAAAGTCTATTTTTGGTTGCTAGTATTCATCAGATAGCAGCGTACAATAAATATAAGTACATAATGTGGATATCATGGTCAATTGCCACCTGTAATTGCCTCAAGCTACTGATTTACTGACAAAACTCCTAAATAGCTATTGTTGTTTAGACATTTTGATGAAAATTGCCACTAGAAATCGAACCTGTTACTTTTGTGATATTTCGGGGAACTATGTAACTATCTCTTGTAAAATTTGTCAGTAAACTCACCCGAAAACACAATTAAACTGCTTTAGCAAGTTTTGACAAAACAATTCCAGGTATATAAACCTATGAATATGAAAGAGAAAGCTACCGATGGGTCACATAGACAGGCCGATAAGGTAGAAATTGCCGTCCACCTAGATTCTGAATTAGTAAAACAAATTCAGCATTTAACCAACGACCCCAGTAAAGTCATTGAAGTAGCGATTCGTCAATGGTTACGGGGTGAAGTCCCCAGAGATGATGAACTGACGCGCACACCAGTCAGGGCACCGATTCCACCTAGAGGAGAATGGAATGATTGATGTAACATAAACAAAGTGTAAATTAAAAATGAAAAAAATGTAAAATTTGTGAACAGGAATACTACAGGATCGAAAAATCCCCAATTATTAATGCCACATTTGTAACATTTTATGCCAAACTTTAAGCAGCTTTAGCAAGATTGTAGCGGGCTGCTATTTGTCTATCTAACTCGATTAATGACTATCACTGCCAATTCCCAATTGCCAAACTTGTTCTCGCAAAATTTGGAATCTGTTACCAATCAGGTTGATGGCTCAATACCAGCTCTTGGAGCCGAGTTGGTATACACTCAAGATGGGGCTGGGCGCTATCTGACCTTTTATTGGCAACAAAGCGAACTTTTAGGATTAAACCCTGCAGACCTAGTTGAAGTCCTCAATCAAGCTCAAACCTTCGTTCCCGTAGATAAGGTTGCCTATTTGGAATTGTTAGACCGGATTTTGACAAATCTTGTCCCGGAAAAATTGCAGTGCTGGTTTAGTTACCGCCAGGAGTCTTTTGAGTTAGAGTTAACTATCAGTCCGATTATGCCGAAATTGGGTAAAGCGGCGACGACAGTTTTGGTCATGGGGCGCTTACTGCAAACTAAACTTAATCAAGAAGAAGTAGATGTGGGAGCAAAAACGCCCACACAGATCGAGTTGACGTTGCGTTCACAACAACACCACAAACTAGTAAACCGAATTACCAGAAATATCCGGCGGACGTTGGATTTAGACGTTATTTGGCAACAAACAGTAGATAATCTGGGAAAAGCACTGCGGCTAGAGCGGTGTATTATCTGTCCCTACGAGCCTTATAGCTCCAAAGTGCAAGTAAAAGCCGATTATCACCAGCCCAATCAAAAATCTATGCTGGGGCTAGAAATAGATATCCTCGCCGAACCAAGCTTTGCTCAAGCTTTGGACACCCTAGAACCAATAGTGATCAAGGACGCAGGGTATACTCTGTGTCCCCAAGACAAAGTTTTGGTAGTGGCGACATCTTATCAAGATCAAGCAAATGGATTGATTGCTTTAAGTCTCCGGGATGAATGCTACCCCCTGACAGAATCAGAAATTGAGCTAGCAAAAGAGATGGCAGATCAGCTAGGAACAGCGATCGCTCATGCTACCTTATACGAAGAATTAGAAATAGCTAGGCAAAAAGCCGAAGAAGCCTCCCGCCTCAAAAGTGAGTTTCTGGCCAATGTATCCCATGAAATTCGCACTCCGCTCAACGGCATGATCGGATTTTTGAAGCTAATTTTAGAAGGGATGGCAGATGATCCAGAAGAACAAAACCAGTTTCTCACAGAAGCCCACCATTTATCCATACACCTACTGGATATCGTTAACGACATATTAGACATCGCCAAAATTGAATCTGGCAAAATGGAGTTAGATTGCACTCCTGTGCAGCTAAATGAGCTATTCAGCGATGTGGAAAATTTTATGCGTCCCCAAGCAGAGATGAAAAATCTCAGTTTTCGGATGCAAACACCTAATACTTCTGATGAAATCATTGTTCAAGGCAATTACCAAAGGCTACTACAAGTCATGCTAAATTTGGTAAACAATGCCATCAAATTTACCCAAGAAGGCAACGTTACCATCAGCGCTGATATAGTCCTGAAAAAAACACAATTTCAAGAACAGCAATTTCCTGGTATGGTCAGGGTGCGTGTAGCAGACACAGGCATCGGCGTTTCTCTAGATAAGCAAGATAAACTGTTTCAATTATTTTCGCAAGTCGATGGCTCCCGCACTCGCCAGTATGGTGGTACTGGTTTAGGATTGGCAATATCCCAAAAATTAGTCGAGACAATGGGTGGAGAAGTGCATTTTTACAGTCTAGGCGAAGGACTAGGCTCAACAGTCACATTCACAGTGCCGTTATATCAACAACCAGTGATAGTTTTGTCTAGTGACAGCCTACCTAAAGACTAGGCTGCGTCAGAGTGCGCTGTTATTTGTCAGCAGGCTATCCAAGTTGTGAGTAATTTGTGCAAAAACCAAATAGAATTATTTGTAGTCAGGACTTTAGTCCTAAAAAAGCGATAAATCGCTCACTACATACCAAGCATTATCGCGACAGTCCAATACACTCTTAGGGGCACGGCACTGCCGTGCCCCTACACGCGACGATATAATTTGTCAGGCATCCAACTGAGAATCGCTATAGTACTCTGTCTCATTAATTTTGAGGGGTATGTAGTCAGCACTACCCTGCGGGTTCCGCCTTGCGGTATAGTGCTTTAACGAGCGATAAATCGCTCACTACGTAACCATCATAATTAATGCGATAGACCACTAAGCATGAGGGATGAGTGAACTTTGCACTAAACTGAAAACAGTGAAGTCAAAGTGGTTATATGACAGATATAACAACAGCAAGCGTTTTGTTCCAAACCGCTTACCAAAGTCGTTACACTTGGGACGAAAACTTTCCTGGCTACAGTGCAGGTGTGCAGCTGGTGGTGGATGGGGAGATTTACACAGGTAAAATTACCATTAAACGCGATCTGAGTGTAGAAGTTACAGGTATTACAGATAATCAGGTGGCAGAAGGTATCCACACCCAATTACAGGATATGATCATTAATCGCCAACGCTCTGATTTTGAGAAGACTTATGGTAAGTTCACGTTTACCCTAGAAGGCACAGATGAAACAGGTGTAGCGACAATTTTGGTCAAGGGGGATTCAGTAGATTCTCGTTATAAAATTAGAGATCAGGAAATTTATCAGATAAGTCGGATCATCGGTAACAACGCTTTTGTGTTTGATTACCACGAAAACTTCCAGACAGGTGCTGGCTACATTGCTTTTCGTTACGATGCGGTATTTTGCAACTCACAAACCAATGAAGTCATTAGTGTTTTAAAATTTGAAGACACATACGAAAAATTTGGCAATTATTATCTAATCACCAAACAGGTCGTGGATGAGTATCAAAATAGCCAGCACAGCACAACTGAGTTCAGCTATTCTCATATCAAACTCCTAGAACCAGCATCTGTATAGTCAAAAGTCAACTCTCAAGATTTTCCCCTAATCCCCTTGTAAAAAACATTCACCTGACAATATAGCTGCAATTGGATCTAGGATCGTTTTAACAAAGCTAGAAAATAAAATTTTGGGTAATGCCCCATGCCCCATAACGCCACATGCTTTCCGACGCAAGGCGACAGGAACGCAGGGGATACCCCATACTCATCGTTAACTTACCAGGACTAAAACTATGGAAACTATGGCACTAACACTTGAAAACGTCGAAACAGTCTTAGATGAAATGCGTCCTTATCTGATGTCTGATGGTGGTAATGTGGAAGTTGTAGAACTAGACGGTCCTGTGGTTAAACTGCGGCTCCAAGGGGCTTGTGGTTCTTGCCCCAGTTCCACAATGACTCTGAGAATGGGTCTAGAACGCCGTCTGAAGGAAATGATTCCCGAAATTTCAGAAATTGAGCAAGTAATTTAAAAGTTAGGAGTTAGGAGTTAGGAGTTATAAGTTAATTCATAACTTCTAACTGTTCACTCCTAACTCTTCACCATCCCTATGTCCCATCCTCTCCACGTCGCTTTTATTTGGCATCAACATCAGCCGCTGTACAAATCTCCCGGTGGCGGTGTTTCCTTGTCTGCTAGTCAGCAGTACCGCTTGCCTTGGGTACGATTACATGGTACAAAGGATTATCTTGATCTGGTATTACTTCTAGAGCAGTATCCCAAGTTACACCAAACGGTGAATCTGGTGCCATCTCTGATATTGCAACTAGAAGATTACATTGCTGGAACTGCTTTTGACCCTTATCTCACAGCTAGCTTAACACCAGTTGAGCAATTAACTCAGCAGCAGCGAGAATTTATTATCCAACATTTTTTTGATGCCAATCACCACACCCTGATTGACCCTCATCCCCGGTATGCCCAATTGTACTACCAAAGGCAAGAACAAGGGGCAGCTTGGTGTCTAGCTAATTGGCAATTGTCAGATTACGGCGATTTGCTGGCTTGGCACAATTTGGCATGGATTGATCCGCTGTTTTGGGATGACTCAGAAATTGCAACTTGGTTAAAACAAGGACAAAATTTTACTTTAAGCGATCGCCAGCGCATTTATTCTAAACAACGAGAAATCCTCAGCTTCATTATCCCCCAACACCAGAAAATGCAAGCAGCAGGGCAGCTAGAAGTTACCACTACGCCCTACACTCACCCGATTTTGCCTTTGCTGGCTGATACCAACGCTGGACGGGTAGCAGTGCCCAATATGACTTTACCAAATCAGCGGTTTCAGTGGGCAGAAGACATTCCTCGTCACTTGCGAAAAGCTTGGGATTTATATACAGACCGCTTCGGACAGGAGCCGCGTGGCTTGTGGCCTTCAGAACAATCTGTTAGTCCAGAAATATTACCGTATATTATAAAACAAGGATTTAAGTGGATTTGCTCAGACGAAGCAGTTCTGGGTTGGACACTCAAACACTTTTTCCATCGGGATGGAGCGGGAAATGTGCAGCAACCAGAACTACTGTATCGACCCTATCGGCTGGAAACCCCAGTGGGTGATTTAGCGATCGTGTTTCGCGACCATAGATTATCAGATTTAATTGGCTTTACCTACGGGACAATGCAGCCAAAACAGGCAGCAGCAGACCTAGTAGGACATTTGCAGGCGATCGCGAAAATGCAAAGAGACAGCCAAAGTGAACAACCTTGGTTAGTCACCATCGCCTTAGATGGAGAAAATTGCTGGGAATTTTATCCCCAAGATGGTAAACCCTTCCTGGAAGCATTATATCAAATTCTCAGCGACGAACCGCGCCTCAAACTCGTCACAGTCTCCGAATTTATCGCACAATTTCCTCCCACAGCCACCATCCCCCAACAGCAACTGCATAGCGGTTCTTGGGTGGATGGTAGTTTCACTACCTGGATTGGCGATCCTGTTAAAAACCGGGCTTGGGACTACCTCACACAAGCGCGGCAATTACTGGCAAATCATCCCGAAGCTACAGAAGAAACAAATCCCGAAGCTTGGGAAGCTTTGTACGCCGCCGAAGGTTCCGACTGGTTCTGGTGGTTTGGCGAAGGACATTCTTCTAATCAGGATGCCATCTTTGACCAGTTATTTCGCGAACACCTGCTTGGTATTTACGAGCTTTAAATGAACCTATACCCTCCTATCTTCGACAACCCCTGGAAGTTCACGCAGCCCGAACAGATCATAGCCCAGAAGGGTTTATTCATCCAGTTATTGATGGCAGGGGTGATGAACAAGATTGGGACAGCTG
>CAVYXS010000062.1:0-43734 GCA_963772205.1 uncultured cyanobacterium
TTGCTCCAATTGCATTGGTACGGTTTAAATCAATTTGAGAAGCAGTTATTGTTGAAAAAATACGTAAACATAGACGCGCACGAGTAAGTGCAACATTAAGTCTTCTTTCTCCACCCGCATTGTTTAAATTACCAAATCTCATAGACATTTGACCATTTTTAGTCGGAGAATAGCAAATACTAAATAAAATTTCATCTCGTTCATCTCCCTGAACATTTTCTAGGTTTTTGACAAATACTTTTTCACTAAATTCTTTATCAAAATGCAGTTCAATTTCTGGATATTTCTTACAAGCTTCTTCTAATAAGTCATCAATTATTTTTTTTTGTGACAAACTAAATGTAATTATGCCAAATGTGCGTTCATGTCTTTGATAAGTTCGTAATTGCTGCACTAAAAAATCTACCAATGCTTTGGCTTCTCGTTCATTTGTTCTTTCTCCTGGTTCATAAAATCCATCAGGAGTGTGATGCCATTTTAAACCCAAGGAATGATTAAAATTATTTGCGGTTGGGAAAATAGTTAGTTTACCATCATAGTAATTTCTATTACTAAAATCAATTAAAGTTTCATGACGACTACGATAATGCCATTGCAGCATTTGTTCGGGAAATTGACTAGCGATCGCCTGATCAAGTAAACTCTCTAAATCTAGAATATCATCTTCATCGGTCATAGAATCGCTATTATTTTTACCTATTAACCGAGTTGGTGGCATTTGTTTAGAGTCACCAACAATCATAACTTGTTTTCCTCTAGCAATTGCCCCAATTGCATCATGAGTTTCTAACTGGGATGCTTCATCAAATACAACTAAATCAAACTTTGTACCATCAGCAGGTAAATATTGAGCCACAGATAAAGGACTCATCAAAAAACAAGGTTTTAACCTCGGTAAAAGATTGGGGATTTTTTTAAATAAAGACCTAATAGATATATGTCCTTTTTGTTTCTGGTTTTCTTTTTTAATAATCCCTATTTCTGAACCATCAAAAACTACATTGTTTCCAGGTAGTTTTTCTGCTAAAGTAGCACGGATAAAATCTTGACAGAGTTTTAAATATCGCTTTTGTAATTGACGAAATTTATGTATTTTTTGCGATTGTTCTCCGCCTTCAAAATTACGCAATACTGGTTGGCTATCAAAATTTCTCACAAACCAAGGACGCAGAATAGATTTTGATAAAATTTTGTGAATATCTTCTAATTCAATCTCTTCCTGATGATGAGCTTCTATTAATGGTGTAAGATGATTTTGTCCTAATTCAGCGCAAATTTGATTGTAAAGACACCAGTTTTGAAAATCTGATTTATGAACAGTGAGTTGACTAAGTAAATTATGTAACTGGTTAATAAAATTCTGACTACAACTATCAATAATTTCATTTTCAGCCTGTATTTTTACCAGGAATTGCTTTAAAGTTGATTCTAAATCATTAAAACTTTGAATCAAGTTATCTGTTGTATCTTGAATTTGTGGGTAGTGAATAACTTTTGCTGTTGCTCTTGATTTTAATTGCTGAATCAGTTCCGTATCAAGCTTAAGAATAAGATTGTAAAATCGATGACTTCTTTCTATTAATTGTTGTAATTCACTAATGTTGTTATAATCTGGCTGCCAAATAGGAGCAAATAATTTATCAATTTTGGGTTTTTGCTGTTGCAGATTTTCCTGTAGTTTTTTAACCTGTAAAGCTAATCGTAAATCTTTAATAATCTGGTGATTATCAGGTAATTTACCTTTAGCAAATGAACGGAAAGAAAACCGAGGAAGAATTTGCAAAAACCAACGCAAGACAGGAAAATATTTTTGAACTTGTTCAAAGGTTTTTAACTGTTTTTCTAAATCGGAAGTATATATTTTCTCAGTCCAATGTTGTGCTAATTGTGTCCGATGTTTTGATATTTGACGTGATGATTGTAGCCAGCTATTAGTAAATTTATAGATATTTAACCATTTTTCTCGTTCAAAAACTCCGACATGAATTCCCCCAGCAGCTAAATCAAGTCCTATTTGTTGTAATTCTCGTAAGAGGTTTAAAGAAGGTTTAATATCTATTGATAAAGCTGTTAAAAATGCTGTTAATGCTTTGTCTAATTTAGATGATTTGGTTTTTAGTTGATTCAGAAAATTACTGATTTCATCTTGTAGGGATAAACTTGATTCACAACAATTACTAATTTTCCAAGGATTTTGATCAATCGTGCCAACTTTTTTTGCGCGAATTACATATTGATCAAGTAAATTACGGAGATTTTTCAATTGCGCTTGAGTTAAATTATCTATATCTATTCCTGGTAAATTGATAGGTTCAACAGTTTCTAGTTGTGTTAATTCTCCTAAAACTTCATAAAGAGAATTGCCAAGAGGATATTGATGATGCAATATTTGAGGATAAGTAGCAAGTTGTTGTTTGATGTTTTCTAATTCTTCAATAATTTCAGCCAAAGGAACATTAGACAAACGTTCTTGATTTAAAGATGTTGCTAAAGAAGTGATAACTTGTTTACGGTTAGCTTGATCACTATGAAGTTCTAAACAAAAATCACCTAATCCTATTTGATTTAAACGACGTTGAACAACTTCCAATGCTGTCATTTTTTCAGCTACAAATAACACTGATTTACCTTTAGCTAAAAAAGCAGCTATTAAGTTAGTAATAGTTTGCGATTTTCCTGTTCCAGGTGGACCTTGTAGTACAAAACTACGTTCTTTTAATGCTGCATAAATAGCAGAAAGTTGAGAAGAATCTGCATCAACTACCATTGGTAGTTCTGACATCGGAAGAGTATCTAAATTCTGAGGTTGTATTGCTCCTACAGGATCAGCAAGAGGTTCTGTCCCTCCCATAGCAATATGTTGAACTAGGGGATTTTTTAACAAAATCTCTGTATTATCCTGTAAGTCTTTCCACATCAGAAATTTACCAAAGCTAAAAGTGGTAATTACTACAGTATCTATTACTAACCATCCCGGTTGATTTGCAATAATTTTTCTAATTTCTTGGAAAGCTTTAGTAATATCAAATCCACCTTCATCTTCTGCTGGTTTAGCGAGAATTTGTATTTCTAATCCATAATCTTTACGGATTTTTTCAAATAAAGTCACATTTCCTAATGGATCATTATCTCCTAATTTCAAACTAACTCGATAATTACTGCGATTAACAGTTAAGTTAATAGGATATAAAAATAAAGGTGCTAGTTGAGGAATTGCTTTTCCTTTTTCTTTATATTGCAGTAAACCTAACGCAACATAAAGATTACTAGCTCCGGTTTCTTCTTTACTGAGAATCGCTTCTTTTTCTAAAATTTTACCTATTGAATAAAGCCATTCGTTGTTACATAAAATAGGTAGTCCTAATACTTGTAAAGCTTGACATTTACCTTGGGATAAATCTGATGCTTTTCTTGCTAATATTTCAGTTTCATCACTTCTATTTTGTAATAATTGCTGATTTCTTTGCTCTATATCATCTGAACTTGGAATAATTTCAATTGACTGACCAGATGCAAGATAATCTTCAAACTCTGGTAATAATTTATCATGTATATCTAAAATTATGAATGTTTGTTTTTTACTATTAACCCTTTTCAAAAACGCTTGATAAGCATGATGAAGTAAAGCTTCTTTATTTTGCTCAATTATTTCCTGTAATGCTTGTTGTAAAAATGGAAATTCTATATTTTGATTAAAACTTTTCACATAAGCATCTAAATTAAATTGCTGACTTAAATTAAAATCTTTTCCTAATATTTTTTCTATCTTGATACTCTTAAATATCTGTATTAACTGATCAATTAATTCTCGATCTGTATTTTCTTGAGATTCTTGGTGATTAATAATCCCCGCTAAATAAATTTGAATTTCTTTAATTAAAATTTCTGCAATTAATTTACTAACATCTAAGTTAGCAAGATTTAATAGTCTATTTTTTGTAGATAAATCTAATAAACTTGCTTTCCATCTCTGAAAGCGTTTTTCTACTGTTTCTGCTAACTTTTCTTTTACTTTTTGTGTGGGAACAAGTTCATTTTCTCCATTCTTTTGAGCTAATGCAGCTTGTTTTAATATTTGTTTCGCTAAACTAGTAATTTCTTCATGGTCAACTTCAGTATTTTCAACCGCTTCCATCCGAATTGGTAAAGGTTTATAGCCTTGATATCTTGCAATTTTGATATCAATGGCTCTTTCAAAAATAGAATCACTTTCTGCTTTTAAATAATGATAAGCTGTTTGAATAGCCTTGTCAAAAGGTGGTTGAGGATAACTAGCATAAGTGCTGGAATCAAAAAACAACAGAGATTTAGATTCATATAAATTAATCAATTTACCTACATTATCAATTATTAATTCTGAGTTAACATCTTCTTCTAGCCAAACCCCTGGTAAAACATGATTATTAAATTCAATCAATAAGGGATTTAATCCCATTTGTTCTAAACAAGCAGCAGCAAGAACAGATAAATCAGCACAAGTTCCCATCTCTTCTAATAGGACTTGATCTGCTAAACGAATTTTTTGATATCCTTTAAAATAGTAAGCAGGTGGATTAATATAAGAAATTCCCAATTCTTTAAAAGTTTCATATAAAGCTTTAGTCATTTCATAAACTTTTTCAGGATTTATTGTTTGATATCCATCTAAAGAATTATCTCCGGTATTGCTTTTTAAAATTTCGCGTACTTGTTTCAAAACCTGCATAATTACCGGATGATTAGGAGTAACAAAACAAGCATAGGTAGCTGGAGGGACTCCACGCCAAGCATGAGAATTATAGGCTAATAATTCAACTTCTTGTTTATACTTTGCAAGAATCTGATCCTCTTGTTTAACGCTACATTCTAATATAATTTTTTCAGCTTCCAATGTTTTCGCAAGCCTACCGGGGGGTAAGTGGATATCTATCACTTCAAATTTACACCCTTCTCCTCCATGAAGTCTTGGAATTGGTATATGTACAGCTTCTCCAAGATCAGGATATAAAGCTACTTCTAATATTGCATCTTCTAGAGGTGAAGAATCATTATTAATGATATGTACCGGACCAACCAGAGGAACTCCTGACTGTTCAAGCGCGAAACTAAAGAGGGGTTTATGTTCTACCAGGAGTTCAATAGTCATAAGTTAACTTTTGCAAAGTATTTATTATAATAATTTAGATTGAAAACTTAACTTTTGACTTCAGTAATATCCCTGATAGCAAGGTTATTGAAAAAAGAATGATAAATTGCTAGTAATGCAATCGCAGAGTGCTTAAAAAAATGTCATACACCTAAAATTGAATATTTACATTATCAATGACTTGCAATTCCCATACAGCAACAGGTTGGCATGGCAAACTTAAATTAGTGTACGCCGATCGCCTAAATTCCACCCAGCTAATTTACAATCACCAACAGGCACCACTGAAGGTACAGCGCCCGTTTTATCCAGAGGGTGACAAAGTTTGTCATAGCGTCATTTTACATACTGCTGGGGGCGTCGTGGGAGGCGATCGCCTATCCTTAAACATCCACCTCCAACCCAACGCACAAGCGGTAATCACCACAGCCGCTGCAGGTAAAATCTACCGCAGTAATGGCTTACAAGCTAGACAAAATATCCAAATAAAAGTGGATACAGGTGCTTGTTTGGAGTGGTTTCCCCAAGAAACAATTTTCTTTAACGGCGCGAGTTATCGGCAAGATTTACGGGTAGAATTAGCAACCGGAGCCAGTTTTTTAGGCTGGGAAATTACGCGATTTGGTCGTAGTGCTAGAGGAGAGAAGTTTTTAGAGGGAGAATGGCGATCGCACACGGAAATTTACCAGCAAGGTGTTCCTTTGTGGATTGATCGTCAATGGTTACCCGGTAGCGAGGAAGTTTTTCACAGTCCCCACGGCTTATCAGGAAAGCCCATCGTGGGTAGTCTCGTTTGGGTTGGTAATGCTGTTTCCGCCGAAATTGTCTCAAAAGCCCGTGATTTGTGGCGGGGTGAAGGTGAAACAGGTGTGACGCGGTTGGAACATGGATTTTTATGTCGATATCGCGGTGATTCTACATCTGAAGTGAGAAACTGGTTTACGGCTGTGTGGCAAATGTTACGAGTTGATTTTTTGAGTCGCAGTCGTTGTATACCTAGAGTTTGGCAGGTTTGAAGCGCAGAGGAGGAAGAAATGCAATTGACGCCACAGGAGAAAGATAAATTATTAATTTTTACCGCTGCTTTGTTAGCAGAAAGGCGTAAAGGAAGAGGTTTGAAATTGAATTATCCGGAGGCAGTGGCTTATATTTCTGCTGCTATTTTAGAAGGTGCGAGAGATGGACAAAGTGTAGCAGCATTGATGAGTTATGGCACAACTTTATTAACACGAGATGATGTGATGGAAGGTGTGCCGGAAATGATTCATGATGTGCAAGTGGAAGCAACTTTTCCTGATGGGACAAAGTTGGTGACGGTGCATAATCCTATTCGTTAATTTGAGAGTTTTGTAATTATGATTCCAGGGGAAATTATCACACCAGATGGGGAAATAGAACTCAATTCTGGGCGTAATACTATTAAACTGCACGTGTCAAATACAGGAGATCGCCCAATTCAAATCGGTTCCCATTTTCACTTTTTTGAAGTCAACGCCGCTTTAAATTTTGACAGAGAACAAGCAAAAGGAATGCGCCTTGATATTCCCGCTGGTACTGCAGTTCGCTTTGAACCAGGGGATGAAAAAGAAGTAACTTTAGTTCCTTTAGTTGGTAGTCGTCAAGTTTATGGATTTAATGGCAGAATTAACGGACAACTCTAAAAGCCTCCGGGTTACTCTGTGTCTCAAAAAAGTTATTCAATAGGTTTAATTTCAAACTCCAATTTGGAACGGTAAAAACAAACATCGAATTCCAGGAAAAAATTGGTTTGTCCAAGAATTAAAGGAGCATTAAGACTGCTTACCCATGCAAATACTAACTGCACTGGTGTAAAATTGCCAATTTCCGCTCTCGCTAAAAATGGTATAGCTGGTTGATTGCTGAGATTTCCCGTCAATTGAATAATAGCTTTAGGCTCATCCCAAATCCCACCCAACTGCAGCCCTAGTTCATAGGGCATAACATTGACAGTAGCACCACTATCAACTAAGCCATTTGCTTCTATACTGTGATTTTCTCGACTTAAAACCAGGGGAATTCTGGGTAAGCTATCAAATTCATTTTGGGTGGAACTGGTGGTGGAATACTTGAACCGCATACAGCTTAATGACTGGAATCCTGTTGTTTGAGTGCTTCCATCAAGACTGTACCAGCCCCAAAGCTATTATAAGGAGTAGGTAAATCGTAGGTTTTAAATGGTTCCAATAGCGAAATATCCTCAATTGTATCTAAATCTTCGGCAAGGATGCGAATTAGCTTGAGCTTTTCTGATGGAGAAAGCTTGCGAGCTATGGGAATTAAGTCTGCTAGTGTCATTTTGTCTACACTGAAAATAACGCTCATTTATAGCATAAACCCAAATTATCTAAAGCGCGTTCTTCTTTGCCGTCTCGGAGAAAATCGCCTAAAAAATCTTCAAATCAAAATCATCGCTAGGAGTGTATTATGCCTTACAGAATGAATCGCCGCGCCTACGCCGAAACCTATGGTCCCACAATAGGCGATCGCATTCGTCTTGCGGATACAGAATTATTTATTGAAGTAGAAAGAGACTTTACCACCTACGGTGATGAAGTGAAATTTGGTGGTGGTAAAGTTATTCGAGATGGGATGGGACAATCCCCCATTTCTAATGCTGATGGGGCGGTGGATTTAGTTATTACTAATGCTTTAATTCTCGATTGGTGGGGTATTGTTAAAGCAGATATCGGTATTAAAGATGGGAAAATTTTCAAAATTGGTAAGGCTGGAAATCCTTATATTCAAGACAATATAGATATTATTATTGGACCTGGAACTGAAGCTTTAGCCGGTGAGGGGATGATTCTCACCGCTGGGGGAATCGATAGCCATATTCACTTTATTTGTCCCCAACAGATTGAAGTGGCGATTGCATCTGGTATTACTACGATGATTGGCGGTGGTACGGGTCCAGCTACGGGTACAAATGCCACTACTTGCACTCCAGGACCTTGGAATATTTACCGAATGCTGCAAGCTGCTGATGCTTTTCCTGTGAACTTAGGATTTTTAGGTAAAGGCAATGCTAGTCAACCCCAAGCGCTTGTAGAACAAGTGGTAGCAGGGGCAATCGGGTTAAAGCTACATGAAGACTGGGGAACCACTCCCGCAACAATTGATACTAGTCTGACTGTTGCCGATGAATATGATGTGCAAGTAGCAATTCATACAGACACCCTGAACGAAGCCGGATTTGTCGAAGATACGATCGCCGCTTTCAAAAATCGTGCTATCCATACCTACCACACCGAAGGCGCTGGGGGAGGTCACGCACCGGATATTATTAAAGTTTGCGGTCAAGCGAATGTTCTTCCATCTTCCACTAACCCCACACGCCCTTACACCCTCAACACTTTAGAAGAACACCTGGATATGTTGATGGTATGTCATCACCTGGATTCTGGAATCCCTGAGGATGTGGCTTTTGCTGAGTCTCGTATCCGTCGGGAAACCATCGCCGCTGAAGACATTTTGCATGACTTGGGCGCTTTTAGCATGATTTCTTCTGATTCGCAAGCTATGGGCAGGGTTGGCGAAGTGATAATCCGCACATGGCAGACATCCCATAAAATGAAGGTGCAGCGTGGAAGCCTTGCAGGAGATGGGTTAGCTGATAATAATCGAGTTAAGCGATATGTGGCTAAATACACTATCAATCCCGCGATTACTCATGGAATTGCCCAGTATGTCGGTTCAGTGGAAGAGGGGAAACTAGCGGATTTGTGTTTGTGGCGTCCGGCGTTTTTTGGCGTCAAACCGGAGATAGTAATTAAAGGCGGTTTGATTGCTTGGTCACAGATGGGCGATGCTAATGCTAGCATTCCCACACCGCAACCAGTGCATATGCGACCGATGTTTGGTAGTTTTGCTGGGGCGCGTCACGCTACATCATTAACTTTTGTTTCGCAAGCGGCTTTAGAAAGGGAAATTCCCACCCAGTTGGGTTTACAAAAAACAGCGGTTGCGGTTTCTGGAACTCGCCAATTAACTAAGCGAGATTTGAAGTTAAATGATGCACTACCTCAAATTGAAGTAGATCCGGAAACTTATGAAGTGAGGGCTGATGGTGAGTTGCTGATTTGCGAACCTGCAACAGTTTTACCAATGGCGCAGCGTTATTTTTTGTTTTAATTTATGACCGAGCAATCTATAGATTACGATAGTCCTTGGAAAGAAGTTATTGAGTTATATTTTCCCGACTTTCTCGAATTCTTTTTTCCCCAAGCTTACGCCGAAATTGACTGGACACAACCTTATGAATTTCTGGATACGGAACTACAACAGCTAGAACCGGATGCAGAAATTGGGCGGCGTTTAGTCGATAAAGTCGCCAAAGTTTGGCTACTCGACGGTGAAGAAGCTTGGGTATTGGTTCACGTAGAAGTCCAAGGAAAATATGACAGCCAATTTCCTGAACGGATGTACATCTACAATTATCGCTTGTTTGACCGCCATAAAAAGCGAGTCATTAGCTTGGCTGTGTTAGCTGATGAACAAGCCAATTGGCGTCCTTCCAGCTACAGCTATCAACTTGGGGGTTGTCGCGTCAGCTTAGAGTTTCCCGTAGCAAAACTTTTGGATTATGAACAAACCTGGGAAACCCTAGAGGAAACTACCAACCCCTTTGGGGTAGTTGTGATGGCGCATCTCAAAACCAAAGCCACACAACGAAACCCAGAAAGCCGGCTAAAGTGGAAACTAAGCCTAGTCAGAAGGCTATTTGAGAGGGGATACAGTCGGGAAGACATTCAGCAATTGTTTCGATTTATCGACTGGATCATGGTTTTACCAAAAGAGTTGACAAGTAGTTTCAAAACAGTAGTGAGAAGTTACGAGGAGACAAATAGAATGCGGTACGTAACTAGTATTGAACGACTTGCAAAAGAAGAAGGAATTGAGGAAGGAATTCTTCAAAATTCCAGAGAAAGTGTGATTGAAGTTCTAGAGACACGGTTTGCAGAAGTCCCAAGCGCTATTGTGGAAGCTATCAATGGGATAGAAGAACCATCTGTATTAAAAGTACCTCTCAAAAGAGCGATCGCTATTCCTTCTGTTGCAGAATTTCAGCAACTCTTGGAGAATATTGGCTCCCAAACATGAGCATACAGGATGATGAATATGCGACGCCAGCATATCCATCATTCTGCCAAAAGCTCACAAAAGTTCATTTATGTTACCAATTAATAAAAAAAATTGTCACTGATGAAGCCATGCTTCCAGTCGCAGTTTTGATTGATTATCAAGACTGGCAGAAAATCGAGGAAATTTTAACAGATGATCAATTACAACAAATAAATTTTGATTTAAATAAATATGCAGGTGTCATTAAATTAACTCAATATCCTTGGGAATATCAGCAAAAAATTAGGGAGGAATCGTATTCATGTTGACAAAATACATACAAGCAGCAATGCATCAGGCTAAATATAAGATTTTGCCGGATGATGGCACGTTTTATGGAGAAATTCCGGCTTTTCAAGGTGTTTGGGCTAACACAGAAACTTTGGAAACCTGTAGAGAAGAATTAGCAGATGTTTTGGAAGAGTGGATTTTATTGCGAGTTTCTCGCAATCTCCCTTTACCTGTAGTTGATGGTATTGAATTATCAATCAAGGAAGCGGCCTAATGCCTACTTTTGGTCCAATTAAGCGCCCTGACTTAATCCGCTATTTAAGACAACTAGGATTTGACGGGCCATTTTCTGGTAGCAGACATCAGTATCTGGTCAAAAATGACATTACTGTGAGAATACCAAATCCTCATAAAGGCGATATTGGTAAGGGACTTTTAGCTGAAATATTGCGACAAGCTGAAATTGATAAGGATGAGTGGGAACAGTTGTGATACGAGCGCGATCGCTTGTTTTCTGCTAACTGTATGCGGGGCTATCCTGACTCTACAACAAAGCTACTCTCATAAAAAGGGGTATATAACCCTCTACCTTGATCTGCCTACTTAGTGGTAAATAAGCATAAAATACTACTAAATTATGTTGTCATTTCCTGTATTCAGTTCTCAAAGTTTACCAGCCCTGATTCCATGAATTAGTTATAATTTGCCAATCAAACCTAGTTCAGTTGAATCTAATCTAAAATTAAACATGCCTTTAATACTTATTTACAGGTAAATAATGTTTCTTGAATGGGATATCAAATCAACGAACTAGAAAAAAATTGATACAAATACAGCTAATCTGATCAAAATTTACGGTTACTATATATCTTGCCTCTACATGAATTCCCCATCTTCTCGCTCTGACAAAATTTTGGTTGTAGACGATTCTCCCGATAACGTGTTTTTAATCAAAACGATTTTGGAGGAGGAAGGCTACACCATTAGCACCGCCGAAAATGGTGTTTCCGCATTGGCGCAACTGGAAACTTCTCCTTGCGATTTGGTGTTGCTGGATCTGATGATGCCAGGTATGGATGGTTACGAAGTTACTAAGCGTGTCCGTGCAAATACTAGCTTACAGCAATATATTCCCATCTTGCTGATTACTGCCCACGATGCGCCGAATGTCGCTCAAGGATTAGACTTGGGTGCTGATGATTTTATCCGCAAGCCTGTAACGGTAGATGAATTACTCGCACGGGTGCGATCGCTCCTCCGGTTGAAGCACAGTATCGATGAACGGGATGAAATCGCCCGTCAACGCGAAGATTTTGTCTCTCGTCTCACTCACGATTTACGCACCCCCTTAGTGGCGGCTGATCGCATTCTGATGCTGTTTCAGCAGGGTGCTTTGGGCACGTTATCGCCGCAAATGCTGGAGGTAATTACCATTATGGCTCGTAGCAATACTAACTTGCTTTCTATGGTCAATACCTTACTAGAAGTTTATCGCTTTGAAGCCGGGCGCAAAACTCTGGCGTTTCAACCAGTTAATTTGGGACAGTTACTGGAGGAGGTGGCTGGGGAATTAACTCCTTTAGTTCAAGAAAAATCACTGTCAATCAATCTCGATGTGATTAAAGACTCAACTAAAAGCACAATTATGGGCGATCGCTTAGAATTGCATCGTCTATTTACCAACCTCATTGGCAATGCTATCAAATTTACTGACTCCGGCTCAGTATCTATCCGCCTCACTTCCGCTTTGGAAAGTGGCAAAAGTTTCTCTTCTGAGTTCTCTTTAAATTTTACTGCCACTGACTATATTACTATTGAAGTAGCGGATACAGGCCCTGGTATTCCCGAACAAGAACAAGCTACTTTGTTTCAACGATTTCGCCAAGGTAGTCACAAGAGTGCCGGTAGTGGTTTAGGACTTTACCTTTCTCGCCGAATTGTCGAAGCACATCAAGGAACAATTTTAGTTAAGTCTGAGTTAGGTAAAGGTAGTATATTTATTGTCATTCTACCTATTAAACCCTGAGAAAATCATGATTACTGAATTATCAAATGCTGCTGATATTATTCAGAAACAACGTAAGTTTTTTCAAACTGGTAAAACTCAAGATGTCGTTTTTCGGATTGCCCAACTCAATACTCTCAAGCAAGCAGTGCTGGAAAATGAATTGGCAATTATCCAAGCATTAAAAGCGGATTTACATAAACCAGAATTGGAAGCTGTTACTTCGGAAACTTTATTTATTATCGGAGAAATCGATTATACCCTAAAACACATCAAAAATTGGACTAAACCCGCAAAAGTCCCGGTTAACTTAGAAGTATTTCCAGCTTCAGCCAGGATTTATCCAGAACCCCTTGGGGTTGTTTTAATTATTGGCGCTTGGAATTATCCATTTGACTTAGTTCTTTCACCTTTAATAGGTGCGATCGCGGCTGGAAATTGTGCTATTCTCAAACCTTCAGAAATAGCTTTACATTCTTCTAATCTCTTAGCTGAAATCATTCCTAAATATTTCGATTCAGGGTATATTGCAGTTGTAGAAGGAGGGGTGGAAACTAATCAACAATTACTAGCGGAAAAATTTGACCATATCTTTTTTACTGGTGGTACAGCCGTAGGTAAAATAGTTATGGCAGCAGCGGCTAAACATCTGACTCCAGTTACTTTGGAATTAGGCGGTAAAAGTCCTTGTATTGTTGATACTGATATTAATATTGAGCATACCGCTAGACGCATCGCTTGGGGGAAATTTTTCAATGCTGGACAAACTTGTATTGCACCAGATTATCTTTTAGTTGATCAAAAAATCAAAGAAAATTTGTTAACTGAGTTGGCAAAATGCTTAAAAGAATTTTATGGCGAGCATCCAGAAACTAGTCCTGATTATGCCAGGATTATATCTCAAAGGCATTTTGAGAGGTTAGTTAATTTCCTCAAAGATGGCGAAATTCGCATTGGTGGAGAAACTAACCCTGAATCGCTTTATATTGCCCCCACAGTGCTAAATAATATCTCCTGGGAAGATACAATTATGCAGGAAGAAATTTTTGGACCGATTCTACCTGTAATTGAATATTCTGATATTACAGAAGCGATCGCCTGCATTAACTCCCGATCAAAACCATTGGCTTTATACTTATTTTCCCAAAATAAAAACCTGCAACATCGGGTATTACAAGAAACTTCTTCCGGTGGAGTTTGTATCAACGAAACAGTTATGCACTTTGGTGTTCCATCTTTACCATTTGGTGGTGTAGGTGATAGCGGTATTGGCAGCTATCATGGTAAAGCTAGTTTTGACACCTTTTCCCACAAAAAAAGCGTATTGCAAAACTCCTTTTTGTTTGATTTAAAATTGCGATACCCTCCCTATAAAGGTAAATTGTCTTTACTCAAGCGATTGCTTGGGTAGTATCAACTACGGATAATTGCACCCTACCCCTTAATCCCCTCCTCGCTTGCGGGGAGGGGATGTTTTGGCTTTAGACAAAACTGGGGTGGGGTAACGCGGATGGTGATAGTAAGTGAGTGAATTCAAAATCACATCTTGACAAGAGTTTCACGTTAAGTTGACTTTATCCTGAAAACTACCTTAACTATAACGCTCCTCCGCCCAAGGTTCGCCCCGGAGATGGTAGCCATTCCGTTCCCAAAAACCCGGTTCTGCGTTATCTAGAAACTCCAAACCATTAATCCATTTGGCGCTTTTCCAAGCGTAAAGATGGGGAACAACTAACCGCATTGGGCCACCGTGTTCTGCTGATAAAGGTTCACCAAAAACTTTAAAGGTAAAAAAGTTTTCTTCCCTCACAAAATCTTCGAGAGAAATATTGGTAGTGTAACCGCCGTAGCAGTGTTCCATAATGTGAACTGCTTTGGGATCTACTTCAATTAGACCCATAAAATCTGTCACCTTAATCCCTGTCCACTTGACATCAAGTTTAGACCAGCGCGTCACACAGTGAAAATCAGCAGTAAATTCGTGCTGAGGTAAAGCCATAAAATCTGACCAAGTAAAACTTACAGGTTTTACCAAACCCCAAACTCGAAACTCCCATTCCGCTGTAGTGATTTGCGGCGTTGCGCCATAGGTTAATACTGGAAAGCCTTTAGTCAAGTATTGACCAGGAGGAACGCGTTCGCTATCTTCTTTTTGCGGTTTTTGAAAAAATTTTCCTAACATACTTGTAGAAAAATAAGTTTTTCAACGAAAAAACCCATAATTTTGTGGGGGAATTTGTCATTTATCATGAGTTTTTCCCAGTTCTAATTGATAATGCCATCAGAAAAGCAACGATAAAGCTCTCATTTAGTAGCGCTGTTCGTGCTTTTCTTGATTTGGCAAATTTATGATTATTCTTCTGTTTCCTCGTCTTCAGCAGTTGGATAGACGTATGTAGAGCGTCCAGTCAAAATCGACTTTCCTAGAGAGAGGGCTTTTTGAGCTTCCACAAAAGCTTTGTGCCTCCAGGTAGCTCGACGTTTATCTCTTTTGGACTTAGATGTTTTCTTCTTAGGAACAGCCATGATAGCGGATATCGCAATTCTTGACAACCTTTTTATTCTAAGCCATCTATTGACATTGTTGAGAGTTGACTATTGACGGTTGACTGTGGGATTTCCAACAAATAAATTATCCAATCTTGTGGGGTGGGCGTCTCGCCCGCCTGTGGCTAGGGGTTGGATGTCCACCCCACAAGAACTAGTTGAGTATTTTTTTATTTGGAAGTCCCTATTGAGGGTTGTCCCCTTGATCATTAACCCTTGACTACTTAGGTGTTTGACCTGAATTAGGAATTTTGGAATTTTGATCAAACAACAGAAGCGATCGCGCCGTTTTAAAATACTTTGCCCAAGATTGGGGATCAGGGCGCTTACGCCATTGGGGGCGACTGACATCTAACGCGAGAACTGGTGCGATCGCTCCTTCGTTTTGTACGGATACAAAAATTGAAACATCTGTCACCAAAATATCTTGGTCGAAGCTGCGTTGAGCAGCCGCCCTAGCCACACCTTCGGCTCTTTGCAGCACGGTTTCGTAGGTTTCTTCTGGTAGGCGGTCAATTGACAGGTCAACTCTAGCTGTATATGCTAGCACCATTTGGGGAGATGTCGCTGCCAACACCAGCCACACAGGAACTGCAGATGACAGCAAAACTATCAACGGAACTATCCGGATTTTTGTGGCAATTTGGCTAATAACTGAACAGAAAATGATCGATGATAGTTGGTGAGCAACACTCCTGCTCATAACCTTGTAGCTCCTGACTAAGGATTTGTAATTTAAATTGCGTAAAAGTAATTTCCGGTGAAAATTGGTAATAAAAATTACTGAAGACTTGGCAGTTGACGAAAATTTTCTAGACTATAAGACATAGGTTAGCTTTGTTTTACAAGCAAAGCCAACCGTAATTTTAGGCAAGCAAACAATAACCTACAAAGAGCGCGATGGCAAATTACTGGGCGATCGCTATTGGCATTAATCAATATCATTTATTTCAACCCTTGGGTTGCGCCCAAGCAGATGCTGAAGCGCTCAAGGATTTTTTGGCTACAGAATCAGGTTTTATGCCCAAACGCTGTCTGCTGATGACAGATACTTCCCCACCGATGGGAGATAGATCCACCTATCCGACGAAGGAAAATATTCTCCTGTTGCTAGAAGATTTAGCAGCAGCTTGTTGGCAACCCCAAGACCATGTATGGTTATTTTTTAGTGGTTATGGGATCAACTACAAAGGCCACGATTATTTAATGCCAGTGGAAGGAAACCCTGATCTGGTGCAGGAAACTGGCATAGAATTGCGATCGCTGATGCAAAGTCTCCAACTTGCCAAGTTGAATGTATTGTTAATTCTCGATATCAATCGCGCTTTTGGTACACAGGCGGATGCTCCTGTAGGGCAAGAAACGATGGAAATTGCTCACGAACTCCAATTAGCGACTATTCTTTCTTGTCAACCAGAACAATTTTCTCACGAAAGTAGCGAATTAGGTCACGGATTCTTTACAGCAGCGTTTTTAGCAGCTTTGCGTTCCGGTTATGGTAGTAGTCTGACTGAGCTGGCTAGCTACCTCAGCCAACGCACTCCCGAATTATGTCAACACCACTGGCGCCCTACACAAAACCCTGTTACTGTCATTCCATCCCCACAGCCAAAAATCTGGCCGCTATCGGGTAACAATAGCACGCCAGCCAACAGCGAAGTCTCCCCAATGATTTTCTCTGATGAATCCTTTGCTGTCGTCGCATCTCCTCCCCTCACAGAAAATTCCCCGAAAACACAAAAATCGGCTAAATGGCCAGAAAATCAAGGAGTGGAAACTACTGTTAACCCCAGATCTGATCATGGGCTGGAAAACTCCCAGACTCAACAAGTCCAAGGGAAAAGTTCCAACCGAGTTAGCCAACCACTTTTTAACCAAAATCAAAACTTTCCACACCCACCCCAAATACTTCCACCTTCCCAAGAAGTAGCTACAGGAGGAAGGTATATTCCGACTTCTTCAACATCTGAACTTTCTCCATCATCTTTGAGTCAGTCCAAAACTCCATTTTGGCAACAGTTTTTATGGTGGAGTGGAGGGAGCATACTGGTATTAGGTTTAATCACAGTCGTTTTTCTCCGCAATCAGACAGGATTTCAAGGTAAGGAAATCTTCAGAGCATCATCAAATACTGCTACTAGTGATACAAAAGACCTGAAGACAATACCAAATACTGGCGCTATTTCCCCATCGATTACACCAACTCCACCAAAAACCCAAAAAAGCACCGAAACATCAGCTATTTCTCAATCACAAAGACGGAACCAAGCAGTATTAGACTTAGCGAAAATGTCGCTCCAACAAACACAGGCTAGCGATTTGAGCTTGGCGATCGCCACTGCTCGTAAAATTACACCAGGTGAACCGCTCTACGAACAAGCTCAACAAAATATTCAGATTTGGAGCCAGATGATTTTAGATTTGGCTGAAAGTCGTGGTAAACACAAACAATATGCACACGCGATCGCCGCTGCTCAATTAATTACCAAAGACTTACCACTTTATCCCAAAGCACAAGCAGCAATTAACCAATGGCGACTAGAAGCCAAACAATACCTCAGCAACAAAACCGTAATAGAAGCAGCTAACGGCTTAATTCGTCCAGAACAAGCATCCACCTTCAATCGTGCCATCGAAGTAGCGAAAAAAGTATCCCCAGGTCAACCCGGTTTCGATACGGCACAAAAATCCATTAATAAATGGAGTGAAAAAATTTTAGAAATGGCTAAAACTCGCGCTGCCAAAGGAGAACTCAATACCGCAATTGAAACCGCCGCTTTAGTCCCAGAGGGGACATCAGCTTATGAAGATGCTCAAGAAGCCGTCCAAAAATGGCAGGTTAGGCGCATTAAAAATTAGTCAATAGACCTGCTTTGTAAGGGAGCATGGCAATTTTGCCTTCATAAAATTTGTAGTGGGAGCATCTTGCTCCCTAATGTCCAGGAAGCGGTCTAGAAGCTACAAAAAAATAAATTTACACATTTGGGATGCTCCCCTTTGTAAGGGTACAGCAATGCTGTGCCCTTACGACTCCTAACTTTTTAACAGTACTGCGATACATCCTCGCCGCATTCATCGGCTAGATAGCACAGCGCTCGAAAACGTAAGCCCACTACTTCTTCATATAAGGGGTTGAGCTTACACAGGGGTGGGATATGAAATATGGTTTTTCCGAATAATTTGACATCGCGCTCAAAGGGACATTGAGATGGGATCAGTTTACACAAGCGATGAGCTAATTGGCGATCGTGGACTTGAATACTGTTTACCCGCTGTCGTAGGGGTTGCAAAATATCACAATAACGCTTGGAAGTAGAACCTTGCAGCTGGGTTACATCGGTGTTAGTAGCTTCTGATGAATTTATTGAGACCCAGCTTGCAAGAAAAATCCTTTTTGTGGTATTATGAAATACCTTCATAATTAGTCCTCTATTTTATTGAGGGTATTCACCTTTCCAGTGAAGATATACAACGTAGCAACAACCTTGACCGGAAAAATGCTGTCCTGACTGATATGCGATCCGAATTCAGTCCGTAGCTACGTAAATCAGGACATCTTTCTTACTACATCAAGTTAAACGCAATTTCCCTGAAATCGGAAGTGTAGTCACCCGATCTTGTTCATAACTTGACACATTTTAAATTTTAGTAAAGACATCTATCTTTTGGTAGGTTTTTTGGTAACATTTACAAAACTTAACATAGTAAATTTCTGGCGGTATTTCTGTTGAGTATCAATATCACTGTTGTAAATAATAGTGATTATGGCTGAATGGCTTACGTACAGAGCATTTCTTACCGAACCCATCACTGCTGGTAAGGACTCGGTAACAAAGTGATTGTCATCCAATTTGCAACTTATGGTGTACTAGGGCTGACTTACCTGGGCTTGGCGTTGGGATATATTCCTGGTTTACGCATGAACCGCGCCACCATCGCCTTAGTTGGATCAGCTTTTTTAATTGGGCTGGGTGTTCTGAACTTGCAGGAAGCATGGGAGGCGATTGATGTCAATACCATTGTGTTTCTGTTGAGCATGATGATTGTGAATGCTAATCTATCCTATGGGGGATTTTTTAGGCGATCGCTATCACTGTTGTTGAGTTTGACTCGCAGTCCCTTAGGCTTGATAATTGCCTTAACCTTTGGCAATGGTATCCTTTCCGCCTTGTTTCTCAATGACACCATAGCCCTAATTTTTACCCCACTGACGTTGAGTTTGACTCAAAGTTTAGGTTTAAATCCCATACCTTATTTATTAGCGATCGCCGGTGCAAGTAATATAGGTTCAGTAGCCACCTTAAGCGGTAATCCCCAAAACATCCTCATAGGCTCATTTTCCGGTATCAGCTATCTAAACTTTTTACAGGCCTTAGCCCCAGTGGCGATAACTGGCTTAGTAATTCAGATAGGAATACTCTGGCTACTTTACCCAGATGTCCGTTCCACCCAACCTTGTCAAAGCCTAACCAGCGATAATCAACGAATTTTGAAACCATTATTTCATAAAACTTTATTCATCACCACCGGACTGCTGATTGCTTTTGCTGTCGGCTTACCGCTAGCGGAATCAGCTTTAATTGCTGCTAGCTTGTTGTTAATTACTCGGCGAATCAAACCACAGCGCATCCTCCAAAAGATAGATTGGAACCTGTTGGTAATGTTTTCTGGACTGTTTATTTTGACCAAAGTCACACAAAAGTTGAATTTATTACAGTCATTCACTCATTTTGTCAACTCTGCTGCGAGTTTATTGAGCGTAACAGCTATTTTGTCTAACTTAATTTCTAATGTTCCCGCTGTACTGCTACTCAAACCTTTGATCCCTGATGGTAATACGCAGTTTTGGCTATTGTTAGCAGCGGGATCAACGTTGGCGGGTAATCTAACTTTATTTGGTTCAGTCGCTAATTTAATAGTTGTAGAAGCTACCGCTAATTTAGGCTACAAACTCACTTTTCGCGAGCATCTGCGCTTTGGCGTGCCGCTTACTGTGTGTACTTTAATTATAGCTTATCTGTGTATTCACTAGGTATTTAAATATATAGTAGAGAATATAGTAGAGACACCAATCAAATTTCTCAGCTTTAGAGACTATATAACATGACTTTTAGGGATAAAAATCAGTGGGATTTGGAAATTGATGCTGAACTAGAAAAATTAAAGAAAGAGCTAAAAAAGCGCTATCTTGATGATGATGGTCATTCTCAAGGCTTGGAGGCTGTTCTAGAAAAACTAAATAATCTGGTAGGTATGGACAATGTTAAATACGAAATCAATAGTCTCATCAACTTCCTGAAAATCCAGAAACTCCGCCAAGAAAAAAAATTGGCTACTATTTCTGTGACATTACACTCCGTCTTCTGTGGACCTCCTGGAACTGGTAAAACAACTGTTGCTCGTCTTATGGGTGAAATATACAAAGAACTAGGGATACTTTCTAAAGGTCATCTTGTCGAAACTGATAGAGCCGGATTAGTAGCAGGTTATATTGGGCAAACCGCTATTAAAGTAGATAAACTTATTGAATCAGCATTAGATGGTGTACTGTTTATTGATGAAGCTTACGCATTAAAACCAGAAAGTTCTGGTAATGATTTTGGACAAGAAGCTATAGATACTCTCCTAAAACGAATGGAGGATTATAGAGACAGACTAGTAGTTATAGTTGCTGGTTACAGTGAGGAAATGTCTCGATTCATCAATGCTAATCCTGGACTACAATCAAGATTTAATAAGTATTTTTATTTTGAAGATTATCAGGCTAATGAATTACTAAATATATTTGAAAAAATTTGTGAGCATAACCATTTTAAGCTCACAGAGGAATCAAAGCAGGCATTACTTAATAAATTAAATGATTTATATACAAATCGAGATAAAAAATTTGGTAATGGTAGGCTTGTCAGAAATATCTTTGAAAAAACAATCGAGAAGCAAGCAAATAGACTTGTCAAACTTTCTGGAGTTAGCAAAGAAATGATGATGACAATTCTGCCAGAAGATATTCCTTAAACCAAAAATTTCGGAGATGTCAAGGTTTTCTGGCTTCTAACCCACCCTATGGGATATTTTTGATTTGTCAGTCGCTTTATTTATCTATTATCAATTTACCTCAAGCCAAAACGCAAAGACGCTCAGAAAAACTTTGCGTCTTTGCGCCTTTGCGTGAAATTTTCCTCTTAAATTCCCTAAGATGCTACCTGCGCTGCAGTGCGAGTGCGCCTTCTTCTCCCATCAGCAACCTTCACCGGCGGTTCATCAGGAATTTGCATCAACAAAGTCACGGTTGGTTGACATTGCAATTCACGGCGGATCGAGCGTTGTAATTCCCGCTCTAAAGTTGCTTGCAATCCACCCCAGTCTACATCGGGTTGCTCACTTTCTTTTGGCTGGGTAAATTCTGACCAGCGAACGCCCAATATTTCTTCAATTCGCTGTTGTACCCATTTTTGCAGGAGCGATCGCTCGATACTTGTGACTACACCCCGCAGGTGAATTTCTGGTTTCGCCAGTAGTTTACCATGCCAGTCGATGGCGGCGGCGATGGTAACAATGCCTTCTGAAGCCATGCGTTGTCTTTCTTGCAACACTTTGGCGCTAACCATACCAGAACTTGTAGTATCTACCAGTTCAATACCCGATGGCACTTTACCAGCGACGCGGATGGAATTTTCTGTTAATTCTACTACATCCCCATTCTGGAGAATTACCATGTTTTCTGCGGGGATGCCCATACTCTGAGCGGTTTCGGCGTGCTTGACTAGCATCCGATGTTCGCCGTGAAATGGTACAAAGAATTTGGGTCTAGTTAGGGCCAGCATGAGTTTTTGGTCTTCTTGACAGCCGTGACCGGAAACGTGAATTCCTTTTTCCCGACCGTAGACTACTTTTGCTCCCTGAAGCATCAATTTATCGATGGTGTTGACGACGGCGATAGTATTTCCGGGAATGGGGTTGGCGGAGAATACTACTGTATCGCCTTGGCGTATTCTAATATGGGGGTGTTCTTTGTTGGCAATGCGGGTCATTGCTGACATTGGTTCACCTTGAGAACCAGTAGTTAAAATTAATACACCCTCTCCTGGTAAATTGCGGACACTGTGCAAGGGTTGCAGCAGGTTGTCTTCGCACTTGATGTATCCCAGATTACGGGCATGAGCAATCAAGTTCAGCATGGAACGCCCGACTACTGTGACTACTCGGTTGTGCTTTTTCGCCAAATCCAAAATCATGTTGATGCGATGGACGCTGGAGGCGAAGGTGGTGACAAATAGTCGTCCGGTGGCTTGAGAGAATACCCGGTCTAGGTTGGGATAAACGGAACGTTCTGAAGGGGTGAATCCGGGTATTTCTGAGTTTGTTGAATCACTCAAAAGACAAAGCACGCCTTTTTCACCATGTTCCGCTAGCCGTCTGGAAGTCAAATCTTTCGCCATCGACTGGGGTATGGTCAATTTTAAAATCCCCTGTGTGGATGACTATGCCTATGGGTGTATGGATGGCTACAGTAAAGCTATCCGCGATGGAGTGCGTATTGCGAATGTATTCGACAAGGAAATGTTTACCAATTCGCACCATATCACGGGGTAGGACTGATCTTAACTCTGTGCGATCGCGGACTCCTGCTTCTTCTAATTTCCCCTCTAGCATGGCCATTGCTAGTCTGGGTCCATAAATCACGGGGATTTCAAATTGTTTGAGGTGAAACGCAATTCCGCCGATATGGTCTTCATGACCGTGGGTGACGATCATCCCTTTAATTTTGTGGCGATTTTCACGTAGATAAGTCGTATCAGGTAATACGATATTTACGCCATGCATCGCCTCTGTGGGAAATGCTAATCCTGCATCTAACAGGACAATTTCGTCATCGTACTCGAAAACACAGGTATTTTTACCAATTTCATGCAAGCCGCCCAAGGGAATAATTTTGAGGGCGGAGTTAGCTTCGTTTTTAGCCATTTTCTCCTGAGATTGTGTTTGTGGTTAATTTAAGTTAAAAGTTAGCGTTCTTGTATTAAAGACAACATTAGCTGTCTGTTAAGTCACTCGCAAAGCAGCCAATTTTTAATCATTTGTTGAATAAAATGGACTTTAACGCTGAAGGATTGATAATATATCTTTCAGTCGTAACATAGGCGTTGTCAGTACAAAACCCAAATTATGTCCATTTTTTATATGTATCTTTAGCAACCAGAAGCTTTTCGGCGCTTCACAAGTTGCTGCTTAGACTAAACTAAGTTCTTTCAGCACCACCTCTAATTTCTGAATCACCTCTGAGTCAGCGTCACATAGGGGTGGACGAGTTGAACCAACCTCCCAACCTTGAAGTTGCAATGCTTTTTTCACCGGAATGGGATTTGTAGTTACAAATAAAGCTTTAAACAACGGGAACAGTTGCAGATGGATGTTGGTGGCTACTTGGGTTTTACCCTCACTAAAAGCTTGGATCATCTGCTGTAGTTGGTTTCCTACCAGATGAGACGCCACGCTTACCACACCCTTTGCCCCGATCGCTAACAAGGGTAGGGTTAAGGAATCATCTCCAGCGTAAATCTGAAATTCTTCTGGTGTCAAGCGGCGAATTTCACTCGCTTGATCTAAATTGCCACTAGCTTCTTTGATGCCAACTATATTATTAATTTTAGCTAATTGGGCAACTGTGTCGGCATTGAGGTTTTGACCTGTTCGACCGGGAATATTATATAACAACATCGGTAGGTCGGGAAAGCCTTGTGCTACCGCCTGAAAGTGCTGATACAGTCCAGCTTGGGGCGGTTTGTTGTAATACGGAACTACGTGTAAAGAACCATGTACTCCTATTTTAGCTGCCTTTTGGGTGGCGGCGATCGCTTCTTTTGTAGAATTGGAACCACATCCTGCTATTACCTTGGCTTTTCCGGCTACGGCTTGCAATACTTCCACAAATAACTGGTATTCCTCTTCCCAACTCAGGGTAGGGGATTCTCCTGTTGTCCCACACACCACCAATGTATCTGTACCATTGTTAGCTAGATGTGCTGCTAGTTCTGCCGCTACATCATAGTTGACACTACCGTCTGCTTTAAACGGCGTAATCATAGCGGTTAAAACTCTGCCAAAATCTCCCACCCTATTTTTACTCCTGATTACCTTTTTTGTTTTTTGTCTTTTGGTGGTTTTGTTTTTTCACAACTTATTCGCAAATTACTTTCCCTCATTAACAGCACCTTCGCACTGATTTTTTTTATATTTTTCGAGCGCCTAATTATCGAAATTTAATTTTCTATTTTTTCTAACTCGAAACGTATGCTCTTTCTGGCTTTAGCAGATTTTTTTCTACCAATAATTCGGCAATTTGGACGGCATTTAAAGCTGCACCTTTGCGGATTTGATCTCCACAGAGCCACAGTTCTAAGCCACAGGGATGAGAAATATCCTGGCGAATTCTCCCGACTAAAACTGCATCTTGGCCAGTGGCTTCAATTGGCATCGGAAAATGATTGGCCTGCCAATCTTCTACCAATTTAACACCAGGGGCATGACTTAAAATTTCTCTGGCTAAATCTGGACTAAACGGAGTCTCGAATTCTAGGTTAATCGCTTCTGAATGGGCACGCAGTACGGGAACCCGTACACAAGTCGCTGTGATTCTAATCTGCTGCGTTCCAAATATTTTCCTGGTTTCGTTGACCATTTTCATTTCTTCTTCACAGTATCCCACATCGTTTAATGGGGAGTTATGAGGAAATAAATTAAACGCCAACGGGTAGGGTAATACTTCGGCTACTGGTGAATTTCCTTGTAAAATAGCGCTGGCTTGGGTTTTTACTTCTGCCATCGCTTTTGCACCCGCGCCACTAGCCGACTGGTAGGTAGAGGCGACAATTCTTTGCACTGGTTGGACTTTATGCAACGGCCATACTGCTACTGCCATCAATATTGTCGTGCAGTTGGGGTTAGCAATAATGCCTTGGTGGGTAGCTGCGGCTTGGGGATTTACCTCTGGTACTATTAAGGGTACTTCGGGGTTCATCCGAAAGGCGCTGGAATTATCTATGACTACTGCACCCTGTTTTACAGCAATAGCAGCCCAGGTTTTGGATGTGGAACCCCCCGCACTTGCCAGTACTATATCCACTTGCTCAAAGGCGCGATCGCTGACTGGCTCTACTGCTAAACTTTCTCCTTTAAACTGTAGCCTACGCCCTGCACTCTTCTCTGAAGCCAATAACTTCAAATTCGCTACCGGAAAATTCCGACTATCCAGTAATTCTAGCAACTCTGTGCCTACAGCACCTGTTGCGCCCAAAATAGCTACACTATAGGATTTAGACAACCTAGCTTCCTCCTTTAAGAGGTTATTTGCACTTTATTGGAACCGTTCAAAATTTAACAATGCTAAAAACCGACATTAAATAAAACTTTTTTTAATCTAGCTGCTCTTTTTTAATTTAATACATTTATTTTCTTGAGGAAATAAATTAAGTGATGTTGCAGTTTATCAAAGTTGCTGCTCAATTTTTTTAACTTTTTAGAGTATATATTATTATACAACAAACGGCTATCCACCAAGAAAATGCATATATCTGCGCTTAGACATTGTACAGGCTGGCTACAAGTCATGTAAATAAACATTTCGTCTGTCAAGACAATTGATGTACTATGATCCAAATGGACGAAAACTAGCACAGCAATCTGTTGAGCTATGCGGCAGGGCAAAGCTGATGACTATTCACAAGCCGACCAAAATCAATGGTACAACGAGTGAGTAAGAATTGCCGGGTAAGAACTAGGATATCACGGTGTTAGCCCTCTGATAATAAATTCCACAGTTCCTAGTGTCCAGTGATAACTGAGAAACCGTCAACAGCAGAACGTTGAGTAGGTTTTTCCGGATCAAGCCTGATAGGGGTTCAGCATTCATGATGGGTTTCCTAGGTGTGAGCGGTAAAGTTATTGCGGTAAAGTGTGAACTCCTTTGCCATTAGCAGTAAACTGGATCTCTGCTGTAGGACACTCATCCAAGTTGGAATCTGATGATGCTTTGTGGGCACATCCCATCCCAGTTAAGTGACATCAACGAACAGAAGCGATAAATCGCGTCTGGTGTGTACTCAAAGTCAAAAATACCAGAAATACTTTAGAAGCATGAAAGTCACCCAGGAGAAACTTCCCGCCAGTCAAATTGGATTGGAAATAGAAATTACGCCAGAAACTACCCAGCAAACTTACGAAAAGGTGATTAAAAACTTATCTAAAACAGTAGATATTGCTGGATTTCGCAAAGGTAAGGTACCTCGGCAAATATTGCTCCAGCGCCTAGGCTTACTTCGCATCAAAGCAGCAGCCCTGGAAGAATTAATTCAAGATGGGATCGAGGCGGCGGTTAAACAAGAATCAATTTCGTCCCTAGGCGCAACCGCAATTACGCTCCTCCTTTGACGAATTGATTACTAATTATGAACCAGGTAAGCCCCTAACGATTTTGGCGGCTGTCGATGTCGAACCAGAAATACATCTAGTTCAGTACACTGATCTACACGCCAAAGCCGAGGAAGTCAAGTACGACGAAACTCGCGTAGAGGAGGTGATAGAAAAGGAACGCCAACAATTAGCAACTTTGATTCCCGTGGAAGGGCGCCCAGCACAAATTGGTGATGTCGCTGTACTCGATTTTAAAGGCGTGCTGGCAAAAACTGAAGGCGAAGACGAATCAGCTGAACCGACACCAATTCCCGGAGGCGAAGCAACAGGCTTTCAAGTGGAGTTACAAGAAGATAAATTCATTCCGGGATTTGTTTCTGGCATAATAGGGCTGAATCCAGGAGAAACCAAAGAAATTTCGGCTCAGTTCCCAGATCCTTATGGTAACGAAGAGTTGGCAGGAAAAGCAGTCGTGTTCACAGTTACCCTCAAAGAACTCAAGGAAAAAGAATTACCAGAAGTTAATGATGAGTTCGCCCAAGAAGTCAGCGAATTCCAGACATTAGCGGAATTACGGGCTTCTTTAGAGCAGCAGTATCAAAAAGAAGCCGAAGAGAAAACCAAAACCAATCAGCAGGAGGCTTTATTAGCAGAACTGCTGAAACACGTAGAAGTTGACTTACCCGCAACATTGATTGAGCAAGAAGTCGATGCGATGCTGACACAAACAGCCATCCGACTTTCCCAGCAGGGACTGGATGTGAGGAAATTGTTTACCTCAGATATTATTCCCCAATTGCGGGAGCGATCGCGCGATGAAGCAATTGAACGCCTCAAACGTTCTCTGGCTTTGCGAGAAGTCAGTAAACGAGAGTCCATCCAGGTGACACCAGCAGAAATCCAAGCTAGAGTCACAGAACTGTTAAAGCAGTACGAGGATGAAGAGGTTGACCTAGACAAACTGCGATCGGTCGTAGAAAATGAACTGTCAACCGAAAAAATCGTCGATTGGCTCTTAGCTCATTCATCAGTGGAACTTGTCGCTGAAGGTTCTTTGAGCGCTTTAGAGGCAGCAGAAACTGTAGCTGAAACCGCAGACCCAAGCGGTGAAGCTACCAGTGATGAGTCTACCAGTCCAGAGTAAACTAGAGGGGGGATGGGGAGAACTCCTGACTCACCACTCCTCACTCCTGTAGGTAGAATAATTAAGACAAGTTGAAGAAATAACTAAATCTAAGATATTTTTAGCAGGATACTGGGTTGCACGAGAAGAATTTAGATGAGGCATAATGGTTAACACATAGCTCGAATAAAAATCCCATTCGTTAAAAAGGCAGCCTCCGCTCATAGCGTTGGTAAAGCCATAGCTGTTTTAATTCCTGTCCTACTTATCCTCAAATGTTATTCTATGCTTGTATCGCAGTCGGGAAATTACCCAATCACCAGTTTGAGTCGCATAAACATTAACTCCCACTTGAGTGGACCGAGCAACATCGTGCCAATGGTGGTAGAACAATCTGGTATGGGAGAAAGGGCATTTGACATCTACTCCCGCTTGCTGCGAGAGCGAATTATTTTTTTAGGAACACCAATAGACGATACCGTCGCCAATTCTATTGTTGCCCAGTTATTGTTCTTAGATGCCGAAGACTCAGAAAAGGACATTCAACTTTACATTAATTCTCCTGGTGGCTCAGTCTACGCAGGCATGGCAATCTATGATACAATACAGCAGATACGTCCCGACGTTGTCACCATCTGCTTTGGATTAGCCGCGAGCATGGGGGCATTTCTGTTAACAGCAGGATCTGCCGGTAAGCGGATGTCTCTACCAGACTCCCGAATTATGATTCACCAACCACTTGGTGGAGCTCAAGGACAAGCCATTGACATCGAAATTCAAGCGCGAGAAATTCTTTACATTAAGGCTAAATTGAATCAGTTAATGTCCCAGCATACTGGTCAATCCTTAGAAAAAATTGAAGCAGACACGGAACGCGACTTTTTCATGTCGGCCGAAGAGGCGAAAAACTACGGTTTGATCGATCAGGTCATTTCCCGACAAAATATTCCCACTGTAGGGGAAAACGTCACCATTCTGAAATAAGAGGCTGGTATGTCTAAGTACGACTCCCATTTAAAATGTTCGTTTTGTGGCAAGTCTCAAGAGCAGGTGCGTAAATTGATCGCTGGGCCGGGAGTCTACATCTGCGATGAATGCGTTGACTTGTGTAATGAAATACTAGATGAGGAGTTACTGGACACAAATGGTGCAGCGGTGTCGCAACCGGCACCACGGTCAGAACCACCTCAAAAACGTCGTACCCGCTCTTCCAGTCTCTCATTTAATCAAATACCCAAGCCAAGAGAGATTAAAAAGTATTTAGACGAACACGTTATTGGTCAAGATGAAGCCAAGAAAGTATTGTCAGTCGCTGTTTACAACCACTATAAGCGGCTGGCGATTGTGCAGTCTAAAAACAATGGCAAAGGTGGGGCGGATGATGCCGTTGAACTACAAAAATCTAATATTCTGTTAATAGGTCCAACTGGTTGCGGTAAAACTCTCTTGGCGCAAACCCTGGCAAAAATCCTCGATGTCCCCTTTGCGGTGGCTGATGCGACGACGCTGACAGAAGCGGGGTATGTGGGTGAAGACGTGGAAAATATCTTGCTGCGACTGTTGCAAGTGGCAGAGTTAGATGTTGAAGAAGCGCAGCGGGGGATTATCTACATCGACGAAATCGATAAAATAGCCCGGAAAAGTGAAAATCCCTCAATTACACGCGATGTTTCTGGCGAAGGCGTACAGCAAGCCTTGCTGAAAATGCTGGAGGGCACGATCGCTAATGTACCACCCCAAGGCGGACGTAAGCATCCTTATCAAGACTGTATTCAGATTGATACCAGTAACATTCTCTTCGTCTGTGGCGGCGCCTTTGTTGGTTTAGAGAAGGTTGTAGATCAGAGAGTGGGCAAAAAGTCAATGGGCTTTGTGCAACCGGGAGAAGGACAAACGAAAGAGAAACGAGCTGCGGATACTCTCCGTTATCTAGAACCAGATGACTTGGTAAAATTTGGCATGATTCCCGAATTTATCGGGCGGATACCAATGGTAGCGGTGGTAGAGCCACTGGATGAAGAAGCACTGATGGCGATTCTCACCCAACCACGCAGCGCCTTAGTCAAGCAATACCAGAAACTGCTGAAGATGGATAATGTACAATTAGATTTTAAAGCAGATGCTTTACGTGCGATCGCCCAAGAAGCCTACCGCCGCAAAACTGGTGCCAGAGCGTTGCGGGGGATTGTCGAAGAACTGATGCTAGATGTAATGTATGAGTTACCATCTCGTAAAGATGTGACTCGCTGCACTGTCACACGGGAGATGGTGGAAAAACGTTCCACAGCCGAACTACTAGTACATCCGTCCTCCCTACCTAAGCCAGAATCAGCGTAAATAGTTGTGAGTTATGAGTGCTGAGTTACGAGTAAACTGAGAAGTTAAGAGTTAATTCCAAAACTTAAGACTCCAAACTCCTAACTCCTAACTCCTAAATTTCCAAATGCCTTACATTAAAGTTCGTGGCGTTGAGCATTACTATGAGTGGGTAAAAAAACCATCTGGTTCTTTAGTTAAGCCAGTGATGGTTTTTGTCCACGGTTGGGCTGGTTCTGCTAGATACTGGACAAGTACTGCTAATGCTTTATCAGACAATTTCGATTGCTTGCTCTACGATATGCGGGGGTTTGGGCGTTCCCGTGGAAAACCTACCATCGCCCAAGTCAGTGAATCTGTTGTCGAGTCTCAGTCGCCTCAAGCAGAATCGGCAGCCATTCAAGAGTTAAGCTATGAATTGGAGGAATACGCTGACGATTTAGCAGCATTATTAGATGGCTTGCAAATCCAGCGTGTGTATATCCAAGCGCATTCAATGGGCGCCTCTATCGCGGCTTTGTTTTTCAACCGCTACCCGCAACTTGTGGAAAAAGGGATTTTAACCTGTAGCGGGATTTTTGAGTACGACGAAAAAGCGTTTAGCGCCTTTCATAAATTTGGTGGCTACGTAGTTAAGTTTCGTCCCAAATGGTTAGGGAAAATACCATTTGTTGACAGGATGTTTATGGCGAGATTTTTATATGGCTCCATACCCAAGGCTGAACGTCAGGCGTTTTTGCAAGATTTTCTGGAAGCAGATTATGATGCTGCTTTAGGTACAATTTTTACTTCAGTTAGTAAGGCTCAGGCGGAATTAATGCCTGACGAGTTCGCTAGGCTTACAGTACCGACACTGTTGGTTGCTGGAGAATATGACAAGATTATACCAGCTGCTATGGGGCGTCAAGCGGCGGCTTTGAGCGAGAAAGTTGAGTTTGTAATGATTCCTGATACAGGACATTTTCCCATGTTGGAAGATGCGCCTACTTACCTGCAGCGGGTGGGGGCGTTTTTGGGAATTGGGATAGTAGAAAAGGTGGTTAGTTGATGCAGAAATGTTGAGTAAAAATATTTTTTGTTAAAGATATATAGCATTTATCGACAAGCGTGAGGTACATCGGTAAGGGCACGGCACTGCCGTGCCCCTACACAGCGTGATATGATTTTGTACTTCATTACTCGAAGAATGTACCCTAATTTCCGACCATACAACTGCTAAACGCGAATTTAAACTGTAACTATGACTCAAGCCTTACCTAAAGTAGTAACATTTGCAGAATTTGCTGCGTGGCGCCCAGAAGGGGGACGTTACGAATTACATGATGGAGTGATTGTGGAAATGGCACAACCTGTGGGAGATTATGAAGGAGTTGTTGGTTTTTTAGTTGAGGAGATTGTGCCAGAATACAAACAGTTAAAATTACCGTACTTTTTACCGAAAACCGCGCTAGTCAAACCACCCGCAAACGAATCAGGCTACTCTCCTGATATTTTGCTACTAAATCGGAAAAATCTTGTTAACGAACCGCTGTGGAAAAAAGAATCAACCGTTATATATGGTGCATCTGTGCCCTTGATTGTTGAAATTGTCAGGTACTAACTGGCGTGACGATTATCATAAAAAGTTTGCAGATTATGAAATCATCGGTGTACCTGAGTACTGGATTGTAGATTATGCTGCGTTGGGGGGACGGGAATTTATAGGGAATCCTAAAGAATCTACGATTTTTATCTGCGAACTGGTTGAGGGGGAATACGTAAAAAGAATGTTCCGTGGCAATGATGTGATTGTCTCGCCTTCTTTCCCCAATCTTAAGTTTACCGCACAACAGGTTTTTGATGCGGTTTTGACTGAGGAAGAGTAATTAATCTCCGAATTAAATATTCCAAAATTCCTGCGCCATTGCTTCAATCGTTACTTCTAAATCTGGCAAATAATTCTGAATCACACTCCAAATAATATTTAGATCTACACTCAAATATTCATGAGTTAAGCGATTTCTAAAACCAGCTATATTACTCCATTCAATTTCCGGGTAGGCATTTTTCCAATCACTGGGTAATTTTTGCACTGATTCACACATTACCTGTAGATTTCTTAAAACAGCATCTTGAGTTTTTATATCTTGAAAAAATACTTCTTTCCCATCACGTGTATATTGCTTAATTCTGCCGATACAATCTCGAATGTGAATTAAATAAATTCGACTATCTTTCATAAGACAATAGCCTCATTCAAAACTTTATCTCGAATTAAATAATGCAAAGATTGAGTTGTTACTACATCAACTTTACGATTTAACAAAGCTTCTAAATCTCGAATTAACCCACCAGGAAACCAAGCCGATATTTGATTTAAATCGTAATCAATTAAAAAATCAATATCGCTTATTTCTGTGTCTTCTCCTCTAGCGACGCTACCAAAAATTCGCAGGTTATAAGCTCCATGTTTAGCAGCGATGTTCAGGATTTCTTCGCGCTTTTCTTGCAGTAATTGCTTTAACCCGATTTTTAGGTTTTCTTTCATAAGATTGCACATTCACTTCTATAATATATCTAATTCGTCCCACTCCTGACGAAGATTGTCTAAATGAGTAATAATTGCTTCTTTCTTATCCTTTAAAATTCCTTTGGCTTTAGCAATTTTTTCATAGTCCTTATCTGGTAATTGAATTGGTACTTTTCGCATCAATTGATAATCTGATAGTGGTTAAAATATTTTATATGTATATTATAGCGGTTTGTGAGGTATAAGAACCCCACCCCCAACCCCCTCCCCGCAAGCGAGGAGGGGGCTATTATATAGGTTATGTGATTAGGAGAAGCTATATATAATTCGGGAAAAATTAGAAACCCGACTTCTTGAAAAAGTCGGGTTTCTGGGAAAGCGTTAATGATTACAAATAGGTGAGAAAATCGAGAGCGATACCTGCGGCGGGGTGCGCCTACACTTGGTGATGCGCTTTGTTTAACTCAACTTACGTACTGAATTAATAAGCTCGTTAAACACATTGAGGAAAATGTTTAATTGAGGAATTTATTAGAAAGCCAATTCAAAATATCTGATGAAATTTCATCGAAAATAACACCAATTACTTTTTGTATTAACCGTAAGAACCAATCATTATTCTTAGCATCAAGGGCTTGCGACATTTGATTAGCAAAAGCGTTATCTTCGTCAATTCGCTTATTTAGGCGGCGCTTAATTTCATCTTTATCCATATATATTTCACCTTGTATTTTTCATTGAAACTGCACACTCAAACAAATGACCAGCACATCACTTATGAATTACTGAACATTAGATATGTCGAAGGTAATTTGATCTTTTTGAGCATCATATACCACTAAGTTGGAAAATGTACGTGCTTTATCCCAAGACAAATTGTTCATTCCTTCTTTTGATATAAATTTACGAAATCTCAAACTCGCTTCCCCACCTATTTTGTTAACAATGACACTCATCAGTTTGGCAAGATTATATCTAAAACGGGAAGAGCAGTAGATGACCTCTGAGTTTTGATAAAGACGTGTAAAAATATCTTTATACTTAGGATAGGTATTTGTGAGCTTATCTAGCGTAGATAAAGACATCATTCCAGAATAATAAACAAAGTATTTGTCATAAGTTAAATTCTCTAACTCTAAATCAAATGTTCCATCATGAAATGTTTTAAATACGAACTTATCTCTATATGGTGCTATCAGCGACTCTCTAAAATAGGCTGCTTTTGCATTCAACAGTTTTTCTGTTACTTCAGCAGCATCAAATATAGCGTTACCTCCAGTTTTGTTACAAACGGTTGCTCAACGAGTCACTCAGCTTGAGCCAGAACAGCGCCGTGAGGTGTCTAGCTATGTTCAAATCATGGCTGGGTTAAAATTTAAGAAGGGATTGATTCAGCAAATGTTTCGGGAGGGTATGATGCGCGAATCAGTGATTTATCAGGATATTCTTCAGGAAGGTCGTCAGGAAGGTCGTCAGGAAGGTAGACAAGAAGAAGCGCGATCGCTGATTAAAAGACTATTAACTCGACAAGTTGGCACTTTATCACAGGCGCTACAATTACAGATCGATGAACTCGGTGTCAATGAGTTAGAAGCTTTGGGTGAGGCTTTATTGGATTTTAGACAGTTGATCGATTTAGAATCCTGGTTAGGTAGTACCAAAAAATAAATTACCCAATATTTGAACTCGTAGGGTGCGTCAGTGATAGAGATTTAGACTGTCGCAGTTGTATTATTTTCCCTAGCACCCTACAAAATTCTCATATTCTCTGTGCCTCTGGGTGAAAATCAAAAAACCACAGAGACACAGGGAGATTAACCCAAGCCCAACTCTCGTTTCAACAAATTAATCGACTTGGTGCCAATGTAATTTTCCACCTTAATCAACTTGGGTGGACGAATAATGTCTTCCGCAGCTGCTTGCACAGCTGCTTGTACGGCTGTATAACTGGCTTGATCGCTGAGAATTACTTCCGCCCGCTTGACGATCGCCTGCAGTTTGTAAGCATCTTTTGGTTGTGCAGTCATCACCAGTAGTTCATCGCCACGTAAACCGTGTAAAATTACTTCGGCTTGGCGGCCAATTCCTGAACTGAGGCTAACTATACCCACACAATTTTCTTTTGGTAAGGTTTTCAGCAGGTTAATTTCTTTACTGTAGTCGTAGATATCCAGCGGAATTACACGGACAGCTTTCGGCGCGGCGATCGCTTCCACATCACTGATAAAATACCGACTTGTGACGACAGTGGCGGAGGTTGTTTTATCTAGTACAGCAGCTAATTCGTCCATTGATACCAACTGCAGTGGTATTTTGAGGGCGTCCTCCAATTCGTATACCATTAACTCACCCACACCCAAGTCTTGAGATGGCGCAGCAACAAGTACCCGCGTGCTACAACGCAAGCGCCAATCAATTTCCGCTAGAAATAGTTCCCGTGCTTGGGAGAGTGTACATCCTTGGGACAGTAGTTCGTCAAGTGCTTGCTGCACAACTGTATCAGCTTCGGGATGTTGTTTGAGAATGGGCGATTGTAGCTTACTACCGCCTTCATGACCTTGAGCGCGGACATAAATTCCCGAACCTGCTAAACTTTCAACAAATCCGTCTTCTTCTAGCTGGCGATAAACCTTGCTGATTGTATTGCGGTGTAACCCAGTCTGCATTGCTAAAGCCCGCGTACTCGGTAATTTGTATCCAGGTGGATATTGGCGAGAGGCGATCGCAAACCGGATTTGATTAAACAGCTGGGTTGATGCGGGAATTTCACTGTCTGGCTGAATGCGGAATTGAATCATCAGCAAACCTCCTACGTACCGCTGTGCGGAATTCAAAATTCAAAACTTGTACTGAGCTTCAGGAGAAGTATTAAAAATTCAAAATACCTCATTACCAGCCAGGATTTTCAGCTTTGTCAGATGGTATCTTTATTTCCAACATGCTGTACTAGGTGCTAGTAGCGGTATGGAATCAGCTGCATATCCTACCTGTTAAATATTTTATTTATTTATACACTGAATTTCTCTGGTGGAAATTTCTCACCTCTTCACTTTTTGTAATTCATCATTCAATTGAAAATCACTTTCATATCCTGGCATAGTTATATCAAATAATCACACAACACTGGTAAAAAATATTATGACAGAGCAAGTAATAAATACCACAACCGTGGAAATTTCGCAAGGTAATGTCAAACTTGTGGCATATTTGGCACAACCACAAGCCCCTGGTTCTTACCCAGGAGTGGTGGTATTACAAGAGATTTTTGGTATCAATGTCCACATTCGCGAAGTCACAGAACGGATTGCGAAACTTGGATATGTAGCGATCGCTCCCGCACTCTTCCAACGACAAGCCCCTGGCTTTGAAACTGGCTACACTCCAGAAGATATTGAAATTGGTAGAAGCTATGCAATGCAAACCACAGCTTCAGAGTTATTGAGCGATATTCAGGCGACAATTGACTATCTTAAAAGCCTCCCCCAAGTCAAACAAGATGGCTTTGGCGTCATCGGCTTCTGTTTTGGTGGTCATGTAGCATATCTGGCAGCTACTCTACCAGATATCAAGGCTACGGCTTCCTTCTATGGGGCAGGAATTACCACCCGCACACCAGGAGGTGGCGAACCCACTATCACCCGTACCAGGGACATTCCCGGCACCTCTACGCCTTCTTTGGCACCGAAGACAGCAGCATCCCTCTAGAGCAGGTAGACGAGATTGCAGCAGAGTTAGAAAAATACAAAATTCCCCATCGTGTGTTTCGCTACGATGGAGCTGACCACGGATTTTTCTGTGACCATCGTGGCAGCTATAATTCTATAGCTGCAGCCGATGCTTGGGCGCAGGTGAAACAACTGTTTGGTCAACTGGACTGAAAACCTCCGCAGTCGTTGCATACTGTTCGTTAAAGTTGTTCTGAGTCATTTGTCATTTGTAACACCAAGGACAAATGACAAATGACAAATAAAAATTTATCTTCAAAAGTCATGAATTCCGAATCGAAACGTTCTCAAACAGCCAATTCGTCATTTACAATGGACGACTTTGCCAAAGCACTGGAAATACACGACTACCAGTTTCAAAAAGGACAGGTAGTACATGGTAAGGTGTTTCAACTTGACCATGATGGCGCCTATGTTGATATTGGTGGCAAATCGTCAGCTTTTATTCCCCGCGATGAGGCTTCTTTGAGAGCAATCACAGATTTATCGGAGGTGCTACCATTACAAGAAGAACTAGAGTTTTTGATTATCCGTGAACAGGATGCAGAAGGTCAAGTAACTCTTTCTCGCAAACAGTTGGAAATTCAGCACATCTGGGACAAATTGGCGCAAATGCAAGAAAATTCCCAAACAGTCCCAGTGCGCGTAACTGGTGTGAATAAAGGTGGAATCACTGTTGAGATTCAATCTTTGCGGGGATTTATTCCGCGATCGCACTTGGTTGAGCGTGATAATTTAGAATCACTCAAAGGTCAAACTCTCACCGTTGGCTTTTTGGAAGTCAATCGCAACACTAACAAACTGATACTTTCCCAGCGCTTGGCGACTCGTTCGAGTAGCTTTAGCTTGTTAGAACTAGGTCAGTTGGTTGAAGGTAAAATTACTGGAATCAAACCTTTTGGTGTATTTGTCGATTTAAATGGTGTCAGCGCTTTGCTTCACATCAAGCAAGTCAGCCAAAAATTCATTGAATCGCTAGAAAAAGTTTTTCACATCGGTCAGCCAATTAAAGCTGTTATTATTGACTTGGATGAAGGTAAAGGCCGGGTGGCTATTTCTACAAGGATTTTGGAAAATTTCCCTGGTGAAGTTCTGGAGAATTTTGATGAGGTATTCGCCTCCGCTGAAGCGCGGGCTAATCGCGCCAGTAATAAACCGGCTGAATAGTTGAGTGTCACTCGCTAAACGCTTTCGTCACTAACCACATCTTAGGGACGAAAGCGTTTTTGCATCAGATATAAATAGGGATTTTTCTTGGCGGTAATGATTTCGCAGTGTCTCCAAAGTTTCTTCAGAAAAGGCGAATTTGATTAACCCAATCAATTGTCCCCAACTGTATAACATACGCTGTGAGAAAGCTTGACAAAATTCCTTAGCAAAAAATTCTTTCCACCATTTAGGTGCGTGCTGTCTTTGAGGATCATCATGTTGTTTGCGCCAACGCCTGCGCCATTTAACAATCTCTGCTGGGGTAGGTGCTTGAACGCCGACAATGGGCGGAAAATCAGCGTAGCTGACAAATTGACTTAAACCTTTGGCGTGGATGTAAACCATGTACCGCCAGCATTGAACAGTATAGATATCTTCAAAACTGATGTTAAACATCAGGCAAACTGCTTCTTCCGTGACAAATCGGGTGAGTGGGTGAAGTGTTGACGATTTGTGAACAATTTTTGATGCACGAATGACGAGCGTTTTTGGCTGGAGAGATGATAACATAAAATTAGCCTGTGAAATAGGTAGATTTTTCCCTGTCAGTAGATAGCGGAGACATCATCCTTTTTACGGGAGATTTTTTCAATCAAGCGATCGCCTTTAGTTTTGGACGACGTGGGGCGATCGTTTTATCGACTACAATTATTAAACGACTAAGTGTAGTCAACTGTCAATATAAAAATGGGGATTATTAGGTTAAGGGTTAGAGAACTTGCAGATGAGAAGGGCTGGACGATCAAAGAAGTATCTGATCGTTCCGGTGTGGTCTATAGTACCCTAAGAACCTACGCCCGTTCGCCAGGAATGACGATGGTTGACTTTACCGCACTCCAGAAATTAGCTCGTGCCTTTGATGTTATGATTGAAGACTTAGTAGAAGTAGTAGAAGAGTAGTCAAACAGCAAAGACGCAGACTGCAGAGCAGAACCCGAAGGGAAGACACTCAGAAATCTTTGCGCCTCTGCGCCTCTGCGTGAAACAATCACCAAAACTTAATCCCCATCACCAATATCCCGCTTAGGTGGACGCTGATAATTAAAAGTGAAACTATCACCACTAGCAATTACTCGCCGCATCTCATCATACATAGGATAATGACCCACACCACTCAAACTCGCCCAACCCCGCGCCCTAGTTAAAGCCACAAATAACTGGTTACGGAAGTTGATATCACTTTCATTACGAGCCACATGATCGCAGCCAACCACATACACCATATCAGCCTCATGTCCCTTGGCGCGAGTGATGCGAGATACTGTCACACCGTCATCGTGCCAAAATTTATCTGGATCTTTGTTAGGCCATTCCAGCACCAAATCATTTAACTTCAAAGCAGTGGGGACATAAATATCAATGTCATGCTCCATCAAGAAACTCGCAACATGAGTTTCTAATTCAATGGCGTCAGCAGTTGAGCCTAAAACTAAGACTAAAATATCACGACTGGGATTCAGTCCGTCATGGACAATATTATGCATAATGTTCTCAGCCAGAGCCGTCATTTCTGCTTGGCGAGAATCATAAGTTTCAAACTCTAATACAGGATTTCCCCAAAGTTCAGGAATCGGATTTGGTGAATATTGCGGCTGTCTTTTAACAGTAATTGGCTTACCAATCCGCCGAAAGTCTCCCTTGATTTCGTAACCAATTCTATTCCAATCATCTTTATTTGTAATACCTGTGAGCATTCCCTCTGGGCGTAACAAACCCATACCAATTGCATGAGCGGCTGTGAGAATTGGCCCTGGTGTACGATAACAACGGCGCATCACTTCTGAACGTTTAATACCACCTGAATATTGCGGTTGTTTATTCAACAAATTGCTCAATTTCTCCCCAAATATTTCTTTAGCTTTGGGGACTACTAGACTATCAAGGCTTTGTGCTTCGTCGTAAGCCCAAATTAACCGCCTTTCTTCTGGTTTTTCCTCTGTTACAGGTCGCAAGGCTTGATAAGCTAACCAATAGATAGCTTGTTTATCTTGATATTTTAAATCATCTTCGGCTACTAAATCTTGACCTTCATCAATCAAGATCGCATCAAACATGGGTTCAATTTCGATTTCTTCCAATAGCCGCTTGCTTAAGTCTATTAAGCCTCGGTTTGGCTGTCTTTCGTGCGTATCTTTGATTGTTCCGCGTCTTTTACCGTGGTAATCACAAATTGTTCCGTAGAAACCCGGTTGTTCTTTTGCTCCCCAAGCATGAAGTACTTGCAACTTCAAGTTAGTTTTTGGGTTGTACTGCATTTCACCACAACTGAAATGGCGTATCCACTGATCTAATAACCCAATCATTAAATCGTAGAGCGATCGCGTGAAAAATACCAAGGCAATATCCCAATCTGGATGCTTGAGGTGCATATGAGCAGCTTTTTGACATAGCAGCACTGTTTTTCCAGAACCTGCTATACCGCGAATTCGCTGAGGACCAGGGGGTATTTCTTTACCAATATGTTCTTGCTGTAAATCGATTTCGTAGAGTTTTTCTCGTAAACTGTCAATAACGCTGGCGCGGGTTTTACCTGTGGTTGAGATTCTATTACGCTCTGGTTTACGCAATACAGGTGTCCCACCAATCACTGACAGTAGCAATTCCCAGTCTTTATCTTCCAGGTTTGCTCCTGACACGACAGCAGTCGATTGTGAAATACGTTCGAGTAAACCAAGCTTTGCCTAGCTGATCTTGAAAAATTATCCTGGGAGCATCAGGTAATTGATCAAAGCCTCTTTGCTGCCATTGTTCTTGGGTAATCAGCGGTAATGTGACAATGACTCTACCAGTTACTTTACGACAAATTGCACTTTCGCGATCGCAATATGATATCAATGCTCGTAACTGATGTTCTGCTTGTTGATCAAGATTTACTTCTGTGATGTCTGAGTTTTGCAATTGCAATTTTCCCCCATCGACACCAATTATTTGCTCAATGGTGACAGCTTTAATTTCTATGACTACTAAACCAAATTCTCGATCCACAATCAAGATGTCCGGCTCTTTACGAATCTCTCCTACTTTGGAGAAAATCGGATAACGCCAATAACCGATACAGTTTCTATCAGCAAATGTACTGCGGATAGCATCCCAAACTTTTTGTTCAACAGCATCACTAGCTTTGAGTGGTTCTGTTGTAATAAATTTGCTACCCTGTTCTTCTTTGACAACCGACATTTAGCACCTACCTTAATTAGTTCAATTTATGACATCACAATGAGTAATACTGTCAAGCTAGCACTGCTTATCTGCTGTTTACCATTGCATATATACGGATAGCATAAATCTTTAATTTAATTAAATATTTAAGTATATATTCGTAAAAATTGGTTGTTATCTCAGATAAAAACTCCATCCGATACACTCTACATACTCACAGTAGAGTTCCAGCGTTATTTGGATAAAATTCCGTATTTACTAGGTTTTTATTTACGCTACCTAGGTTGATAATACAGATAAATACAAATTTAACTTTTAATAAGAAGAATTTTATCAATCATGAAAACTCCGGAAATATTTAACAAAGTTCAAGCCATAGTTGCTGAATATTTATCTATTGAAAAAGACAATGTTACTTTGTCATTTCCTCTAGTTGAGATAAATTCAAATTCATCATTTTACGGTTCTGGAATTTCCATTGCTGGGGATGAATTGATAGCGTTAGAATTAATTATGAAGCTAGAAGAAGAGTTTAATATTCAAATACCTCAGCAAGATTTGGCGCAACTCAAAACAGTACAAGACACTGTAAAGTATATTATTGGGCAATTTACTACATCACTCGTCTGAATTATCTATCAATATTGGTCTTTATCTTCAGCTTTTGACTATTTTTTGCCAGCTTTAATTGTCATGCTGCAAAGATTACGGCATCAAAAAATATATTTCTTTGATTAGGAAAATAACAAATATTTACAATCTCTGGATTTGTTAAGCTCATAGCTGTGCATCTAGCTTGCTTGAACGCAGTAGTTACGAAATTCAAGGTACAGCCACCGCCTAACTGCCAATTTTCAACGGAGAAGGGGAGATTCGAACTCCCGGAAGCTTTCACTTCATCCGATTTCAAGTCGGACGCAATCGACCACTCTGCCACCTCTCCAATTCTAGCTACCAGACGTAAGTACCGCTAAAAATACGCCATAGTTAGCAGCTATTAACATATCACAAAACAATTATCTATACAAGTATCTGCTACATAAAATATCGCTGTGTCGATTGCCAAATTAAATGACCACTTGTCAAATTAATGTCCACAACAATATTGACTCCTAAACCCTTGCTATGTAAGGGTTTTGTTATTCTAGCCTATATTTAGCCTGTTCAACATCAATTGACAAAATAACTGTCCGAGTTTAAATATTTGACAAATTAGTTGTCCTCTATTAAAACTTGTGATTTTTCCAACCCTTACTTTATTTGACAAATTAATTGTCCTTCAATATAGTATAATTCAACTATGTTTGTAATAAACATATATGATAGAAAGACAAAATGATAAACTCAATGACGATGAAATAGAAAGTAGTGAGATTATCACCGAACTATCCGCCAGTGATAAAGAACTATTGGAGTTGATCCAAAAACTACTCGAACCATGCGATGCCTGCGGCGGGCGTAGCCATCGCCAAACTTACGGACAAAGGCAAAGGGAGATAGCGTCCAAACTGGGTAAGTCAGTGCGAACAGTACGGCGACTGGTGAAAAAATGGGAAGAACAAGGATTAGCTGCACTTCAAACCACTGAACGGGCTGACAAAGGCAAACACCGGATTGATGCTGAGTGGCAAAAGTTCATTATCAATACCTATAAGGAAGGAAATAAGGGTAGTAAACGAATTACTCCTCAACAGGTTGCGATCAGAGTACAAGCAAAAGCAGCAGAATCGGGTGATGAGAATTATCCCAGTTATAGAACAATACGGTTCAGTTAAGGCTATGCAGTGCTTGAAACAACAAACACAGGAGGATTGGTTATTGTTCCAGTACCTCTGTGTTTAACCTTTTTCGAGCGAAATTTTGATACAGGCTTTTTCACAACCCTTGGGTTGTTTCTATGAACCCTTTCAGGTAAAAGTTGGTCAAGAATCTCAACAGTTAACCAACTAAAAAAAAGGGAAGTTCTTGTGGTTGTAAGCGCTGGAATTTAGGAAGGGCACGACGAACAACTCGTAATGTTCCTGTGAAACTTAGACGTAAGGGTGAAACATTCGCGTTACTTGCAGCTTGAAAAATTAATAACCGGATAGCCCAATGTCCTAATAACAAACCGTAGACTTCTTGCACTACCTCACGTGGTTTTTGAGAACGAATATGAGTTTTTCGTCCTAAAAGATGTACTTTGAGTTCATCAATCGTATTCTCAACTTCCCAACGTTGATGGTACTCACAAGCTAGCAACTGGGCTGGGAATTTTACAATGTCCAATAAGCTCGTAATTAAACGATATTTGATTTGTTCTTCTGGGTTATCAGGATTCTCAATTGTGTACTCAATGACTCGTACTTGTATTGGCTGAAAGCCTTTTTTTCTCAATTTGCCAGAAGGATAAATATAACTCAAATAAGAACCGTCCGCTAAAGTTTCTTCGTTTAAAAATTTAACATTGGCAGGAATTCTTCCTAAATAATCACAACCTTTATTTACCGTTGCTTGCACCATTGCGTAGGAATGCAAGCCCCTATCCCACATTAACAACATGCCGGATGTTACCGAGCGCAATAGTTTTAGTGACCTGACTCGCTCTCCAATCTTATATGGGCACATTAGTGCATCGAAAATTAGATGTGTTCCTGCCTCTACCAAAATCACTAATCTAACTTTGGGAAATGCCGCTCGTGTCCCAGGACGACTACCGGGACGACCAAAAACCCTGGCATTTTCATCGCTATCTGGAATATCTAGACAGGTTCCATCAATCACTACAATTCGTAATCCATTTAAGAAAGCTCCTACCGTTTCCTTAGTTGCCATTGGCTGTACCAATTGATGAAACAACTGTCTCATCACTCCTGCTCCTAATCGCTGTCTGGCTTGGGTAATAGCTGATTTACATGGGACACGCCAATATTTACCAACTTTTACCCATGCCTCTGAAAGACCATCAATGAGATTTTTTAGTACATCCCGCATTGAATCTCTTGATCACAGGCTCATTGCTATTATCAGGCAAACTACCAATTGTGCTGGTAATGAGCGATGACGTTCCTCTTCGACTTTATTTTTAGCGATCGCTTGTTCGATTGAAGTTGCTGGGATAGCGACCTCTATCGCTTTGAATATCTCCGTACTTTGTATCTTGGGAGACACTAACGAAAATTCTTTGAGATGCACCCTGCTTGATTTCCATTTTTGGAAACAATGCCTATTTTACAGCTATTCGAGCCTTAACTG
>CAVYXS010000063.1:0-11019 GCA_963772205.1 uncultured cyanobacterium
TAACCCAAGTTGCGGGTTATCAAAAACAAACTTTCTACTGAGTACGAACAGGTACTTCAAAGTCGCAGTTGAGCCACGCATAACCGTCACTTTGACTCAACCAAAAGTATTAGTCTAGAATCCGAATAAAGTATTAAATTTAGCTCATTCGATAAATGCTTGCTGGAGAGTAAATGCAAAAATGAATGCTTGCAGTTTCAGCAAAAACCCCTCATAAGTTACTGCATGAATTGATTTGGGGAAGATACAAGTGATACTACTAAACACTGTTTCAATATAATGCCTTATATGTTGCTTAACATACTGATTCCAGGGTTCATCTTGACGTTTGGAATTCTTTTTCCGCATAACTTTCAAGAATATTTGACTGCTTTGTTCCAAGTCATCTTCAACAGTATAATCTGTGTACGCAGAATCACCATATACTTCGCTACTAGGTGGTAGATTTAACGGTAAGGCGTTTAATGCACGCACATCAGAAGCGCTACCAGGTAAAAATACAAATTCTACTGGAATACCACTTCTGGTGGTTAATAACTGGACTTTAACCCCATAAAAATATCGTTTTTTAGATGCAATGTAACCTCTGTATTCCTCTGATTTAATTAATTTCACATTAAATATCCGAATGTTATCGCACATCGGTACAGGAAATGAGTCTAAAAGATATTCAGTACATTCACTTATCTCTTTTAGGATCATGCCTATTTGATGGAATAAATCGTTCATCAGCATTGATATCTTGTGTAATCTCCGGTTAAAACGTGATTTCTCTAACATATTGGGGATGAGATTATGGTCTTTCATATAGCTACAAGCCTTGCTATGATTACTACAAAAGTATATTGCCGCAATTATTGCCGTTGTAATAATTTCTGCATCGCTCACCTCACGACGACAATCTTCATCATGGCCAATCGCTTTTAACAAATCGTCAATGATAGCATAAATGGTAATTATTTCATTAAGCATATTCCCCTCCTACTTTTCTGTCTGGAGGGGATTTTATAGCTTAAATTACCCCATGCGATCGCCTAAATATATAACTAGCAACTTGGGTTAATACATGAGCTTGCCACTGGCGACGGGGATAAGGATGAAACCGACTCGAACCCCGCTCGCCTTTATCGAGTCTGCCGATTGGCTACGGGAATAGAGCATACCAAGTTAAAGGCTTTAGCAAAAGAGATTTTAGCCGATTGGGATGCTGTAGTTGCGTGTTTTTATCATCCGCAATTACCACCGACCAATAATGAAGCAGAACGGGCTTTACGACATGCTGTTATTGCCCGACGTATTAGCTATGGAACTCGCACTACTGAAGGAAGTTTAGCTTATTGCTCTATTTTAAGTGTTGTTGAAACTTGTCGTCTAAGAAAAGTTGACCCTTGGAGTTACGTTGCTCAAGTTCTTACTCAAGCTCGCAGGGGTATAAAACATCCTCATATTCCTGTTGTTTCTTAATCCCTTTTTACTGGGGGAGAGTGAAAAACTACTGATGAAAGTACTATTAGTGACGAACTAAAACAAACCTTTATTGACCGTGCTGGTGGTAATATCAAGAGTGCAGATACACCTTCACAAATCACTCCAGTCGTTCCAGAACAAACTGTATATTTTTATAACCCAAACCAACAATATAGTTCGCCAGATGGATCGCTCTTAGAAGCTAAAGAAGCTCTCGGATTAGTAGTTCCCGCACAAGACGCGATCGCTGTAGCTACTTGGCTAGAATCAAAATATACTGAAAATCATTATTTTATTGAGAGTAACACAGCTACATTTATTTTTAATAAAAATGAGATTAGTGAAAAAATAAACGAAGAACTAAATAGTTTACTTGGAGAACCGATTAATATCGGTGAAGTTGATGGATTTGACCGCTACGAACAGCTTAGTGCAGAGTTAAATCAAAAAGTTGCGACTGAAGGTAGTCGTTTAGAATTAAACCAAATTCCAGAAAATAGTGAGTACAAAAAAGCTCTAAAAGCACTACCTAACCGTCCCAGAGAGCTTAATCAAGAAGATTCTCCAGTACCAATTATTCCTGCAAAAGCTGTACCAGAAAATAATATAACCAACATTCAATCAAATACTAACGCTACAGTTGCAGGTATTTCACAAGTTTATCAAAACGCGGTTGAGATACAAGTATTAACAGGCACACAATCAGAAACTAAGAACCAAGCAATATTACTATCAAACTCGCGCCAAGCGGATCAAACCAAAGCTATCGAAATATTGGGTAAGGTAAGCGAGGAAAAAGTTGAACAATTGCGATCGCACCTTGAAACCCACCTCAAACCCGTACTTGAAAACGATAAATCCAACTACGCACTACTGAGACAAGTTGCATGGGTCGGTGCAAAATGGGATTTAAAAGACAAAGACTTCAAGCCAGGGGTACAGGACAACAAGTTAATGGAACTTGTCAAGCAACTATACCCTGATGCTGATATTGTGCTGGTAACTTACTCCAAAAACCCCGGCGCTGGCATCAACTACCACCGTGATGACTCCTACGCCGCGACGGAAGCCCGCAGCATTAATATCGGAAATTCTGATTGGGGGTATCGCGCTGCAAAGGAACGAATGGCATGGACTAGGGAGAAAAATCAGGACGCACAATACCAAGAATTTAAACTTGAGTCGGGTACAGTAACCCGCTTTAACTGCAAGAACGAACACGCTGCCCTCAATACTGAAGCTGGCAGATGGTCTATCAACATCTGGTCAATTAAAAATGACCTGGGCAGAGAAAACAGCGTTCGCCAAAAATTTGAGAACTTTCTCGCCTCAAACCAACCCATGCGTGAGAGGTTAAAGTAATTGCACAAATGTCTGCGAGGGTGCAGTCCAAGGGGATAAATCAAGCTTGGAGACTGGCTTTCGGAGTGCTTTGACTACTCCTAAATCTTGATTTTCTGGGGCAGCAAAGTATTTAATCGGGTCATCCGCTTTACCTTTGTCACAGGCAACACTAAAATGATACAAACCACGAAAAATCATCTCCAAAGAAATGCGGTCAAATGGTAAAGCTAATTCATCGGCAACTGCATCACCCAAATCAACTAACATAGCATAAAATAACCAAGTAGCCCAGACTTGTAGCTTGATACCATTAATAGAACCAGTCCATAAATAACATAGCCCCAGTAAGCGTTTTACTGTGTAGAAAGCTTCTTCAACTCTCCATCTTCGACGATATAAATCTGCGACAAGGTAAGGAGGTAATATTTGTGGGTCGAGGACAGAAGTAATATAAGAATAGCTAGTTTTACCAACTTTTATCTCGATTAAACGTAAAGTCAGGTACCTGGTGCGCCACCACGACCAGTACCAAGTTGAATCAATCGATCTTTAAGAGAATGGTCATAGCTAAAAATCTTTAGATATTTAATAGATGCTTTGGCTTTTAAACGAGTAATAAAATGGACTTCTTGATTAATCAGTTGTTGTAAAAACAGGAAATGATAGAAACCTCTATCGAGTAAAATTAAAGTCTTGGCAGTTACTAAATTTAGTAATGTAGATTCAAAATTGGTGTCTGAAGCGGCAGGATTACTGTGAAACCAAACCTCGACAGGTAAACGGGTAACCAAATCAATAACTGTACAGATTTTACCTGCTAACTGTCCTGTTTTCAAATCTTCTAGGCTTTTTAGCTTGCGGAATAAAGCCTCTAATGTAGAGCCTAAGCCCTTCGGGCACGCTACGCGAACAGCAATCAAAATTCGTTCAAAATTACAGAGTGCAAATTTAACACTATCTGGCAATGGTCGCTGAAGTCTTTGTTGCCAATTCTGTTGTAATTGAGGTAATAAATCTTTAAATACTCGTTCAAATAATTCCGAAGGAAAAACTAAAAATCTTTCTGAAAGTGATTGTTGGGCAACTTTGGTAACATCACACCATAAGAAACCTGCTCTTGCTAACAAACGATTTAACTCCTGAACGCCAGGAACTTGTCGCCACAATAAGGTTAAAACTGCTGCCACCATTAACGATAAATTCAGAATCCTATCTCGACATTCAATGAAACCTAACTACTCTGCTTGAAATAGGTTGCTTCTATTATGTAAGTTTTACCTCAGACAGGCAATCAACAAAATTTCAATATTTAATCAACATTTGTTGATATACAAATTAGTAATAATTTTCATTTAGTTTATTCTAAATATCATAGAACGTGAGCAAATTTGGGTTATTAAATTGTCAAATAGATAGCGTAGGCGTAGCCCGCCGCAGGCATCACCTGTGCCAGTTGCGTAAGTCCTGATTAGTCTAAACTCCAGTTAGTAATCCTCGCCCTAAAACGGACGAGGTAGTTGAAAAAATATTACACATGACGCATCTAAAGGAATAGGCACTATCCAAGTAGTGTCGCTCACATCGCTTAGGAGGCAATCAGCGACAAATAACTCAAATTATAGTCATTCTCACAGGGGCGTTGACATTTGCTACTGTACCACAATTGCTTGCCAAACAAGCAGGAAGAGGGGCGCTGTCAATTTCAGCAGGTTTAATTGGTGGTGCTGTAGCTACCTTTTTCGCCCATGAGAATGCGACTAAGGTGCTGGCGGGAATCAAGTTGAAAAATCAGACCAAAAGTAGCCGTAAAGCGATTGAAGATGCCAACAACTCTACTGGCTAATAAATCCGCTAATAATTGGCGTGGTTTGTACAATAATCGGCAATAGTCCGCTTGACAATTCACCATTTTATCAAAGACGAAGTATGTATCCAGAAGAATTAAAATTACCAGAAAATAACCTATCGGAAATATATACTCGCTCTCAATTAGAGATGCTGAATCAATTAGAGGGTCATCATGAAAATCATCCAGAAAAAGCCGCATTGGTCATTAGCATATCGTTGAGTTTAATTGAAGCAACAGTTGCTTATTCTTTTGCAGCATCAGCAGGTTTTTTAATTGGGATAATTGCAGCGTTATTTCCTGTAGCAGTGTTATGGGCTATGGCTAATTATCACACAGACAACGTGAAATTACCAGAAGATTATGACAAATTAGTGGAGTCATATTATGACCATATTCAATAATTTACAAGATAAATTTGAGTCAGAAGAATTCAGCCTAGAAAAACTTAGTGATGAGGTTATACAAATGATGCCGTTAATTCCGGATCAACAAGAATATCAAGAACAGTTTATTGATTATCGGCTACAATGGATTTCTGACAATGACCCTCAAAGTAGATTAAAAAACTTTGATATGGTAGATTATCAATGTGAAATTGATTTTTTTGAAAATCGTCAACAAGAATTAGCCAGAGAAAGAAACGAACATATTTCTCAACGAACGTTGCAATCTCAACAGGAAATAGACAAAATTAAAACACTCATTCCCCCAGAATCAATTGTGCCTCAAAGGGGTCCCGAACATTTTATAAACGATAAAATTCAACAATGGAGAGAGCAAGAAATTCGTATACAAGCACAAAAAGCTGACAAGGATATTCAATTAATAGCTGGGTTATATAATAGCTTACAAGAGCAATGCAATGAACGAATTAATCAAGCTCGTGCTAATTATCAAGAAGCACTGCGCCTGTGGAGAGAAGAACGTAATCAGGATCAAAATGAGCTTGAGTTTTAATGAATTGGAACCCAATAGTCCTTCTATGTCAGAAATCCGGGAGCCATTGCCACTAGAAGCCACCCGGATTTTTCACTCAAATTATCCAAAGAAAATACCCTAATCTCCAGTCCGATTTAAGGATGGCGATTCACATCAGGTTCGCTACCATAGCGACGTAATATCAACTTACCTTCAGAGGAAATATTACTTACACGTACACCTTGAGTCACGCGGAAATGGTCAATATTTCCCAAATTTGTATATTTATCATACTGCAACCCTCCATGTTTTTTTAGAATGCTAGTATCACCATGAGATACATTTAATAAATAAGAAACTTTCGCGAGAGTTTCTTGTAACTTGACCCTAGGCTTTTCTTGTTTTTCTTGATTATAGTCAGCCCGAAATGAATCTTGATATTCTAATAAAGGAAAAGGTAGCAAATCACCCGACAATAACTTATCTTTACACTGGTTCCAAATTAACTGTCCCCAAGTTGACAGTACTATTCTGCCATCAATTTCTGCTAGCATAGTTTCTGGAATACCTACAGTTTCACTTCCATCAAGTCCATTATCAGCAGCCTCTAACAATGCTAATTGGAGAGTGTAAGGTTTAATCAAAGAAATATCTACAGAAATTGGTAAACGTGGAATTGTAATTAAGTCAGATTTTTCTCCTTCAAAAATATAAATTATTTCATCGGCGTAAAACATGCCAATGGTATTTAAATACCCTTGTAAACTCTTGAAACTACCCACCAAATTAAAACAGATTTTGTATTGACTTTCTTTCAATGGTGGAATAGTTTCTTGGAGCCAAACAATTAAAGCATCAATTCCTAAAGAAAATGCTTCTGTGCTAGCAGTAGAAAGCCCACTAGGAGCATAGATACTAGTATTAGTTAAGCCTTGGCTTCTCAGAAAATTTTCGACAATTTGAGCGGTGGTTTTACCTTGGGCTGTATCTGTAGAGATGAGAAAATGATAATCTTCTTTACCCTTAATTAAATCTTCCTGATAAATACCATAAATGCCGTTTAATTCAGCACTGGCGCGACGAATTTGGGGAATTTTTGCACTAGATAATTGTGCATCTGCTCTTTGGTTGAGGGTAGAAATAATATTTTTGACATTTTCTGGAGTTTCTTGAAGATTTTTGTTGGCTGTATCTCGCAAATGGGAATACCAATCTTTTTCTTCTGGGTTAGCGCGATTAATTTGATTGGTGAGTAAACTGGTGCCAATAGTGGAAATAATGACTCTACGCATGATTTTAGCATCTCTGGAAACTTGTTTTTAATCTCTTTGTATGATAAAGGTTTTATATGAATTTTAGTAGCGCTAACAGTGCTGTTAGCGCCGCTTTTTGCACTGACGCCCTACTACAAACTTAATCTCGACGCAGAACTCTTTTGAGATGTTTATCGTCATTTGTAGCCTGACGAATTTTTTCCGCCACTCCTAAACAGTTAGGAATTGTATCAAGAAAAAGTCGGGGATGAGAATAATCGCTGCTAAATATCCACAGATCACCTAATAACAACGGTTTTTGTTGTAGACAACTCCTAAGTAAATCAACAATTTGATATAAAAACCCCCTTCTTACCTGAATATCCGAGATTCGATAAACTTCAATAAAATTTACTTGCTGCGAAAACACACCTGTTTTGAGAATCAGCCTTTCGTTAGTTAGGATATATTTCGTGCATTTGATTTCCAGGTATTTCCAAAAAAAGTAAGCGAGAGGAAGAATAGTCCAAACTAAAGGAATCAGCAACAGACTTAAAAGGTAATTAGCGGAGATAATTTTCAGCAGAGAGGTCTGAAATTCGAGCATTCCATATTCTGCTATTTTCCTGAGTCTGGCGTTATCTGTTTGATTATTCATCTCTATTTACCATGATAATGAATTGGGTTTTTCAGTTGGTAATTTGAGTATTACATGGCGATGGAAATAGAGTTTTCCAGATTTGATTGTAGAAGTAAGTAAGTCGGCGTTGAAAAATCAATCTATGTAACGAAGTGTAAACTTAGCAAAGAAGCTCAAAAATAAATCGTTCTGATTTACCCAGCGCACCGAATATTGTTCTACTTGGTTCGACCTGTTCTTGTTGAGCAATTTTACTCAGGTCTTGTCCTTTATAAATCCGATGCAATTGACAGCGACCTTCTATTTGCGCTCGAAACATCAAAGGAACGTCATTTTTATTAGGCATAGTTTTATTTCTTTTGATTATTTAGATGTAGATGGGGATGATTTTGGGTTTGATATAGCGCTCCTATTTCATTGGTAAAATAGATTTTTTAACCTAGGCTTGCAGCATCCCTAGTTAACCAAAATCATCCCGCTATTGTGCTATCCTAATTACTTTTTGGCATCGTTTTTATATCGTTGTGTCCACCACACCATACAATCGCAAAGCTGGGTTAAAACTGCTAGTGCAATTTGTTGGTCGTCTCGCGGTAAATCCCATAATTTATCTGCCATTTCTGCCACGTTATTATATTTAGGTAATTTCACCTCGGCTTTTTCTAAAGTTGTGACTAGGACATCCCAAGTAGCTGTCCAATATTTAGCAATTGGTGAGTCTCTTTCATGACGTTTTGCTTCACCCCAAAATCGTTCTAACCCATAGGCGACTGTTGCACGCATTTTGTAGGATTCTTTGAAAGCTTGCTTGCTGGCTTCCCTAATATTCTTATCCCCATTCAGAGCATCTTTAACTAATTTTCTCGCTTTTTCATCTAGAGCATAAGCTTTCCAAGGCATGATTTTAGTTCCTAAATAAATGTTAGTGAGACCTGAGTTCGACCAAACCCTATTGATTCTAAACCACCAAAATAAAGTTCTTGGGATGTGTGATAATTAAATGGTTGCCAACCTGTTTCCTTCAGAGCAATAGGAAATATCAAAATACTTCCTTCAGGTAAAGCTTCAACCCCAAAGAAGTTTTCCACTTTTTTGACATCATCCTCTAATTTAGTGCGAGTCTGACGGTATAATGCCATATCATGAATAATCCCGATTTCGCTGTCCTCTACCACAACTAAATTACTTAGTGGAATGCTATCGGGAACCCAATCAGATAAACTGGGAGTTAGGGTTAATTCATCCAAAAAGCCCAAATTGAAGAAAAGAAATTTGCGATCGCCCTTAAGTTTTGCATTCCCCGCTTTGGGTAGAGGTGCGGGTTTGATTTTACCTTGGTCATCTGTAATAGTTGGTTTACCGGTAATTTGTTGATAGCGTTTGAGTAACCAAGGACAAGTTACCCAAACAATCGGTTGTCCGGGACAGAATACCGGAAGCCATACTAGGGAAGCATATTCAAATTTTACATTAGCTTCGGTTGTGGCGTTTTCTGCTCCTGGTGTGGCTTCATGACCATACCATTTTCTTTCATTCTCTTTTTGATTTTCTGTATTGTGATGCTTTTCGTGCGATCGCATATCCGCACGAAACCTACCCCGAATAGAACTACCGGGAATGATCCCTGTCTGGGTAAACTGATCGCGGAAAATTAAGTTTAAATTACCTGTTTCTTCTCCCGCACTGGCGCCAATGTGCAGAGGTGCTAAGGTTTCAATGATGCCGTAGGCTTTTTGATACATTTATATTGCTCCAAAGTTCAAATTAGTTAATTGCACTTGGTAAAGGTAGCGCTAACCCACATCCCCACCTCTTCAAAGATGGGCCTTCTTTGGGAAACCAATTCACATCCCAATCCTGCCAAGGTTGATTGATTGGTTCTTTTAATACGTAAACAGTACCTGCAGGAACTGCATAACGTCCACGAGATAATAATTTAGGTCGGTTATTAACTGGTAGATAATTATCACTTTGATGGTTATCATAATTTCCCAAACGGTAACGAAAAGGTATAGGACGTTCTGTGAATAATCCTTCTACTGACCAAACATTTTTCTCGCTACTTTCTGGGTTTTCTTGTGCATATTTTTGTTGATTACCTGTTTGAAGATAAACAGGTTCTCGATAAGATAAACGGTTGGAACCCCAAATTCCAGGAGTAATTAATGCAAAACTTTTTCCCACAGATTGTTCAAGTAAATTTTGAACAGTTTGGGACAATTCAAGACAACGCACATCTACCATGTGTCCCTCTCCACCAAATCGATACCAACCTTCTTTAAGTTCAGTATTGGAGAGATATACTAAACAAGTATCAGGTTTTAATTGCACGGCATTTTCTAAAAATAAACTCCCTTGGGTTTCATGATTTCTGATAACATGTCGTTCATCCAGTTCCAAACGTGGATGCAAATGAGCTAAGGACTTCCAAGGATTTTTCTTGACTTTATGGGGGTTATTCCAGTCATGAATAGCTAACCAAGTATTATTTTCATACTTATCAGTTGGTCTTTTACCTGCTTGATTTTGCCATGTTTTTTGTTCTCCATTCCAATTTAATTTATCGACGATTTTTTTACCTTTAACTAAATAGTTGCGTGGAGTTGGTACATAAAAATTCTGGTTGGTCGATATTAACTCGTCTACATTCCCCCAAAATGGTCCGGCTAACATCAAATCGCGGATATCTCCATCTTTAGCTTTAGAAGCTGCAAACAAACCTGATAAAGTTGCAGCACTCGGAGGAAAATTAGTACCAGAACGTCCGACTAAGTTCTCTGGTGACAAGAATCTTCCTGAACTACCGTAGAGTAATCCCAAGGGTTCGATGATAATTATATATGTGAAAGTAGGAGGATCTTTCTGTTTTGATGTATTATTTGTAGCTTCTACTGCTGACATAGGTGAAATCCCACTTTTGCAAGGTTAATTATCCAGTTCGTTAAAGCTTTGTTGACTTTTATTTTGTCTATTTCTTCTGTATTTTTCTTGTAGTACTTATGCTTTTTACCTAAAATACCACCAATAAGTTTTTCATCTTTTTCATCAATTCGATTCCACAAGGTCTTGTCTTGCTCAAATATATCTGCATGGTTGGTAAAATATATCTGAAATAAAGGTAGAGCTATCTCTATTCCCGTATCTTCATCTTCATCTTCATCTTCATCTTCCCAATCTTTAATTCTCTTACCTAAAGCATGTCGGGATTCTAAAACAGCGACATCATTGTATATGTGTGTCCAGTTTTGTTTTTCTTTACTCTTATTTTTTTCCCGATCGCAATAACTCGACAATAACCCAGTTTCTAATAGCCACCAAGGACAAACCCACTCTAAGTAATTACCGTTATTAAATAAAACTCGGAATGCTATCCGATCTCTACCGTTGTTTTTCGCTGATTTCTCAGCTAAACGACAATGTTGCAAAACATCACGTTGAGGAATACTAGCACCAGCCCAGACAAAACCAACACTAACGGTAATCGGCTTTTTTTCTGGTTTATCCCAAATTTCTGTTTTGAATTTGGATAATTGATTAATGCAGTAACT
>CAVYXS010000064.1:0-3624 GCA_963772205.1 uncultured cyanobacterium
TTTGTGAATGAGTTTAATCGCTACTGCGCCAATTCTGGTAAGTTGTCGCCAAGTAAGTTTCGGATTTCTGTGAATAGTTTTGAAACTCCCAATGAGAACTATGTCCGCATTTTAGCGGAACAGGGAACGCCGTTAATTGAGCAGCTAATTCAAGATAGTGGAATTGAGGAATTTAGAACTGCTATTACTCGCTACCTGACTGAAGAAAAGCGTCCACAACTTTTCAAGAATCTCGCTGATGATTTGGAAGATATTTGTATTCAGTTGAAAAAATATTATCAGACATTACAACGAGATTTAGAAAGTCAGCCGCAAGAAATTGCGACAATGAAGGCGCAAGAATTGCAACGGCTGAACCAGCAACTACAACAAGTTGGTAAAGACTTTAGTCAGCATATTACAGAAGAAGTTAACCGCATTATTAATAATAATTCTGATGCATTTGAATCAGATTTTCGCCAATTACAATCAAGAATGATTCGCCGATTGGATGAGTTATTAGATACTTTTTCTGTAGCTGAAGCTTATCGACGTGCAACCCTCAGTCATCCGCGCAATGCAACTGCACCTTTAATTGCCATTTTAGTTGAGGCGTTTTATTATTTATCAAATCAGTTGGAGGATATTTTAGTCGAGTCTTCTGTGGAAGTGATTGCTAATTTATTTCAGCAATTAATGGAAACTATTCGTAAAGGCGAATATTATCGCCAATTATATCGCTTGTTAGGTAATGATAGCGGCATAGAACAACAGTTAAAAGCACTCGAAAAACAAGTTTCTCATGCTTTAGTGAATGCAGCCAGAGTAGAGTGCGATCGCTTTGTCAGAGAAAGCCCTAGATTTTATGATGAAGGTACTTTTTCAATATATCAGTTTCGCCAGACTTTACAGCAAACTTCTCAAGGTTATGACTGCGACAGTATGGTAGAAGCCGAACCTGCAATTAGACAGTTATTGAAATTAGATTTTGAGCCAAAAGTTTCCCAAACAATTCGCAAAAGCTTTCGCCAAACCATCAACCAAATCCTCAAAACTCAGTTGTTACCGATGGCGTCACAGCAAGGTGATGAGATTTTACAACAGTATCCCCATGCACGTGCTTATTTAGAAAAAACTTTAGAACAAGAATCTGAAGAGAAGATTTTGAATAATCGGCGATTGTTGAATGTAATAGAACAAAAAATTGAGGCGTATAATTCAGCCCTTACTAATATCAATAGTTGTTTGCAAATAATGCAATTATATGACCATTTATTACCTGTAATTGATAATGGAATAGTTGTTGATAGTCAGGTGTTTGATAACGGTTTTTTTATCTCAGATGGCTTGTTAGATAGTGTAGGAGAGGTTTAGAGGCAAATTATAAAACATAGATAAACACTGATAAATCATCTGTGGTTATACCAATTTACAAAAACGCTGATACATCTAAATCTCTCGTAAGGGCACGGCAATGCCGTGCCCCTACTGTGTTCATCTCTGGTTATAAATTAATACTATTTATTCAGTAGGTTTCGTTCCTCAACCCAACCTACCAAGATTTTTATTGTTGTGTAGTGACAAATTACATTTACAGCGAATACAATTATTGATGATAGTTTGTAGATTAATTAAAAAAAAACTGAAGTTAATATGGAAGACGGATTTAAGCCGCTTGATTACAATGATAATGATGTATTTTCATTGCCCAATGATGTCATATTTAAAATTGGCAAATTCAAACAAGAAATTCGTCAAGCATCCCAAGTAATTTATCCAGCTTTTGCCGATAAATTAATCTCTAGAAATCCAAATATAAATCTACATCAATTACATCCTCAAGGATATGATCAAGCTCTTAGAGCTTGGTTTAATGAAGGAATAGATTGTGAAATTCTCACCTTGGGTTCTCAAACCTGGAAAAAAGGAAAAGTAAGCATCAAAATCAGCGTAGAATTTGATATCGAAGACGATGTAAATACAGCCAATAGCCAAAATTCAGAAATCATCCAACCCGAATCACCCCTTGAAGACTTGCGCCGCATGATTAGCGAGGCAATTAATCCATAAAAATTTACAAACTTCTCACAAATAACGTGAGATAATGGTAACAAGGGTATGGCATCTAAATTAACAATTATGACCAATAATATCGTTGACAGAATTCAGAAATTTAACCAAGGACGTAACCCAGAACTACTTAAGCTCAAATACAAGGCAATGCGCCGTGATATTTTTAGCTTTTATCGCGGAACTTGTCACCTATTTTATGAAGACTTCCCCAAAACGTCACCACTAAATGCAGCCCCACCAGTGTGGATTTGTGGTGATTTACATTTAGAAAACTTTGGCAGCTATAAAGGCGATAATCGACTAGTTTACTTTGATATGAACGATTTTGACGAAGCAGTTCTCGCCCCTTGTACTTGGGATATAGTAAGGTTGATTACCAGTATTATTGTTGGTGCATCGAGCCTGAAAGTCAATGAGTCAGAAGCAGTAAATTTGGGGAATAAATTTCTGGATATCTACACCAATACCTTAGCACAGGGACAAGCTAGGAATGTGGAAAGGGACACTTCACAAGGCTTAGTTAAAGATTTATTAGATAGTTTAAAGAAACGCGATCGCAAATCTTTTTTAGATCAGCATACCGAAAATAAAAAAGGCCAGCGTATCTTAATTATTGACCAAAAACATGTGATAGAAGCAACGGAAACACAACAGCAAAAAGTCAAAAAATTACTTGCTGCTTGGCAAAAATTGACAAAGCAAGACTCAGATTTTTTTAAAGTGCTAGATGTGCAGCAACGCATAGCAGGTACTGGCAGTTTAGGTGTAGAACGTTATGTAATTTTAGTTGTAGGTAAAGGTTCACCTGATGGTAATTATTTATTAGATTTCAAGCAAACCGAAAATAGCTCATTACAACCTTATTTAACACTGCCTCAGCCACTGTGGCCAAGTCAAGCAGATCGAGAAGTAACTATCCAAAAACGAGTACAAGCAACACCACCTGCGCTTTTGGGAGCGGTAGTTGACGGTAATCAATCTTATTTGCTACGGGAATTACAGCCAAAACAAGATAAGGTAAATCTGCAAGCGGCGGATGGTAACCTGGGACGATTAGAAAAATTGATGCAGACAATGGCTCAAGTCACAGGTTGGGATCAATTACGCAGTGGTGGTAGACAGGGTTCTGCGATCGCGGATGATTTAATTAAGTTTGCTCATTCCGCTGATTGCCGCCATCAAATTCTCGACTATGCACGCAGTTACTCTAGCCAAGTAGAACTAGATTATCAGGAATTTCGGCAAAATTCATGAATAAAACCCCTAGAATTCCCATTCCTTTGGAAGTAAGGAAATATGTCTTTCAACGGGATAAATACCAATGTCAAAGCTGTGGTAAAACCACAATAGAAACCAACCTCACTATTGATCATATCATACCTCTTGCCCGTGGTGGTCAAAATGATATCAGCAACCTTCAAACCCTCTGCAGAATTTGTAACCAGACAAAAACCGACAAACTTGACCCCCGCTTCCGGCGTTATTTTGATTTATAATTAGTGCCGGTTATCAATTACGTACAGCAGCATAAATAAATCAAACCAAAGAACCCCACCCCGCCTTCGACTCAGG
>CAVYXS010000065.1:0-12269 GCA_963772205.1 uncultured cyanobacterium
GCAAACGCATCTAAATATTGATGACCATAGATAAAAGTAGAATTCACCAGAAGCTAGACCCCATAGTGCTTTCAGAAAATTAAATATTGATCAATAAAGGAATGATAATCATTATGATGGGATCGTTAGAGGCAACCGTCGGTTGCTTTTTATCGAACGTGATATTCTCATAAAAGCTCCAAAGAAGAATTACGCTCTCCCGTCTCCTCTGTATGAAGCTCAAGCCAAAAATCACAATTGCTGACCATTTTTTGGGAATAGAAGACCCACGAATAGATAGAACGAAGCGGCATAACTTAATCGATATCATAACGATTGCCGTGTCTTATTTCTGGGCAAATAGTACGGTGGCGATAGAAACTTATGGATGTGCCAAGGTATGCGTCGTTGAAAAAATTTTAACCTAGAACTAGAGAATCATATGCCGTCACATGATACATTTGCGCGAGTTTCTACACACATAAATCCTCAACAGTTACCGTCATGTTTTATGATTGGATGAAATCAATACGAAGTAACTTCCGGGGAAGTAGTTGCAATTGATGGGAAAACCTTACATAATTATATAAGATGAAAGTAGCGACCAAAGTGCAATAGTGATGGTGAGTGCATGGGCAACTACAAATAGATGGTGTTAGGGCAAGTAAAGGTGGAATGAGGAGTCAGACAAATTACAGCAATTGCAAGAGTGCTGAAAAGTTTTAGAACTGTCTTTTTTGAATACTATAATTTTAGATATTATGATACAATCGGCTACCAGAAAGAAATTGTAAAATGGATACACGGAAAAATGCAGATTATGTAATTACATTAAAAAAGAACAAGAAATGGTTATGATGAGGTAGAAAAACTATTTAAGTCAGGGATAAGTACAGGTTTTGAAGGGATTGAACATAGCACATATAAAACAGAAGAAGCAGGGATGGTTGTAGTGGAAACAGCATGTGATGTTACTCAAAACCTATGCATTAAGTTGCAGACGATGCGGCTTGGTCAAAATTTTAATAGTGCTGAATGGTGGAGTCCGTTGCATAAATTAAATGGTGAAACAACGGTTGAAACTCGTTTTTTTATTGGTAGTTTGAAGATAATGCTGAACAGTTTGGTAATTCTATTCGCAGTCATTTGGGAGGTGAAAATGTATTACATTGGATGTGGATGTCGCATTGAGGGAAGATGACTGTCGGATCAGAAAAGATAATGCTCCACAGAATTTTGCAATTTCAAGACATATTGCAGCTAATTTTCAACTCAAGAGAAGCGTGTTAAACGGGGAATAAGAGTAAAAGTTCCTCGCTGGGTTGGATAACGAATATGAGAAACAGTTTTAGCGTAGCATAAGCTAATATATCGAAATTGATTTAAATGTTTAGGAAAAATCTGACTTTTTTTTTCAGATAAACATATTTTTATAAACTCAAATATTAAGTTGTTTCAGTATCAATAAATAATCATTCAGCCTCAGATAAGCTAATTCATGCTTTTCTCAATACTTTATTTATATTATTTATAATTTCATCAACTTTTACAATTATCTATGTCATTTTGAAATCTCTCCTAGTATATTAGTAAATAAAATCCGTTCCCTGGGCTACTTGGTTATTTTATTCTGTTTTGGTTGACTTGGGAGATGTGGTTGCAGACGATATCTCTCCATTTGACCGCATTTCTTTGGAGATGATATTTCGCGGTTTGTACCATTTTAGTGTCGCAAATAACAAAGGCAAAGCCAATGACCCAATTAAATATTTCGCAGAAAGAGAGAATCAAGAATTAGGCGTCGTTAAATATCTCCGAAAGCCAGTCTCAAAGCTGGATTTGTCCCCTTGGACTGCACCCTCTTAACAAAAGTGCAATTACCTTAACCTCTCACCGATGATGCGTAAGTCCTAATTTAGTATGATTCGAGTTTTCAGATATTATTGTTCGCTGACTTTCGGAGATGTTTGCAAAGTCGAGCATCGGAGTCCATTGACGAAAAATGAGGAGTTTCAGATAAAGTCGAGCATAGGACCATTGACGAAAAATAAGGACTTTCAGTAAAAGTTGAGCATAGGAGTAAAGGAAGGATGGTGATTGTTGTGGGGGTGAGAAATTGGGGTAAGATTGGGGTAGGCTATTTTTGCATAGCGTGAAAATACTGAAAAAAGGGGATTGTGGGAGGACTGAAAATCCTCGTGTCACCAGTTCAAGTCTGGTTCCTGGCATTCCTACAAAATCGACATTTCTCCCACAGAGCAAGGGTTTTGGAGTAGAAAAAAAAGCAATTGAATTATTGGGTATGTTTAGGTCGATTTAGCGAAAAAAATGGTGTAAAGATGGTGTAATCCTTGTGTAGACTAGATAGTAGATTACACCGAAACCGCCATGAAAACGAAAACGCCAACTGGCAAGGCTTCCAAGGGTTCTGTCACAGCCATCCTTTCCAATGGACGCATTCAGTTGCGCTTCCATTTTGCTGGCAAGCGTCATTATATTTCCACGGGCTATCCTGATACACCACAACATTGGAAGCTAGCCCAACTTAAAGCCTCAGAAATCGAAAAAGATATTTTGTGCGAGCGGTTTGACCCCAAGGATTTAAGCAAGTACAGCCCCGAAGGTTCTGTCCGTAAGGCTCAAGCAGGTACACCATCGCAAAAGTCCCAACCAACCCTTCCCCAGTTATGGGAGAAATATGTAGAATTTAAGCGACCAAATGCTTCTCCAAGTACCTTGGCAAAGGATTATCAGAAAGTTGACCGTTGTCTTAATTTGCACCTGCCGAAAAAATCGATTGATGATGCAGTTGCAATTAGAGACTGGTTGGTGGCGAATAAAACAGCCAATTCTGCAAAACGTATTTTGACGCAAATAAATGCCTGTTGCAATTGGGCTGTGAAATCTCAACTAATTACCAATAATCCGTTTGTGGGGATGGCTGCCGATATTCGGGTTCCCAAAGGTGAGTCGGAGGATACGGATATTAATCCTTTTTCTTTGGAAGAACGGGATCAAATAATTCAAGGTTTTAAGAGTGATCGCCATTACAAATACTACGCTTCTTTCATTGAATTCCTGTTTATGACTGGCTGTAGACCATCGGAAGCAGTTGCTTTGCAGTGGAAACATATCACAGATGATTTTCGGACAATTCGCTTTGAGCAGGCTGTGGTGGAGTCGGAAAATGGCTTGGTTTGCAAGAAGGGATTAAAAACGCAGAAAAAACGGTCTTTTCCTATAAATCCGAAGTTAGCAGGGCTGTTACAATCCATTAAACCCGAAGGTGTGACAAGAGAAGACAAAGTATTTCCCGCACCAAAAGGAGGATGGATTGATACCCATAATCTCAACAACAGGGCATGGAATTCAGTATTGAAAAGATTGGATAGTAATATTGAATACCGTAATTTGTATCAAACCAGGCATACCTTTATTACCGCAGCACTGGAAACACCGATTTTGATGCCGGATGGGGGAATGAGGATGTTGGATGCGAAGGACATTGCCAAGTTAGTCGGTACGAGTGCCAAGATGATTTACGAGCATTATGCCGGGGCAAGAAAGGAATTGTTTGTGCCGGAATTTTAAATGGTTTCACGAGTTGCACAACCACATGATCATTGTCGTACTTGATCACGTTTTTATGAGAGCGATCGCAAATAATCAACCGATTTCAAATAGCGACTTAGCCCAAAAAGCCAGAAATCTGTTAACTTTCAAGTATTGATAAAAGGCAGTAGGCAGTGGGCAGTTGGCAGTAGGGAAACCTCTCCCATATTCACCAAGTGTTCCCGTAGGGTAGGGAAGAGGTATGAAACGGACGAATATGTTCTCCTGCTACGCCTGGAGCAAAGAATGTTTTCACTTTTTCGCTCCACTTGCGGGTGTTAGCGCAGCGGTACGTAGTCCGGTTTTTACCTTTTTCTGACTACTGCCCACTGCCTACTGCCCACTGCCTTCCTCAATAAATCTGTAGAGAACCAGGAGCGAATATTACTGTTAATGTTCAATCTGCGCGATTACCAACAAGATTTGGTTTCAAAAACATTTGCCGCTTGGTCTTCGGGAACGAGAAAGGTATTATTACAACTCAGTACAGGTGGGGGCAAGACAATAATTTTGGCAGCAATTGCATCCAAGATGACAGCCCAAAGTGAAGGCGTATTGGTAGTTGCTCACCGGGAAGAGCTAATTATCCAAGCCGCAGAGAAACTAGCGGCAGTAACAAAATTACAACCAGGAATCATCAAAGCAGGATACAAGCCGACTGACTCTTTAATTCAGGTAGCCAGTATTCAAACTCTGGCACGTCGTCAAGTTTATCCCACTGCAGAGTTGGTCATTATTGATGAAGCTCACCATTCTTCAGCTAAGAGTTACCGCAAATTGCTAGATGCTTATCCAGAGGCGCTGATTTTGGGACTAACAGCCACACCAAGACGTGAAGACGGCTACGGATTTCGAGATATTTTTGAACACCTAATTTGCTCAATTTCCACCAAAGAATTAATTGCTCTGGGATACTTAACAGATTACAAATTAATCGCAGGTTTTAAGTATTCCCGACACAAAGTACCGCCAAAGCGCGACTTCACCAGACAAGAATTAGAAGCAGTAGCTTCTGACTATAAACCATCGGAAGTATTAAAGCAGTGGCAGAATTTTTGTGCTGATAAAAAGACAGTAATTTTTGCCGTCAACGTCATGCACTCCCAACAAATTGCTGCCGCATTTTGTGCGAATGGCATCAGATGCGAACATCTTGACGGAGATACACCTAACTCACAGCGTCAAGCAATTTTAGCGCGATTTCGGAGTGGTGAAACACAAGTTATTAGCAATTGTGCAATTTTAACTGAGGGATTTGATTGTCCTGATTCTGGTGCAGCAGTGATTGCTCGCCCGACTAGCAGTGTAACTCTTTGGCTACAAATGATTGGTAGAGTTTTACGTCCTGCACCAGGAAAAGATCATGCAAATATTCTCGATATGACTGATAACTGGTTTCGCCTAGGGCGTCCATGTGACAACAGAAAATGGAGTCTAGATCCAGTATCCTGCGACCCTGATACTCAAGGAAGTAGATGTTGCCCCTACTGTCACCATGTCTTCAAACCAATGCCAGCCCTGATTCGCACCCAAGAGTGCTTTTATGCAAAAAAAGCGGAATTTGTCACCCAGTATGAAGTAGATTGTCCAAATTGCGGTAAATCTTTTAAATGGGTATTAGAAGATTCTTCTGCTCCTGAAAATTCGGGAGTACCAGTGATTGTTTCGGATTTTGATATTGAGTTTAAAGAAGTTCCACCCACCGTCCGTCCATCTTTACTTATTCCAATTATCGAAGCTAAAAAACGCAAGTTTAGAAGCCCGGAGAAAAAATTATTTTTTTATGCCTCTACGGTGAGAAATTGGTTTTTAAATTGCGAAGAATTAAATCTAAGTGAGCTAATGTACGCGATTGAGCTACTTGAGTGTCCAGCACAAACATTGGAGTCAAGTATAGAATATTTAGTTTACCGTGTTCGCGACGCTCAAGAATGGACAGACGTGACCAAAATCATGTCTAATCGTCCAGAGAATGTCAAAAAAGTTATTTGGAGTAGGTTATCTAGTCTGCAAAAAGACAGATTAACAAAAATGAAAGTAAATTATGAAAAGGAGATTAATGAAACGAAAGAATGGTTAACTGAAGAAAATTTGGCTATAGTCGTAGAGTATTTGTCAGCCTGCCAAGATTTGGAGATGATTTCTGCTTTATGGCAAATCTATAAAAAACCAGTTATTCAAGCAGCCATTGAGCGGCTTAGTCCCGATCAACGCCAGCAAATTAATCAGTGGATTGCACAGTTAGATAGGGTAAGTTAGTGAGCGAAACGCTCATAGATTAAATCCCTGAAATTACCTGATCCCGATCAGAATGGAAGCCGAGCAAGGGAACAAGGCTCCATAAGGCTAACAAAACTAAGTGAACTACCTACACTGACCTGACGGTACAGTGTAGGCTTCCCAATTCATTGGGGATTGCCTCAGACTTCATGGATTTTTTACGTCCTGAAAACCTTGGGCTTACATCCCCTCCAAGGGCAGAAGCGCTAGTTCCTAACGCCCATAATCGCAATCCTTCATTTCTAATATTTATTGCTGCATTGATATCTCTATCATGCATACTCAGGCAGTGAGGACAGTCTACAAACCTTACACCCAATGAATCATAACCATGTTGCAGTATTGGGATTGGTAGCAAAGTTTCACTACAAAGTTGAGAAGATGGGAAGAAACGACCTATTTCTTGATAAGTATGACCAAACCTTTCAGCTTTGTATTTAAGCATGGTTAAAAACATTCCCCATCCTTGGTCACTAATAGCTTTTGCCAAGTTAGGGTTTTTAACCATATTCTTAACTGCCAAATCTTCTACACAAATAACTTGGTTTTCGTATGCTATTTTGCGAGATAGCTTGTGTAGAAAATCTTCACGGACTCTAGCTATTTTGCTAGAAACTTTGGCTACTATTCGTTTAGCTTTACGACGTTTATTAGAAGTTTTATCTGTCTTTTTAGCTAGTTTTTTTTGCTTGCGCTTTCTATTCTTTTCTAGTTTCGCTAATTGCTTCTTAGGGAGATCATATTTTGACCCCTCAGACGTGATAGCAAAGTGCTTCAATCCTAAGTCAACGCCGATAGCGTCTCTGATTGCTACTACCGAATTGTCATTTTGGTTAAAAAGAATAGATGCATAATATTTACCATCTGCATTTCTCGATATTGTTACACTCGTGAATTTAGCATCAGGTAATTGTTTGTGAAACACAGTTTTCATTATCCCTAAATTACCAGGAAACTTAATTACAGAGTTTTCTGGCATCAGTTTTACATTCTGGGGGTATTGAATTGATTGTTTGCCATGCTTAGATTTAAAGTTAGGGAATTTAGCACGTCCCTCAAAAAAATTGACAAAAGCGCTAGAAAGATTGAATGTTACCCGTTGCAATACTTGACTATACGCAAGTCCTAGCCATTCGTATTCTTTTTTCAATCCAGGTAGCAACTTATCCATTGCAGCTTTAGAAAGACCCTTCCCCGTTTCTTTATAAGCGGTTGTAGTGGCATTAAGCATGTAATTCCACAACCAACGAGTATTTCCAAAACATTGAGCAAGGTAAGATTCTTGTTCATCAGTGGGATAGATTCTAACTTTAATTGCTCTATACATGGCATCGACCTTACCGTGTTTACATATTCATGATAACATATATTTTAGTGATTGTTTTACCAAAAGCAGAATATTTTGCTCGTTTCGTCGTCGTAGTCTTCCCGGTTTTCGCTGCGCTCAAATATGGTCAGACTACACTCCGGGCGAGTACGCCCCGCTCCGCTAACAACTCACGCGCAATTCATCTCGACACTGACCTGAGTACAGGTACAGTGTCGAGATGAATTGCTGTTCAAGGTAAAAAGGTTGTGGTAGTAGATGATGAACGTAGATGGCGATCGCCATCGCTGGATAATTTATTACAAGAAAAGCCAATTAAGACTCTCAAATTTCCATTAATTCTTGGTTACAGCCAAAGAGTAGCAATGTCTGTTGAAGGACAGCCCACCGGAGGCGATCGCTTGCAATCATTGTGAAGATACTTGAACTAAGCGCTGCTGCAGTCGAGTATATCGTTCCTGGGACTTGGTAGAACGAACACACATTGCGATCGCCTTCTGGCTACCGATAATAATTGCCAACTTCCTGGCACGAGTCAACCCCGTATACAGTAAATTCCGAGTCAGCATCATGTAATGTTGGGTATATAAAGGCAAAATCACTACCGGATATTCTGAACCCTGGGACTTATGGATGCTAACAGACCACGCTAGGGCTATTTCATTCATCTCAATTACCAGCAAACTGAGGTAGAAGTTCCCTATTGTTACTAATACTTGGTAGCTATGGCTACACTAGTGTCAGCATTTCTAAAAAATTAGGTAACTTATATTACCAATTTTTCGCACCTCAGAAAATCTCACTCCTCCCAATCGGACGCAAATGACACCAGTTAGGCAAATCTGTCTGGGCTGACCTCATCACTTGATAACATCACCCCCGTGGATAAAACCTACTGAGATCTCAATGAAAAACTCCATTTCCTTGTACGTAAAATTTTTGATCCTAATTTCATTTTTCAATGAAATACAGAGATGTCTAATTCTCTCTGCTCCCACACCTAGTTTAGAGATATTTGGGAAAATACTGAAAATTTTGCCCTAATGTCCTTGGTTCTTAAGCTTGGTTGAGATCAAGAGTAATTAGATGAAAAAACCTTAATGATATTGGTGTTCTGCTCTGTTTCCGTAATAGCATTCTTTATCAAAACATTACAAAAAAATTGTTAACTTCACTGATTCTTTAAAAACTCTAGACAGAAAAATATTGTTTAACTTGAAAATAGGTAATTACATCAGAAGTAATTATAAAGAGTTGGTGAACCAAGATTCAGTATACTTGCGCTACTTAATTGTTATTGATTTAATGGATTTTGTACCCCCAATCATCAGCAATATTACGTAAAAGCCACGGCAACCATTTTTTTTCCATAGATATTTAAACTCAAAACCCATGAATGAATGTTGTTAAATCCTGCAAACACTATCGATAGGGGTATTCTGGGCGTTTTTATCTCCTGCTAGGCAAAAGCTATTGCCTCTAGATGCAGTAGTCAAATCTCAACCTTGACAGACTACTGAAATCACAAATCATTCCTGCAATTATTAGGTATACACAATGAAGAGAATTCTTTTCATCGCATCTTCAGCGCTACTGAGCGTAGTGGCATTTGCTGTCACTGGCTATTCCTCAGTTCCACAAAACTCGTGGACTGCTGCTACTACTCCGGTTGAAGCGAAAATTACAGGAGGTCCTTGGACTCTGGGACAGGGGCCAACAACGAAAACACTGCCTTCAGTAGACTATTGCGTCAACGGCGTACCTCAGTCTAATACTGGTACTAATTTGATGCAGCCGTACTACTATCCATTTGTGACAGGATCTGGAAAAAACCTACAAGGCTACTTTGATTACCGAGTTAAGGACAGCAACGAGGCGGTTGTAGCTGCTAAGTCCCTTGATGGAGGATTAACTTGGACTTTTCAAAATAAGGTACTGGAACTGAACCCTGGATTGTGTCCTTCATCAGACAGTAAGACTAATGCTCAAACCTATCCAGCCAGTACAACACCCTATCCCTATCCAAACCCACCGGCGTCTAACGTACTTCTCAGCAACGCCACTGGTAGCCCTGGTGCCACCGACGACGGGCAAGGACACTCAACTGTCTTGAAGATTGGCGGTGTCTCTCGCCTTTATACAATAGACCGTTCTGTAAATCCCGATGGTGTCGATAATTTGGGAAGTGTGGATAATTTAGGATTAGTTGTACATACTTTGAGGTCAAAGTCCCTCGATGGAGTTGAAGCTACTTCCCCAGATACGGTTCCTAACAAGGGGACACGCACTACGGGTCTACTCAATCCTGACGGAATCCTGGCCGAAGTTCCTGGCTCGTATCCACGCATTGTGCTTTATGTTCAGAAACAATTGAAGGCAGATACAACCCTCCTTTCCGCCAGTCAATTGTGTTCTAGCCCCACCATTGGATACCAGAAGGGTAAGGCACCCAACACTGATTATGTAACAGTACGTTTGGCAAGAACAAAGGATGGTGTGAATTTTACTGATATGGGAGCAGTTAATGGATTGAACAATCAAGCTGATACTTCCCTTACAGGTACGCGCTATATTGCCTCCCGTGGTACTCTCATGCGTTTACCCGATAACCGTTATGGATTGTTCTTTTCTGGTGGTAACTGCCTAGATGCCGATTCAGATGCGTTCCACTATATTGGTTATGCCGAATCTAAGGACCTCCAGCACTGGACGGTCATCAACGGACTCAATAACCCGATTGCTTCTGTTCAGAATACTAATGTGACAGACCCAGGCACTAACATTCCGGCTACCTCTCCCCTGATTCCCACACAAGTCTGGTTTCAACAAAGGGTATACACACCTAATGCCATTATTCAGAATAATAAGCAGGTATCGCTAATTTTTGCAGGTTACAGTGTCAAGGGACCTAGCAGCGACTACTCTAACTATCGGACAATTACCCAGGTCATTCTCAATTCTGCTCTTCCAGTATCCGGATTTGAGTCTTCCGATGATTAGGTCGAGATGAGATAAGAGCGAGTGCGATTTGTTCTCGATAGCGCGATCTGGAATAGTCGTTTATTCCGGTCAGCCTACTTCCCTGGAGGATTCATATCCTCCAGGTACTTAATTTAATCATGATTAAATTAAGCTCTGCTAGCCAAACTACACTAATGTTCCTGAGTGCCAGTTTTTACCAAATTAGTGGGTATAGCTATTTCATCACTAGGTAAGGTGGCCGCAACCATTAACCCAATGCCGATCGTTGCTATTCCCAAGCCTATGTACCAAACAACCCATTTACGTGTAAGAGCGGCTATGGCTCCCATCGAAATTCCGACTTGCAATGCGGCGACACTACGCGCAAATAACTCGTGATGCTGTAGATCCTGCTCGGCTTCTACTTGCAGGTTCTCAGCTTCTTCCTGAATTTCCTTTTGTTCGTGATTGAGTTTAGCCAGTTCAGTGGTAGTTTTTTCAGGAACTGGTTTTTGCAAAGATTGCAGTAAAGTTGCCGTCGATTCTTCAATATGACGCTTGGTAGATTTAGCCTGAAATAAGGACCAGCGATCGCTCGATTTGATTTGTGCTAGCATCCCTTCGTTCGCAAAGTAACCTCCTTGCATCGCAGCTATCGCCGCTAGTGTTGAGAGAATAGCCGTAGAAAGACCGATTAAATTCAGCGATTGACGCTCCTGAAGTTGTTCAGCTTTTTCTTCGGCTAGCTCTTCCTTAATTTCTTGCAGGACTTCAATCGCATCTTCCTGCAATTCATGAGGTTCTCGTCCTAAATTTTCTTCCATAACTAATATTTTCACCTGCAATCGAATTCTTTAATTTTCGCGATAAATAACTTATTAATTTAATCATTGATCTACTAAAAATTTATGATTGCTGGACTCCTTGGTTTTATGGTTTTATCCTGCCGACTTACTTAAAGCTGCAACACGTTTTTAGTATAATTGCGGCTGAGAGTTGTGTCCACTCAATGGGAACTATATGAGATGAAAGATTTTAGCTGCTATAATCATGCTTCCTCCATCATCGGATAATCACAGTCAAAGGCAAGATCTGTACTCTGCACCCCAAAACATATCGTATCTATCGGAAAGGGTATCCCAGCTACGCAGAGGACTTGGGTGTTTGACAGTCAGAACAAAGATTACTTTTGGTTATGCACTGGTAGTGAGCATCCCTGTGGTTGGAGCATTGGCTGGACTGATGGTAGGAAATCATTATCAGAAAGAAACAATCCAAACATTAACAACAACTTATCAAGAACAAAAGCGCCTGAACAACTTAGAGGTGATGATTTTAGAAAATCGACCTGCAAAAGAATTGACACCATTTGTGCAAGATTCAGCAGCTTTTCGACAAGCCAGCCAAAAAATTATTACCCGAATTAGCCACCTGAAACAATTAGTGAGTCAACTGGAGACAGCAAAAACTAAACCATTGATGAACTTTCGTCCCCAGTTGCAAGAATTCAAAAAAAACCTAGACACATTTTCCGAGGCATTTAATACACTTTTACAGCAAAGTCAGTTACTTCAAGAGTCAAAAAACCACAACCAGATCAAGCAACTCATTTTGGAATTAGTCAATGGTAATACTTTCCATCAACTGATTCAATTTACAGTTGAGATCGATGGTGTAGCAATTAAAGTAGACAAAGATATCCTGAGCGCTGATGAGCATTTGCAACAAACGGAAGTTTTGCGAATGCAGATTATTCTCGGCAGTATTATTGCTTCAGTCATTACTGCTACCTTGCTGGCAATGTTTACTAGTCAAGCTATCTCTCAACCCCTGGAATCTCTAACGAATTTGGCACAACAAGTTACTCGTGATGCGAACATAAATTTGAGAGCTACAGTGCTGACATTTGATGAGGTAGGGACTCTAGCAAATGCAATAAATCAATTGATTGAATGGGTGGCAACCTATACTCAAGAACTTTTTATCGAGGCTCAAAGACGAGAAGAGATGGAAGTCGCTCGTCACCAAGCAGAATTAGCTTCTGTGGCTAAAAGTTCCTTTTTGGTAAATATGAGTCATGAAATTCGGACTCCGATGAATGCTGTACTGG
>CAVYXS010000066.1:0-10625 GCA_963772205.1 uncultured cyanobacterium
ATGTAGAATGTCGAGAATTGGCTATTAATCAAGCTTCAAAGTCTTCGCCAAATATTTGTTCGTCGAGTTCTTGTGTTTCTCGATATTTATCTTTGGCTTGAATTAAGTCATCTGCTAACTTCTCAAAAGCGGTATCTAATTCGGGTAGAGATTGATTTTTCAGCCAAATATCCATAATAATTTCGCTAAAATCAAACTCATCGTCTACGTTACCCAATATTGTCTCTATTTCTCCTACCACCAATTCAAACATATTAATTTTATCGTGTAATATCCTCAAAATATATTCTTCAATGCTGTGTTTTTGACAAAAATTAAAGATGAAAACGTCTTGGGTTTGTCCAATTCGATGAATTCTGCCAATTCGCTGTTCTATCTTCATGGGATTCCAGGGTAAGTCGTAATTTATGATACAGTTAGCAAATTGAATGTTACGTCCTTCTCCACCTGTTTCTGATGCAAGTAATACGGGAGTAGTTTCGCGGAATGCTTCTATTGCTGCATCTTTTTGTTTTAATGTCATATCTCCTAAAAATTCCGCAAATTGAATACCTGCTTCGTTAAATATTTGGGCGAGGTATGCAGATGTAGCTCGGTGAGTGGTAAATACTATGGTTTTTTGTGATGATTTTTTGAGCAATTCTACTAAGGTTTTAGCTTTTTCAATTTGTTTAATTTGTCCGGCACGTCGAATTAAAGTTTTTAATTCTTCATTCTCTAGTTTTTTGTTGAGATTTTTTAATGATTCTGTCAAGGCGTTGATGCTCGAACCTGCTCGCATTAATAAGTTAGTTCGAGACAATTTATCAAGGTGTTCTGAATGGCTACGTAAGAAATTGCTTAAGTCTTGATAGAGTTTTCTTTCAGTTTCACTGGGAATAACGGTGATAGTTGTGGCAAAGCGTTTGGGTAGCTGAACATCAACTAAAGAACGAGTATTCCGGATCATGACTTCCCGCATAAGACTTCGCAATTTTTCGGGATTTTTGGGAATTCTGCCGTTTTTACTGGAGACGTATTCCCGTTTAAAGTCAGCTTCGGTTTTGAGCAACCCTGGTTTTAATAGTGTTAATAAATTAAATAGTTCCACTAGGGAATTTTGTACTGGGGTGGCGGTTAGCATTAAGATAAATCTTTTATTTAATGCATTGACAAGTTTCCAGTTCAGGGTGTGACGATTTTTCAGGTGATGAGCTTCATCAACCACGACTAAATCCCAATTGCGTGAGGTGACTAGGGGATAATGTTTGGCTGATTTGGCGGTGTTTAGAGAGGCGACAATTCTTTGATTATTTGTCCAAAATTCTGCGGGGTTTTGTTGTCTGCTTTCATCATCGCTGGTGATGGCAGAGATGCCAAATTTTGAAACTAATTCTATTTGCCATTGGGAGACAAGGGAAGCAGGAGTTAAGATTAATATCGATTTAATCATCCCTCTGGCGAGATATTCACTGACGATTAATCCGGCTTCAATGGTTTTACCCAGTCCGACTTCATCTGCAAGTATTGCACGTCCTCCTAATTGTCGCAGCACTTTTCTAGCTGTTTCGATTTGATACCAATGTTTGTCAATTCCATTCAGTCCGGGAAGGCAAACTAATTGGTCGTAGTCTGCCATTAATGATAGTTTGAAGAGTGCGTTACGCGCGTAGTAGTATTTTATCTCATCATGTTGACCCTGTTTGAGGGCTGTCATGGCTGTTGATGAGTTGAAGGTGAATTTGTAGTCGTCGTTCATTGAGATTAGTTAGTTCGTATTGTTGATCTCAAGCCACTATGATTTTTCCTTCATTGTCAATATTCACAACCATTGTGGTAATAATCATTTTATAACGTATAGTGCTTTATTTTCATTTAGGTGTCACCGTGGTCGATATCAGAATCTATACGGATAACTTCTGTTACCTCATGGGAATATCTGATAGAGATAAAAAGCAAATTTTTAAAGTTAAACATTATACCATAATTTATGTTTGCCAGAGGTCTAATTACCACTCCCTAGATAAAGCCTTTAATGCTAACAATCCAGCTCCATAAGCTGGTTTATACCGAGGATAAATCACTTTTGCTAAAGGATACTGATGGGTAATAGATTTAATAAATCTATCTCGTAAATTACACTGAGCTTGCCAGACGCTTCCTGTGGTGACTATTTCCACAATTTCGCCAGACTCAAAAAGATAATCGATCGTAGCAGAAGTAGCTATTACCAAATCTGTGACGGCTTGATCGATAATATCATTGGCTACTTTGTCGCCCGCGATCGCAGCTTGGTCTACAATTGGTGCTAATGCTGCTATTTCTTTCACGCCCCAACCTCTGCGATACACAACTTCTACTAATTCTTCGATGTTTTCTAGACCAAGATGTTGTGATAAATGCTCTACAAGGCTAGTTGCCATCCCACGTCCATCATAGGCTTTTAATGCGGCTTGCATACCACAAACAGCAATTTTGTAAGCACTTCCCTCATCCCCTAAAATATAACCCCAACCACCGACTCGCTGGCTATTTCCTTGATGATTTTGTCCAAAAACAATAGAACCAGTCCCCACTGCTACGACAATACCCACAGCATCACCAATTCCCCCAGTTAAGGCAATTAAAGCATCATGACAAATAACAATATGAGATGGTTTCAATGTCCAGGTAATTGGTAGCCTAAATTTGCTATTTTGTAATTCACTAACTATACCTTTAACTAGTTCTATATCCTTTGGACGACTGACACCTGCTAACCCTAAACAAATCGCTGTTAAATTGATATATTTTGTCTGTTTTAAACCCTGTACCACAGCTTGATGTATTGCAGATTGAATTGCTTTTTGAGCAGATGCTATGCCAATACTTTGATAATTAGATGCCCCGGCTTCACCTCTGCCAACAACTTTACCTGTATTATCCATGAGGACACAAATAGTCTTGCTACCACCACCATCAATACCCAAAACACAGTTCATATTAATTATCAAATTAAGGTGGGTGACAAAATTAATTTACTTGACGATTATCTTCCCCATCTAAAGGAATAAAAAAGATAGTCAGCATACCCGGAATAATTAATATACAAACCAAAACAAAAAATAATGGATATCCTAATAATTTTTGAATTGCCCCGCTAATTGCACCGGGTAACATCAATCCTAAAGCCATTAAGCCTGTAGATATAGCAAAATGGGAAGTTTTGTATTCTCCCTGACAAATATACATTAAATAAACTGTAATATCATGTCCGCCTAATTAGTTATAATTCCCGCATCTGTGCAAAAACTGGGAAACTCTCTTTCCCCCAGCTAAGTGCCCCCTGCCCCCCTGCCGTCTTCATGATAAGTCTTTAACCGGACACGATATTACTGACCTATTTAACGCTAACCCTTTTGCCACGATGAAAATCAAAGTCCCTAAGGGTACTTCCGAGGAACAGGACGTTAGTCCTTTCACGAAGGAAGAGAGAGATTTAATTATTCGTACTTTCGCTAGCGATCGCTACTATAGCCATTACACGAACTATGTGCGCTTCCTGTTCTTCACGGGGTGCAAACCATCGGAAGCAGTTGCCTTGAAATGGAAGCACATTACTAATAGTGTGATTCAGTTTCGGGAATCTGTTGTTGTCTCCGAAGATGGCTTAGTCCTCAAAGAGGGGCTGAAAACCCAAAGAAAACGGGATTTTCCGATTAATGCAGAGGTGAAAGCAATTTTAGATGAGATTAAGTAAGTCGGCATGATAAAACCAAGGTATGTTGCGTTTTGTAAAAACCCTGGAACGATTTATTTTTGAGCTTGTTTGCTAAGTTTACACTTCGTTACATAGATTGATTTTTTAACGCCGACTTACTTAGATCTGAGGAAGATAATCCTGAATTTTTAGTGTTTAAAAGTCCGAAAGGAAAATTTATCGACCATCACAACTTCGCTAACCGTGCATGGAAGTCTATCTTAACTAAGTGTAATGTTCCTTACCGTAAGAGCTACCAGACACGGCATACCTATATTAGTTTATGTGTAGAAGCTCATGTTAATAGCACAGCGATTGGTAGATGGACTGGAACCTCAGCCAAAACGATCGACAACCACTATGGTGCAACGAACTTTACAAATCTCCGACCACCTGAGCTTTCCTAAAATAACAGATCCTTTTCGAGGCAATTGTAATTTTTGGGGAGAATATCCTTTAGTTCTTCATTCTCGACTTTAATGGCACTGGTTTGGCTGCTTGTATACTGATACTGCGTCAGGGTAAAACTCAAGCACAAGCAGGTAAGGTGTTAATTATTGATGCTTCAACCCTGTTCCGTAACATGATTGTATAATTCCTGTCTCTTGGATGAATGGTTTAAAGGAAAGTTTTTGTTTTCAAGGGTTAGAATAAATACAATATGATACAAGCCGACACGTTAAAATCAGGGTGGAAATTGGTAAAGTTTGGGGATGTAGTGCGCCTGAGCAAAGATCGTGCTGCGGTAGCACTGAGTTCACAAACAACAAACTTGAAGTACAGAATTCTTTAATACTAAGCCGATTTTTCTTGCGCTTCACGTGGTTTCGGCGTAGTTTTTTTGACGATTGGGTAGCGAATTCTACGTTGTCGTGGTTGTCCCGCCTTCCAGCCTGATGACTTTCCGCGAGGTTTGGGTGAATTGGCAGGTGTGCCAATAGCCTCAAAAATTAAATTCATAGCTTGAGCAACCCTTCCAGGGGTTAGTTTGTCTACCGACTTTTGCCTTGGCGCTAGCCTCTCCCTTTGGGAGAAGGTAGAGGGTTGTCAGCGACAATATCACGGGCTAGCCATAATTCCCAAGTCATCATTGGCATCAAGTCGCTCCAACGCTCAGACAGCTTAGTGGTGCTGAGTTTTGGAAGAGTCCAATGAAGACGTTACTTTGCAAAACGATACCAATGGTCAACAGTAAATCGGCGTAAATAAAGGCGCTAAACCTCAGACAATGGTGGCATTTCTTCTCCTAACAGCAACAGGATATCAACCTCCAACTGAACGTGTTAATTTTGTTGCGAAAGATACACAATGCCCAATCTCTGGCGGCGGTGCTATCGTTCTTTGAGTCAGAACATCCCCAACTGCGGGAAGCGGCTGTCACTACTCTTAGCTATCTCAATCAAGTGCAGATATGCCCACCCGCTTTATCTTTAATTAGCGATCGCGATGAAAGTGTGCGCTGTGCGGCGGCGCTTACCTTAGGGCATTTGGCAGATACAGATATAGTAGATTTACTTGGTAATGCACTAAATAATGATACTGATTGGCAAGTACGCCGCAATGCTGCTAAGTCTCTCGCACTTCATGCTGATGCCAAAATTATTCCTACTGTACTAATTGCATTGAAAGATGAACATTGGCAAGTGAGAAAAGCACATAGGCTCCCACTCCTGTAGCGTTACTTCATGAATACAGACATGAAGTAACGCTGTTTAGGAGTAACTATTTTATTGTTTCAAGATGGTAGAGTAAAAAATAAACTTAATCCTCCATGTCGATACCCTTAATTTCTATTATTCTGCCCACATTCAACATGGGCAAATATATAAGTCGCTCAATAGAAAGCATTCTATCGCAAACGGTTGACGACTTTGAGTTAATTATTCTCAATGACGGTTCTACCGATGAAACGGCTGATTTACTAGCTAGCTATGCTCAGAAAGACCTGCGAATTATTGTCGTGCATAACTTAGAAAATCTTGGACTGATTGCAACTTTGAATAAAGGATTAGACATCGCACGAGGAACCTTTATCGCACGTCAGGACGCTGACAATTATAGTTTACCTACTCGACTAGCTCAACAAGTTTGCTACTTGAAACAGCATCCACATATTGGTTTGGTCGGCGCTCGTGTTTTCATTGTCAATGATCACGAGCAAACCATAAGTGACAATATCTATCCCTCGATATTTTTGCCGCCAGCTTTAATCCCTTGGGAGCTACTTTTTTATACGTATTTCGCCCATGACACAATTATGGCTCGTCGAGATTTATTGTTGCAGGCTGGTGGCTATAGGCTCGATAGAGTTCACGCCGAAGATTATGATTTATGGTTTCGATTAAGTCGAATCACGCAGTTGGCTATCCTACCAAGTGTCCAAGCCTGTCTATTTATAAACCCAGAGGGCGTTTCACAACAGTATGCAGAGGTGCAACAAAAAACAGCTCTACACATTTCTCAATACGCCATGTCTGAGCTTCTAGAACAACCTATTTCCTTAACTGATGCAACACTTATGTTTAAGCTCGGTAGAGCGCAAGTTCTGTCAACAGCGGATGAAATGCATCGCACTGAGATCCTTTTAGGACAGCTTCACACCGCTTACCTCAAGAAGACTTCATTGACGGAGCAAGAGAAAAATCTACTGGAAGCTAACGTCATGAACAAGTTATCTCTGGCAAAGATGCTGTTTCTTTCAACACAGTTCTATTAACATTGTATGTACGGCTTAAGTAAAAAAAATTCTTCAAGAATTTTCCCGAATGTCTTTTCACATCCAAAATAGGGATTAATGCTCGTATTTCTGACAAATTTGCGGATGTGAATGTTGTTATCAAGACATTTGGGCTTAACCGTTTCATCTAAATCAAAATCTACATCATCATAAATGACAATTAGAAGCTGAAACGTTATCTTTCTCCTTTTTAGTAATTGGGTGAATCGATCAACAGAGTTCCAAAAAAAAGTTACTTCATCCTTTAGTCTCCCTTGTCGATTTTGAAATACGTTGATGAAAAATACATTTTTACTTGAGATAATATCAATAAATCGTTTAGTCCGCCTTTCAAAGGCTAGAATCTGATTGGCTTCGCTATTCTCCAAGTGATTGCCGATATTACTTTCATTCTTGAGAAGATCATGATGCCAGAATTTCACATCTGGATACTTTCCAGAAAACACTATACCTTGGTGGTCATACTGTAGATTAGAGAGGAAATACTTAAAATTAGTATCGATTAATTCGATAGCATAATCGATGGACAGGTGTGATGGAGATAGGAGCCAGTCAAACGGTAGAGATTGCGCTCTCAACCCGAAAAACCCTAAGTAATGAGCAGGTATACAATTGTGACCTAAAGAAATTGGATAGTAGCTTGTTGTATTGTCTTCCACTTTCTCAACTCTAGTTAACACTGTCAGGGTTCATGTCACCTCGCCTAGCGCAATTAGGGGAGCATCCCAATTTTGCCCTTAATAAATTTGTAGTGGGAGCATCTTGCTCCCTAATATCTAGGAAGCGCGCTAGAGAGCCATCACTACAAAAAAATAAATTTACACATTTGGGATGCTCCCCACAATTAGGGGTTCCGTAATCATCTTAGGGCAGTATGTTTCTACATACTTAGTAATATACGTTGGTAGACCAGATTCTAGCCTGCCTAAGATTTAGGTGCAATCTTTCAACTATGTCCAACGAATAACCAGAATCAGCCCATTTTTCATAGGAAATGCCAAATCCCAGATATTCCCACAACAGCCCATTGTTGTTTTCATATTCACCGTAAGGAGCAAGCCACACTAGGGGAGTTGCTGCTGAGAGGGAATCAATCAGAGTCCCACCACCGGGTTTGCTGATAATTGCTCGACTTTGGCGAATCAAGTTGTAAACTTCAGGATATCGCTGACTGTTTTGAAACGTAATCTTACCATGATCCTTAACTTCACCAAAGGGTGGAAACTGGTGATGCCCAAGGGCATCTTTCTCCCACGGTTTCCATGTTGGATCGATCATAAAGTATCGACTATGTTCTGTTTTGTTTTCAATATCTTGCTGCTCATAGGCAATCACATCGAGCTTGATTCCCTGATGTACTAGCTCCGGAATCTTACTTTTATATGTCCCCACTCCCCACCCACCACCATGAATCAGAAATCTGTCAGATCGCTGATTGTAGGGTACGGGTTCATCATCTGAAACACAGAAATTGTAGGATAAGCGCTTGTCTTCCCAGTTAAAAAACCAAACATGGCGAAAAGCTGGATGTGTCGTATCGTACATTTTCCATGAGGTGGAAACGGATGCATCCATGTGACAAAGATCTATAGCGATGTCTTGACAATCACTTTCCTGCAGATATCGGTTGGCAATGGGCAGCCAAAATCCTGAGAAAATCATAAATCGTTTGCGTTCTTGATGCTTCCAAGTCGCCAATAGATGAGACGCTAAATCTGGATCAATACTGGGTGTAATGTCCTTGGCTAGTTTCTGAGCCATCAAGGCAAGTGAAAAATTTCGATGAAAGGCGAACTTCGTTTCAGAAACGTTATTTCTCTTGTTTTCAAGCAGAATATTTTCGAGAACAACGACATCAGAAGCAATCTGGCGATCGCTTAGTTGACGACTGGCAATTAATGCCGGAATGTAAGCACCTAGTGAAGCCCCTGAGCATAGAATTGTGACAGTTTCTTGTCTCAAATTAATTAAATCTTTGAATATCAAGATCAGCAAAAATATTATCCATTTTGTTGAGAATTCGTTCCTGCTCTTCGTCATTATCAGACACAACAGACGCATAAAATCTACCCTTATAAGCTCGTGCCTGCTTAGCACTAGCTTTGTGTAGTTCCCAATTCACATTGAAGGTGTTCGATGCCAGTGGTACAATACCCCTTGGTCTATCTTTGAAAAATAGAATTTCGGCTTGCTCCATGCGTTGCAGAAGCTCACAAAACGCTACATAATGTGAAAGACCAAGCGAAAAGAACATCAGCCTACCCTGGGTAGAAAATTGGGCAAGGAAACGATCAATATAGTGGTTGATCAACCCCATCGATTTCCTAGCATTAATTTCCACCACGGGTACGATTTTTCCTGTTTCCAGAAGCATGGAATCAAGGCAGACAGGGCCAAAATACCCCACTCGATGCAACTGGGATGCGATCGCCTCAACTTGTGCAAAATATCCTGATGTCCCCAGGAACTCTGAAAACGACGACTCAGCCGTTTGGATACTAGAAAAGGCAAAGCCAGAATTTTGCATCTTTTGAATAGATAAAATTTTAGTTTTGCCTGTGGCTTCTATCTCAAATTGACAAGAAAAATCGGTCTTTTTATTCAGCAACGGTTCTAGTAAAAATCTTGTGTGTTTCCCGTCACGCTCCTGTTTTGAAATATACGCGACAATTCGCTGCAAGATTTGCAAAGAAGAAATTAGCAGATTCCCCTTACCAGAGACGCCAAATTCATCCTTGATTAGGAATGGAGAGGACTGAAGCAGACGATTACCTACTGCATCTAAATCACTGGCAGAATAGATAATCTCTCCTACCGTATCTGGAAAGAGGTGTTTCGCTAGCTGATGGGAGAATAATTTGGAATTGACTTTCTTGACAATTTCAACATCTGAGCCTATACCTTGAAGGCCATAGTGCTGGCAGAGTTTTTCAGTGAAAGGTTCTATTGAGTAAGACGAAAGCCTTGATAGGGGAGCCAGCAAGTCTTGGTAGTAACCATCGTTTCTAGCGTCAAGAAGCAGTTCACAAATACCTTTTCGCTTCCCTGACTCTAACGTTTTTTCGATGAGCGGAAACTCATTGTGAGCAAATGAAAAGCCTAGTTCCCATAAATAATCTTTATAGTAACCATCAATAGGCAAGCGTGTAACCAGCAGATCATGGGGCGAATTACAGAACACAAATTGTAGCTCGTCCATGACGCTGACGATCGCATCAGCTTGTTGATCTGCGATCGCTGGTAACTGTGAAACGTCTTCCCCTCTCCAAAATTGCTCTGAATTAAAGCTTCCTAAATATAGAGAAGGTTCACCAATTTGCATTTAGGCCTCTCCACTCACGACTTAAAAAACGACTACGACGCTATTTTTTGCTTTGACAAAAAATTACACAAGCTACCCACGGACATGAGAGTAGAAAAGTCAAGGTTGTCAAAATCAATCTCAATATTCAATTCCTCTTCCAGCTTCAACATAAACGTGACCATTTGCAGAGAATCCAGACCAATATCATTGATGATATCCGTATCATCCGATAAGGTCATTACTGCTACGGGAGTATCCTTAACTTCACTGAGAATTTTCTTAATTGTTTCTTGCATGACTTCGTTACCTTTCGTTAATTTGGCGATTACAATGTTTTAGATAAACTACAATCAGACTCGGACTTAGCTAATAACACTCAATACACTCTATCATCAATGCAAACGTATACATCTTCATCATTTCCGGAACTATTGATTTTTTTTAAGAAAAGGCGATCGCTGAATTGGTAAGAGAGTTTATTCTGGTACATCTTAAACAGGTGTGCGGATGAGTAGCGCATAATGGGTTTTCTTGTGTGACTGCGTTTGTACTCGCAAACTCTTCTAAAACCGTCATCCATGAATCAGAGATAGCACGTTCTCTAGCAAAAGCCAGGATGGGAGCGTATTCAATCAAGAGTTCCCTTTTCAAAACTCTAGCAATTTCTTGATCAGTCACATCATTCTCAAAACATGGAGGCAAATCAAGTTCCAATGCTCGAAAAGTTAGAATTGCTTGAACGCATTTTTCGCAATATCCACAGTTACGATCTTTTTGTTTACCTTCCCAACAAACTCTGAGTGTTTGTAAAGCTTCTGGCCACTCGGCAATCTGCATCAGTTTAGCCGGACGAGAAAAGGCTCCCC
>CAVYXS010000067.1:0-11937 GCA_963772205.1 uncultured cyanobacterium
CCAAGCGGCAAATGTTTTTGAAACCAAATCTTGTTGGTAATCGCGCAGATTGAACATTAACAGTAATATTCGCTCCTGGTTCTCTACAGATTTATTGAGGAAGGCAGTGGGCAGTAGGCAGTGGGCAGTAGTCAGAAAAAGGTAAAAACCGGACTACGTACCGCTCGCTAACACCCGCAAGTGGAGCGAAAAAGTGAAAACATTCTTTGCTCCAGGCGTAGCAGGAGAAACATATTCGTCCGTTTCATACCTCTTCCCTACCCTACGGGAACACTTGGTGAATATGGGAGAGGTTTCCCTACTGCCAACTGCCCACTGCCTACTGCCTTTTATCAATACTTGAAAGTTAACAGACTTCTGGCTTTTTTGGGCTAAGTCGCTATTTGAAATCGGTTGATTATTTGCGATCGCTCTCATAAAAACGTGATCAAGTACGACAATGATCATGTGGTTGTGCAACTCGTGAAACCATTTAAAATTCCGGCACAAACAATTCCTTTCTTAGCCCCGGCATAATGTTCGTAAATCATCTTGGCACTGGTACAGACTAACTTGGCGATGTCCTTCGCATCCAACATCCTCATTCCCCCATCCGGCATCATAATCGGCGTTTCCAATGCTGCGGTAATAAAGGTATGCCGGGTTTGATACAAATTGCGGTATTCAATATTACTATCCAATCTTTTCAATACTGAATTCCATGCCCTGTTGTTGAGATTATGGGTATCAATCCACCCGCCTTTTGGTGCGGGAAATACTTTGTCTGAAAGAGTTGCACCTTCGGGTTTAATGGATTTTAACAGCAGGGCTAACTTCGGATTCACAGGAAAAGACCGTTTTTTCTGGGTTTTTAATCCCTTCTTGCAAACTAAGCCATTTTCCGACTCCACCACAGCCTGTTCAAAGCGAATTGTCCGAAAATCATCTGTGATATGTTTCCACTGCAAAGCCACTGCTTCCGACGGTCTACAGCCTGTCATAAACAGGAATTCTATGAAAGGGGCATAGTATTTGTAATAGCGATCACTCTTAAAACCTTGAATTATTTGATCTCGCTCTTCCAAAGAAAAAGGGTTAATATCCGTCTCCTCCGACTCTCCCTTGGGAACCCGAATATCGGCAGCCATCCCCACAAACGGATTCTTGGTAATTAGTTGAGATTTCACAGCCCAATTGCAACAGGCATTTATTTGCGTCAAAATACGTTTTGCAGAATTGGCTGTTTTATTCGCCACCAACCAGTCTCTAATTGCAACTGCATCATTAATCGATTTCTGCGGCAGGTTCAAATTCAAACAACGGTCAACTTTCTGATAATCCTTCGCCAGGGTACTTGGAGATGCATTTGGTCGCTTAAACTCAACATATTTTTCCCATAACTGTGGAAGGTTGGGTTGAGCTTTCTGGGATGGTGTACTTGCTTGCGCCTTACGAACAGAACCTTCCGGACTGTACTTGCTTAAATCCTTCGGGTAAACCGCTCACACAAAATATCTTTTTCAATTTCTGAGGCTTTGAGTTGGGCTAACTTCCAATGTTGTGGTGTGTCTGGATAGCCCGTGGAAATATAATGACGCTTGCCAGCAAAATGAAATCGCAACTGAATGCGTCCATTGGAAAGGATGGCGGTGACAGAACCCTTGGATGCCCTGCCAGTTGGCGTTTTTGTTTTCATGAGCCAATCGGGTGTAAATCGGGTGTAACCTGTTTTCTAGTCTACACAAGGATTACACCATCTTTACACCATTTTTTTCGCTAAATCGACCTAAACATACCCAATAATTAAAATTGGTTTTTTTTCTCTCTCAGCTTGAAAAGCTTGCTATGATTGAGAAATATCGATTTTACAGGGATGCCAGGAACCGGACTTGAACCGGTGACACGAGGATTTTCAGTCCTCCCACAATCCCCTTTTTTCAGTATTTTCACGCTATGCAAAAATAGCCTACCCCAATCTTACCCCAATTTCTCACCCCCACAACAATCACCATCTTTCCTTTACTCCGATGCTCTACTTTTACTGAAAGTCCTGATTTTTCGTCAATGGACTCCGATGCTCTACTTTGTCTGAAAGTCCTGATTTTTCGTCAATGGACTCCGATGCTCGACTTTAGACATCTCCGAAAATGAATGAACAAAAATATCTGAAAACTCGAATCATACTAAATTAGGACTTACGCATCATCGGTGAGAGGTTAAGGTAATTGCACTTTTGTCAAGAGGGTGCAGTCCAAGGGGACAAATCCAGCTTTGAGACTGGCTTTCGGAGATATTTAACCACGCCTAAGTCTTGATTCTCTCTTTCTGCGAAATATTTAATTGGGTCATCGGCTTTGCCTTTGTTATTTGCGACACTAAAATGGTACAAACCGCGAAATATCATCTCCAAAGAAATGCGGTCAAATGGCAGAGATAATTCGTCTGCAACCGCATCTCCCAAGTCAACCAAAACAGAATAAAATAACCAAGTAGCCCAGGGAAAACGCATCTTATTTACTAATAAAAACTAGGAGAGATTTCAAAATGACATAGATAATTGTAAAAGTTGATGAAATTATAAATAATATAAATAGAGTATCTCCGAAAAGCATGAATTAGCTTATCTGAGGCTGAATGATTATTTATTGATACTGAAACAACTTAATATTCGAGTTTATAAAAGTATGTTTATCTAGAGAAAAAGTGAGATTTTTCCTAAAGATTTAAATTCAATTTCTGATATATTAGTTTATGCTAACGCTAAAACTGTTTCTAAATAATTGTTATCCAACCCAGCGAGGAACTGTTTATTTTTGATTCCCCGTTTAACACGCTTCTCTTGAGTTAAAAGATTGACTGCAATATGTCTGAGAATTGCAAAATTCTGTGGAGCATTATCTTTTCTAATCCGACAGTCATCTTCCCTCAATGCGACATCCAATATCCAATGTAATGAATTTTCAACTCCCCAATGACTGCGAATAGAATTACCAAACTGTTCAGCATTATCTTCAAGACTACTAATAAAATAACGAGTTTCAACCGTTGTTTCACCATTTAATGAACGAACGGATTCTACCATTCCAGCACTATTAAAGTTTGACCAAGCTGAATCTGGGTTAAGCCGAGACTGAATTTGAGATAACATCACATAGTGGCGGATTTCATGACGACCATGCCCTGCTTCTTCTGTTTTATATGTGCTATGTTCAATCCCTTCAAAACCTGTACTTATCCCTGACTTAAATAGTTTTTCTACCTCATCATAAAGATTTCCTTGGTTCTTTTTTAATGTAATTACATAATCTGCATCTTTCTGTGTGATTAATTTCACAATTTCTTTCTGGCAGCCGATTGCATCAATTGTCACAATACATCCAGACAGTTCTAAAACTTTTAATAACTCTGGAATTGCTGTAATTTCGTTGGATTTTTCATCCACCTTTACTTGCCCTAACACCAATCTATTTGTAGTTGCCCATGCACTCACCATCACTATTGCACTTTGGTCGCTACTTTCATCGTAAGAACTACGTAAGGTTTTCCCATCAATTGCAACTACTTCCCCGGAAGTTATCTTCTGTATTGATTTCATCCAATCCAGAAAACATGACTGAAACTGTTGAGGATTTATGTGTGTAAATACTCGCGCAAATGTATCATGTGACGGGATACCATTCGGTAGTTCTAGAAATGTTTTTAACCACTCATACTTGGCACATCCATAAGTCTCTATTGCCACCCAACCATCTGCCCCACAAATCACAGCACACACGGCAATCGTTATGATATCGATTAAGTTATGCCGCTTCGTTCTATCTATTCGTGGGTCTTCTATTCCCAAAAAATGGTCAGCAATTGTGATTTTTGGCTTGAGCTTCATACAGAGGAGACGGGAGAGCGTAATTCTTCTTTGGAGCTTTTATGAGAATATCACGTTCGATAAAAAGCAACCGACGGTTGCCTCTAACGATCCCATCATAATGATTATCATTCCTTTATTGATCAATATTTAATTTTCTGAAAGCACTATGGGGTCTAGCTTCTGGTGAATTCTACTTTTATCTATGGTCATCAATATTTAGATGCGTTTGCCCTGACATACTCCTCACTTGACTATGAGCATCACATCAGATCCAATTATTAATACCCTAGAAAAAGTTGTCTCAGTTTGCGATGGAGTATCTGAAGTAGTTAATGAAAAAACGCTTCAGGTAGTATTACCAGAGAAAGTAGCCAGGGTTTTAGGAGTAGGAGAAGAAACGGTATTTAGCACTGTCATTGATACGCCCGACAGTCAATTTATTAGTTACCATTCTGAGCTACTCAATAAATTTTTAGATATTCTCTCTGGTGTGGGTAGTGTCACAGCATTAGAAGTAAAATATGATGGCTATCTAAAAACATCAGGATTTGAAAAAATTGTCAACCAAAAAATTGTACCTTTTAATGGTTTAATTCACTATGTAGATGCCCAACTAAAAAATACCCGTTATATTTTTTGCAATGTAGCTTATACAGCCGAAGCTGATGAAAAAAGAATTGGGATGGTGTCGTTTATTATTAATGAGTTCACTGGGGTGACACCAGTCGAAATTGGCGATGCTTTGCTGTGGGAATCTGATTTAATTTCTGTAGATGATAGTTTAGTCCCTCAGAGTATATCGTTTCCGGAGTTGTCTAATTTAATTGAAGTTACATCTGCTAAATTAATCAAAACTGATTTAGCAAAATGGTCTGCAAAACTCAATCGAGCTAGAGAGCGAGATGAAGAAAGACTCAAAAATTATTACGGTACTATTAGTTCAGAAATTTCTGCCAAAATTATAAACAAAGCTTTGTCAGATGAAAATAAAGATAAAGAGTTAGCACGAATAGAAGCCACAAACCGCGAATTAGAAAGAAAATTGGCAGGGATATTTGCGAGCGTTATACACTCAATGTGTCAGCCCAGTTATACAGTGCTATCGTCTTGCACTTACCGACAGTACATATCAATTGTACATTGCAAAGAAAGAAAGCCAAAAGAGATATTACATTGATATGGAATCCCTTTACGAAAATTATTGAGCCTTTGCGTTGCGAGGTATCGGGAGAGCCTATCTATGAATTTTACTTGGATGATCAAGATGCGAAAATAGTTGCTGCTAAATATTGGTCAGGAAAAAGGTAGCTAAATTCAATATCGAGAATTCAATTGAATTTTCAAATAATATCAGGATTTCTGCAATATACTGCTATTTATCGAAGTCGCGATGCCCTAAGGGGGCTGCCAAGGGGATCACCTAGTCGCCAATGATTGCGGCGGGATATCTTGGGTTGGGACTATTTTGACAATTCATCACCGACAACTTCAAGGGAAAACGATAGCAGGGTTTTTCACATCACGCCACATCCTCAAAGCGCGATCGCCATTCAGCAGCTGGCAGTATGTTCACAAATTTTAACGCGATTCGATGCTCTACAAGATCGGGCAATTGGTTGGATGTGGGGAATCTGGGATATATAGATTCCCCGGTGAAATTGGTATCTTGAGTTAGACACACTCAGTAGAAAGACGTAGATATTGCGGACTGCGCGATGTTTCTAAGGCGTTCCTTGATCCTCCCAAACCCATTGACTCCCGTTATAATATTTGTCATATATATGTCCGTTCAGTCCTTGGACAAAAACGACAATTCGATCCAATTTTGACTGATAAATTGCTCTAGGCGGAGTATTAGCTATGGCAGCAGATGGTGTTCCTTGATCCTCCCATACCCAGTTACTTCCGTTGTAATATTTATCATATAAATGTCCGTTCTTTTCTACCACAAAAACTTCGCACTAGTTAAACTTAAATCTAGAAAAAAAGGTTGAAAAGTGTGTTATGGGGTTTTTGGTGTAGGAAATCCCCATAAACCATATCGATTAAAAAAGTTAAAGTATCCAATTGGGCGACTAGTTCAGAACCTTCGGTAATAGTTAGTCTGATGACGATATTTGTTCCAGAACCAGTACGTTCGTCAGCCACAACTCTAATCTTTGAAAATGGGCTAACATCTACACTACCCAATTCTTTTGATTGTCCCGCAGGAATTGAAACTGCACCAACAGGTGTCCGAAAGGCTAGCTTTGTAGTCATTGTCTTCTTTCCCAAATTGTTTGACTCTCTAATTGTCAACGTGACAACTCAAATGCGATAGTACCCTTGAGGGTGCTTTTTATGACTGGCTCTCAAGCGAGCGTTGTTGTAGTCCGATGGCAATTTGGTGTAGAGTACGAGATCCAAAACCTTGACGAGGCGATAGTATTTTTCGTTGGGAGTTGTGTGCCAGCGATCGCTGGCAATCATTGTGAAGATACTTGAACTAAGCGCTGCTGCAGTCGAGTATATCGTTCCTGGGACTTGGTAGAACGAACACACATTGAGATCGCCTTCTGACTACCAATAATAATTGCCAATTTCCTGGCACGGGTTAAGCCCGTATACAGTAAATTCCGAGTTAGCATCATGTAATGTTGGGTATACAAAGGCATCGTCAGGGTTGAAAGCGCGTAGCGGGACATTCGCGGTAGCGTCTTGTAGAGAAATCCGGTTTGTAGCTTTTCCCGTGCCCCCTGCCCCCTGCCCCCTGTTTCTGATCAAGACTAAAATATTGGAAGATGCATATGATGTAACATCCAATCAAACGCAATTAGGTAATAATTATAACCTGTAGGCATTTTTATGTATGTTAGATCATGTTGAGATTAAAGCTTATATGGAAAAAAGTTCTCATCTTTGGAGTAGCCATTCTGCTGGCATTGATGAATGAGTTATTGTTCTCATCGACAGCTTGGGCAATTGATTTGAGACCAGATCCCCGATCTGTACAACAGTTGCTCCCTGCTTATCGTTACCCACAAGCAGGCTGGGTAATTATGCATATTGAGGGTGAACCCTATGAGCGTGGTGTCCAGCATGGCAAACTGCTAGCACCTGAGATTGCTGATTATGTTCATGCTCTTGCTATTTTCTATGAACCAAAATCACCTAACGTAGCTTGGAAACTCATACGTAAATTAACCAAGGTACTATTCCTAAATGGTTTTAGCCAAGAGCAGTTACAGGAAATGAAGGGAATCGCTGATGGTGCTTCGGCAGTAGGTGCTACTTTTGATAGTCGTCCAATTGATCTAATAGATATTATTGCCCTCAATGTCAGTAATGAATTAGATTCCCTTGATAGTGCCTTGGAGGCTACCCCCACTGGACTAGAATCTCTACACTTAACAACTAGTTTAGAATCATCAAAATCTGCTAATTCAGGCTCTCAGCAGCAGCGACCAAAACGGCAACGCTGTAGCGCCTTTGCCGCCATTAGTCCTGCTACTAAAGATGGAAAGATTGTCTTCGGTCATATTACAATGTTTGACTTGTATCCGGCAAATTTCTACAATATCTGGCTGGATATTAAGCCCAAGATAGGACACCACTTTGTCATGCAAACTTTTCCTGGTGGTATTCATAGTGGAATGGATTATTCCATCAGTGATGCTGGTATCCTCATGAGCGAAACCACCCTCGACCAGTCAGATTTGCTTGCCAATGGCGTTCCTTTAGCTGCAAGAATCCGCGAAGCCACCCAATATGCTGAGAGCATTGAGCAGGCTGCAAAAATCCTGAGTAAAAATGGTAATGGACTTTCTACTACCGAGTGGATTCTAGCCGATATAAACCGAAATGAGATTGCTCTACTCACATTAGGAACCCATGAACAGAAGCTTTATCGCAGTAGTAAGAATGAATGGATTGCAAATGCCAAAGGCTTTTACTGGAGCGACAACAACACCAAAGATAGGTCAGTACGCTTAGAAACCATTTCCAGTTTCCAGAGTCGTCCTGCTTCTGCATCCGTATTTATACCATCTAAGCGTGATACAGTCTGGTTGCAATTATATGACCGCTACAAAGGCAAGATTGATCTGGATTTTGCTCGGCTAGTGCTAACAAAACCGGAGTTAGTCTCTGCTTTTGCTGTAGATGCCAAGTACACGAAAACTGATCTAGCTAGGCAGTTCAAGAGTTGGGCTACCTTTGGACCTCCTGTGGGTGGGATTTGGATGCCTAGCTTTACAGAAAAGCAGAACTTTCCTGATATTAAGCCCCTAGTTAATAATCCTTGGGTAGTTTTATCTGCTAATACCCCACTCATGAGCGAAGATTCTTCAGGTTCTGTCGTAGATTTGTTTGACCCTGAGGAAGATGAACTCATTCCTAAAAAAATCAAATCGGCAGGAGAACCAAAGACTCTTCCCGCTTGGTATGGTACTTTATTACCCAAGACTGATGCTGACATTTGGTTGGCTACAGCATTTGCTAACTATGAGCGTATCGTTGCTTTGGAAAATTTTTGGCGTCAGCATTCCCAAAATGAGACGCTCAAACCAGATGAACTAGATGACATTGCTGTAGAAGTCTTCTACTATCGCTCTGTTTATGAATTAGGCAGACGTGCAGGAAAAGAAGTTCCATTGGCTCGAACTCACGCGAACCTCCGAGATGAGAACTGGTATCGTGTTGCATCTGGCAAAGGAGTTCTGCTGTTACATAGTTTAAGGGGTCTTGTTGGGGCAATGGATTTTGACCGACTCATGGATGAGTTTGGACGTGCTAATGCTGGGAAAGAAATCACTACTGCCCAATTTCAATTGCATATGGAAAAAGGGACTGGTAAAAATTTAAGAAGTTTCTTCGACCAATGGCTGAACCGGAAAGGCTTACCCTATCTTGAACTCGGTAAAACCGAAGTCAAAAATACTGGGAAAGAATGGGTAACAACTGTAACTGTCAAACGAGATAATAATGGTGGCAGTTTAGTTGTTCCTGTGACAGTGGAGACTTCTAAATCGGAAATTACCAAGTTTGTTTCTTTAGAACAGCAGCAGCACTCAATCAAGTTAGTATCGAAGGATAAACCTCTACGAGTGATTGTAGATAAATACGGTCTAACAGCCCGTAGTAATGGTAGTCCATTTACTATCCTCACGTTTGATACAGAGGTAGATAAAGCTTTAATTGTCTACGGCACATTGGATGAAGAAACTGCTAACCGCGAAGCAGCAAAAGTTTTACAATATTCGCTGCGGCGTCGAGAATACAACATTAAACCTGCAATCAAAATGGATACTGAAGTAACTGACAATGACCTGAAAAATAACCACCTACTGTTAATTGGACGACCAAATACTAACAGTCTTGTAAAGCGGTTTCAAAAAATACTGCCTGTTACCTTTGGTTCACAGTCCTTTGAAGTACAGGGACAGGTATATGCTCATCCAGAAAGCGCCGTGGTTATGGCTATAGAAAATCCATTCAATCAGCGATATTCAGTAGTTACTATTGCGGGTTTAAGTGGTTTATCGACATTGGATGCGGTATCACAGTTTGAGGGAGAAACACTCAGTTATGCCCAGATTGTTGTGCTACCACACAACCTTGAGGAACAAGACATTGTTTCTACACCAAAAAATTTAACTTTCACGCCATAAGCCCCCCATTGGTGACAGGTTAAGGCTATGACACATTTGTCAATATACCTAACGAATGAAAATAATGCCAAAAACAGTGATAGAAAACATCGTTTTTAGATTAGCGATGCCTACGGCGGGCTACGCCTACGCTTAATTTTTGCACTCATCATTCAATTTTGTGCTTAAACCCCATGCCAATATTATTTTGATACATTATTTTGTCGTCACTTTTCAGCAAAATTTCTAATTGACAAAATCAATGTTATCTTAATATGTCCCGAATGGGTCTACACTGCCACTATCCTACACACAGCACAAATGTACGTACACGCGCTATCACTGCTAACTTAGCCATCTCAGAAGCCCCAGGTATCCATTCCATATCATTCGTGACAGGTTAAGGCTAAATTACTTTTGTCAATTCGTAATTATCCTGAAAAATCAACAAAATCTGAGGTATTCGATTCATATTTGTACTGATTTTTCAGAGACTGGATGAATGAACAGATTCAGTTCTTGTGACATCTCCTACACTGAACCGAGACGGTTACAGTGTAGGCTTCCAACAGCCCGATGAAGGGTATGAAGGATTTCCTTCGTGGTACTATCGTCCATAGTTCCAACTATGTCTAGTTTCCCACTACGGCGTTTTATACTGGGGAAAATGCCCAACCCCAGTCTTTTCAAGTTGACAGCGGCGTTAATATCGCGGTCAACCATCAAAGTATTTTGCTCATCCCAATATTCTCTGATACTGCAATCCGTAAAAATAATTTCATTGCGGTAACTGAGAATCATTGAAGTATATTGTGGCTTCTGTGAAATTGCTACAGCACCAGCTTTTTCGGCTATGCACTCCAGAATTTCAAAGAATTGTCCAAAAGCACCATCAGCCCACGACTTATTCAGTCCTGACTTAGCGGACTGTCTATTGGGAAGATAGCTTCCATTCTCATCCTGTTTGGTTTTATTGCGTCGGGTTAGCCCTTTAAGGTTCAAATCCTCGTAGAAGAAAAACTTCTTTCCAGTTCTGACAAGCTTGTGAGCAGTTTTGTACTGGAAATCTTTGCGACTTCTGGCAATTTTTTGATGCTGTTTAGCTTCCCGTTTTGCCAACTTACGCCGAGATTTAGATCCCCGCTTACGTCTATTTCGTTTAACAGAAATACGATCTAGCTTGTCTTGATTCTTGCGTAATGGCTTTAAAGATGGGAGCTTTTCACCAACTGATGTTGCAAGATAATCATCGCCTTGCAACACAGCATCAATCCCCATTGAGTTGTCCCAATTGGGGATAAGCTTGATCGTTTGATTTGGGATGGTTACATCTGACAATACCATCTGCATGTACCAGCCATCAGCCTTTTTTGTAACGCTAACTTGCTTTAGTGTAAATCCGTCAGGTATCGGTCGGTGCATCCGAACCTTAAACATCCCCAATTTGGGCAAACGAATATACAACCAGTTTTTACGAATTAGCTTTATCCATTCATTATTAGCCGTTGCAAACGTCATGGTTTTGAAACTCACCTCAGTTTTGAAGCGTGGTTTCCCAGAACGTTTACCGCTAGAATCCCCAATCACAAAACGCTCGAAAGCTTTATCAACACGAGAACAAACATCCTGTAGAACAGTTGAATCTACACTTTTAAAATCAAGTAATTCACCAGACCATTGCACTATGCTCAAGTCTTTTTTGATGGCTGGTAGCTGGAGCTTCTGACTGTAATAGTTAGGTCGGTCTAGTAACTCAGGGAGTCTGGTTACAAAAATTGGACAACTATTTACAGCATGACGGTTATTTTCCCACCAGGAGAAGCGTTCACCCAATTGGCTGTTATACCAGTACCGACAAATTCTCAACCATTCGTTAAGAATTAGTTTCTGACTTGATTTCGGCTCTAGTCGGTACTGGTAGGTTACTTTCATCCTATTAGCTAAATGGGTGTTATGATTTAAGCATACACTAATCATACCATAATATTCTTTCAAGAATAATGAAAAATGATTTTGTATCCAAAGGTCGGTCAGTGAGTGATTTAAAAGCTCACTTAGTTTTGACGACAAAGTATAGACGCAAAGCCTTTACTCTAGAAATGTTAAAACGACTGGAGGATATCTTGGTTGACTTGCTCGAAAAATGGGATTGCAAGCTAGTAGAATTCAACGGAGAAGAGGATCATGTCCACCTACTATTTCAGTACCACCCAGATTTGCAGCTTAGTAAACTTGTAAACAACATTAAATCTGTTACCTCCCGCAGGTTACGCCAAGAATATGCCGAGCATCTAGAAAAGTTTTTCTGGAAAGATGTATTTTGGAACGGATCTTATTTTGTAGCTAGCTGCGGCGGAGTGACAATCTCAAAGCTCAAAGAATATATTGAGAATCAAAATAGCCCAGAATGAATATGGGTCATGGCTCGACATAGCAATTAATTGTTTTGGCTACGCCAAAAAGCAT
>CAVYXS010000068.1:0-22140 GCA_963772205.1 uncultured cyanobacterium
CCTGGCCTTCGACTTACGTCAAAGTCTCCCCTCCCCGGATACGGGGAGGGGTTGGGGGTGGGGTATTAGGAGACTTTTGCAAGAGGTTTAATTATCTAAGCAGGTTAGAGCCTATTTTTTCAGAGCAGATCTTAATTGCTTGAGATCATTAACTAATTTCGCAATCTCTGGGTTATTGGCAAGTTGCTGGAGATTTGCAGTATTGAGTTGGTTGACAACTTTGTTCCAAGCATTAATAGCAGCACTCAGTTGATAGATATTCACATTATTTGTTGCCAGCAAACCAGATATAGACTCAATAAGTTCTTGTGATGATCTAGAAGAAGCTCCTAAACCCACTAGAGTAGTTCTTAATTCATCTTTGGCTGTATTTGCACTAGATTCTCCTCTTAAAATAGTGAAAATAGAACCACCTGGGGTATTAACTGCTGGAGGGTTACTAATTATATTACTAGCAATCTCATTCACCCGCACTTGAATTTTTTGAGAAAAAAAACGGTTGAAGTGATTTTCATGACCAAAACTATCACCAGAGTAACTTGATGACTCTGGTGTACCGCCTTTGATAACAGCTTGACCAGCATTTACTCTGACAGGCATAACTACCAAAGAACTCAATAATATTAATACCAAAGCAAAGTGACGTGGCAATTTATTCATGGCTTTTGTTTCAAAATTAATCAATGAAAAACTCAAAAATTAGAACTGGAAAATATAACCCGCGCTGATAGTAAAGCCAGGGTCTTGATTTGAATTGCTAGTTACATTTGTAAAAATAGTATTGATGACTATGGGGATTTTGTTGAAAGGAGCAAAAGATGCACCCATATTCAGACTATTTCCCGTCCAGCTACTCACCAAAGATGCTTGAGGTATGATTCGTAAACCTAAACTCCCGAAAACATTAACGCTATTACTACCATTTTGTATTTCAGTTTCAGAATGAAAACTAGCACTACCAAAACCCAAAGAAACAGTCAGAGGGAGTTTATTGTTTGGGTTATCTGGCTGGAGGTCAAATGATTTAGTAACTACTCCGTAGATGGAATCTGTACGCTTACCGGCGTCTCCCCATTTAATTGGGTTTGTCCAACCAAAAGCGATTGCTGTACCATCAGCAAAGTATTTGTGTAGTTTGAACCCAGCAGTACCACTTCCCGCAAAGTGGTATACTCCGGTACTAATAATATCCAAATCAACTTCCATTCCTATGGATTTGACCGCATCTCCTACACCAAAACCCAGAGTCAGGGAGCCGTCAGATTTTATGGGACTGAAGGGAATGTTGATTCCACCACCAATGAAGGCTTGACCCCAACTCGCACCATAGGCTGTGGGACTACCAGCACTAGAACCAGGTAAGATTCCTGTAGATTCGCCTGGTTTAACGATGGGTTCAATTAAAAGCTGTTGGCGTAATTTATTCATATCTGCTAAGGTGTCACCGACAACCCCAGAAGAATCTGTTTGAGCAATTAGCTGGGGTTGTTTCTGCTCCCGAATAGTTTCACTCTTTACAGAAGTGACTGTATCTTGCTTTACCACAACTGCAGCAATATCAGAATACTCTTGTGACGTTTGATTTGAACTCAAGTCACGGTTGTGAGTCTCAGATACCAAGCTATCTGCAGCAGATGCAGGATTCACGGAGATACCCGTGGTCAATATCACACAAATTGGTAGGGTTGTCCCTACACCAAAGAAAACATCCCGCGCCCAGTTCAGTCCTGGATTATTCAGTATTTGCACCCTAATAAAGTCCTATTTATCACTACTGGTCAAAATCATGAACCAATGCTAAAGTATATTTTAGAGATTGTAAAGAATATGTAAATATAAGTAAACGTGTAAGTATTAGATTTTAATTAGCTCCTGCCAAATAACAAAATATTTAATCCGGACTATTGACGGTTTAATTTGGCATTCAACAACTTCTAGTCAATAAACTTATCAGTATAAAAATAAATACTATGTTTTAAATTATTTAAGTACATATTGTTTGAGCATTGCTGCTACCAAATATAAGCGAGTAATCATCAAGTTACAAACCTTTAAAATCAGATATTTTTACGTAAAATTACTGGTGCAATAATCAAAATTATCTGTGTAGCGATCGCGCCATCAGTTATCTAAGTCTCATACCTAACGAAAATTGGGCATTGGTTACTTACCAATGCCCAATGCCCTATTGCCAGATATAAATCAGCAAAAACAAAATAATCCAGATGACATCGACGAAGTGCCAAAACAACGAAGTTGCATTAACGCCGTAGTGACCAGAATTGTGGATTTTGGGAATGAAGGAATTCACTAAAATAATCAACTGCAACAAAATACCGGTGAACACATGCAAACCGTGGAAGCCTGTTAGCAAATAGAACATTCCACCAAATACCCCGGAAGTGAAGCCAAATTCTAGGCCTTTCCATTCAATCGCCTGTCCCATCAAAAAGTAACTACCCATCGCCATTGTCGCCAACAAATACAGGCGAAATTTCACAATGTTATGGCGGTGTAGTTCTCTTTCCGCCAAATAGATCACAAAGCTACTGGCGACAAGAACAACTGTGTTGATTGCAGGTTCCTTAACTTCTAGTCCAGAAACACCGATAGGTAACCAGTTAGGCGTCGTTGTTTTGTAGATAATATATCCAGCAAAGAAACTGAGAAAAATGACGCTTTCAGACAGTAGAAAGACAATGAAGCCAAACATTTTGTTGCCTTCTTCGTCGTGGGTATGCTCACCGCCTGTATGATGGACAGGCGATCGCAATTCCTCGGAAATGAAACTCTCCATTAGCAAAATTCTCCAAAAAGTAGTTCGGCGCAAATAACCAAATATTCAAAAAGTAGGGTGTGTTATGCCGTAGGCTAACGCACCACCAGGGACTTTCGGTGTGTTAGGACTAACTTCATAACGCACCCTGCTAGATTCTTCAGTGCTGAAAAAATCAGGACTAAAGTCCTGACTACTAACATCAATCTACGCTGCTCAAGGTTGGCTTAGTAGGTGAATGCTTGAGGCTGTGGACGTTAGCTATCAACGGTTCCGACTTTCCATAGCCGTAGGGTTCACTGAGGACAATGGGAAGTTCTTCAAAATTCTCTACTGGGGGTGGGGAAGAAATTAACCACTCTAGTCCAATCGCCCGCCAAGGATTATCAGGTGCTTTCTCACCTTGCATCCAGGAAACTATCATATTGAAAATGAAGGGCAAGGTAGACATTCCTAACAAAAATCCGCCGAGGCTAGCAATAATATTCCAGAATTCATACTCTGGCGCGTAAGAAGAAACGCGGCGTAACATCCCTTGCAATCCTAAGGGATGCATGGGTAAAAAGTTGATGTTGGTACCGATGAATGTTAACCAGAAGTGCAACTTACCCCAACCTTCGTAATACATCCGCCCAGTCATTTTGGGGAACCAGTGGTAAAAGGCTGCATACAAGCCCATTGTCACTGTACCAAAGAGGACGTAGTGGAAGTGACCGACGACAAAGTAAGTATTATTGACGTGAACATCCACCGGCACGGAGGAAAGCATAATGCCTGTGATACCTGCGAACACAAACATTACCAATCCACCAAGGGCAAATAACATTGGTGTATTCAGGCGTAGTTTACCACCCCAAATCGTTGCCACCCAGGCAAACACTTTAATACCCGTGGGAACGGAAACGCACATTGTCGTCAGCATGAAAATCAAGCGCATCCAGCCAGGAGTACCGCTGACGTACATATGGTGTAACTCAGCAATAGTATGATAAGTAAATGCACTATTCGGTTGTCTAAGAGACATTGCTCATTCTGGACAATGTGCATTTTGAACTCTAAAAATAAGCAAAATTTAAGAAAATGTCAACAACTGAATTGCATCAGAACGCCAGCGAATTATTCGCAGATTTTGAACCTCCAGCTACAACCGATGGGAGTTATATGGGTATTGCATATCAAAAGCAAGCGATCGCTAATTATTTAAATGAGAAATTTGATGATGAATTTGAACAAGCTAAAGCCAGGCTTAAGTCCGCTAAAGTCAAGGTAGGCTTATGTTGCGATAAAGGAAGTATCCAGCTACAGGCGACTTTACCAATCAAGCCAGAGGATACTGATACTAAAGGTAGGAGAACTAAACAGTACAAAATATCTTTAGGTATTCCCGCCAATCTGGATGGACTCAAAACTGCCCAAGAGGAGGCTTATGAACTTGGTAAATTAATAGCTCGGAAACAATTTACATGGACAGATAAATATTTAGGTAGACAAGCCTCAATTCCCAAACAGGTTTTAACAATCAAAACAGCTTTAGAAACTTTTGAGCAAGAGTATTTTAAGACTAGAAAGAGAACGATAAAAAGTGAACATACCTATCATCAGTATGAGTCGAGAATTAAGCAACATATTAGCTTAGATTGCCCGATGACATCAGATACTTTAAAGGCAGAAATTTTAAAATGTTCTAGTGAATCACAAAGATGGCAATTGTTTAAAATTCTCAATGTCTTAGCTCGTTGTTTTAATATCACCATTGATTTATCAGTATTTAAGAAACAACCTCAGCCGAAAGCCAGAAATATTCCTAGCGACTCAGACATAATTAAATACTTTCATGAATATGAAAAATACGCCTATGGGACACCTAGTAGACGTAGAAGTGGTTTTGAAAATAATTGGCTGTTTTGGAGATGGATGTATGGCATGATGGCGACGTATGGGTTAAGACCGAGAGAAATTATTTTAGAACCAGATATAAATTGGTGGTTAAGTGCAGACAATAAGGATCTGACTTGGAAAGTTAGCGAAAAATGTAAGACAGGAGCTAGGGAAACTTTACCTTTATATCCTGAATGGGTTGATTTATTTGATTTAAAAAATCAACTGTGTGTAGAAATGTTGGCAGAAAAAATCTCAAATTTTACATCATTTAAAGATTGCAGCTATGCAGTGCAACATAATGCCTCCTGGTTTGATGACAAAGTGCAAGTACCCTTCAATCCCTATGATTTACGACACGCTTGGGCAATCAGGGCGCATTTAATGGGAATACCCATCAAAGCAGACGGCTGATAATTTAGGGCATTCTATAGAAATGCATACTAAGGTTTATCAAAAATATTTTGGACTAGATAATCGCAAAAAAGCCATCAAAGAAGCACTTAGTAAAAAATCTGATTTAGAGACCATAAGAGCAGAAAATCACAGGTTGAAATTAGAAATGCAATTGCTGCAATTAGAAAATGAAAAATTAAGGCAATTAGTTTGTAACAACACTAAACTCTAGTACAGGATTTACACAACTGGCACATTAATAATCGTAGGGTGCGTTACGCCACAAGTCTTATAACTACGTACATTAACAATCGCAGCGTCACGCACCAAACCCTTGAGAATGGTGCGTTACGCTGTCTAAAGCTCCACCCACAAGAGGATGGAGTTTTTTTTATTTAATAAGTGAAAAATAAGCACTACAAAGTGTTACTAATATTACAAAAACGCTGCACAAAATCTTGGCAATGCTGATATATCGCTTTTGAGATCAGCCCTGAGATAGAAAAAATTAACCCAAATTTAAGCAATTTATTACAACTGCACCGGAAACAGCTTATTTATCAACCTTTGAAACTACCCTAAAATCTATATGGTGCACCCAGACAATACCGCTGACTACCGCAATTAACATGGATGAAACGGCAACCACTTTATAACCAAACAACGGTTTACGGGCATAAACTGGGAATATTTCCGAGAAAATCCCGAAAATCGGCAGAATAATCACGTAAACTGCGGGGTGGGAGTAAAACCAGAAGTAATGCTGGAACAGAACCGGATTACCACCCTTGCTGGGGTCAAAAAAGGCAGTACCGACGGTGAGATCGAGTAGCAGCATCACCGCGCCTGCTGTTAGTGCAGGTAGTCCAAACAGTTGGATAATCTGGGCGCTAAATACTGCCCAAACAAATAGCGGCATCCGAAAGAAGCTCATGCCTGGTGCCCGCATCTTGACAATAGTAGTGACAAAGTTAACAGCCCCCATAATTGAGGACACACCTGATATTGCCACCGCTAGCAGCCAAATTACTTGACCATTAATTAAGTGTCCGCTGGGATTTTGGATACTCACAGGTGGGTAAGACCACCAACCCGCTTGTGCAGGGCCACCGGGAGCTAAAAAACTACCCATGAGCAGAATGCCAACCACCGGCACCATCCAAAAGGCGACGGCATTGAGGCGGGGAAATGCCATATCTCGCGCCCCAATCATCAAAGGCACTAGATAGTTAGCAAAACCAACCAGGGACGGAAATGTCCACAAAAACAGCATGACGGTGCCGTGCATGGTGAACATGCCGTTATAGACGGTGCGATCTATGACATCCGATTCTGGTGTAATCAGTTCTCCCCGAATCACCATCGCAAAGATGCCGCCGACAAGAAAGAAAACGAAGGAGGTGACAAGGTATTGGATACCAATAACCTTATGGTCTGTGCTAAAGCTGAAGTATTGTTTCCAGCTATTTGGCGGTTCGTGGTGAGGTTTCTCACCAGGGATATTCAAGCCTTCGAGGGGAATATTGGTCATTTTGATGTTAATTGGGAGAATTGACTAGAGGTGGTGCTGCGGGTGCCACTGTTACCCAACCATTTTTCACTGACTGACTGGTGACTTCGGCATATTCAATAGCTGCCTGATTTTTGGCTGGAGCCAGCTTGTAGGTGGCTATTTTGTCTAGCCATTTTTGGTAATCTTGGGGAGATTCGACTACTACATCCGCCTGCATCGTGGCAAAATAAGTACCGCTATATTGAGAATCGGTGAGGCGGTATTTACCAGGGCGAATGGGAGTGAACTCAAAGTCAATACTGTGATTGGGAATAATGTCTTGCTTCAACCGGAAAGCGGGAATATAGAAGCCGTGGAGAACGTCTTCTGATTGCAGGGCTAAACGCACTCGGCAATCGCTTGGTAGATGGAGTTCGCTACTGGTGACATTTTTTTCAGGGTAGTGGAAAACCCAAGCCCACTGCTTCGCTAGGACATCAATTTTTTCTACTGGTTGCGTTGAAGCGTCAAGTTCTGAGTCTGTTGGTGCTGCATAAGCCGATTTCATCCCCATCGGATTATGTAGGTGTACAATCTCCATCGGCCCCTGAATGCCCATCTGATTGTAAACTTGGTAGCTGTAACCCGCAATCCAAAAGACTAAAAGAATCGGGATTACTGTCCAGACAACCTCTAATGTCAAATTACCCTCAATCGCTGGACCATCACTGAGGTCATTTTTAGCCGCACGATGGAAAATCACGGAATACATCAAAGTTCCCGTTACTCCCAGGAAAATGAAGGCACCCAGTGTTACCAAAAAGCTAATCAAATCATCAATCAATCGGGATTCAGCGGTTGCTGCTGGGGGAAGCCAAGAATAAGCCTGCTCTCCAATCCAGAGACTGATACTACTGACAGACAACACCACCGGAATTAACGCCAAAATCTTCAAATATTTCATGGTCAAAAAAGGCAAGAAAGAGGTAATAGCTAACAGTCAACCCTCAAACAACTCATATGAATTACTTCAATACTGTATTGAGGTCTTCGCCTAATCGGAGTAAACTATCTGCTGTATTGTGTACCCCAAACTCTGCCGCCAAGTGCGCTCCCAAAGTTCCGTGGACGTACATGAGTAACATAACTGTCACACCGAAGAATAGATAACTCCACTGCACTTGTCTGTCTTCGTATTTGCACCAAATGTAGCGCTGTAATCCTCGCCAAACAGTCATACCCACAATCACTGCTAATAAGAAAACGCCACCCACACCATGCCAAATCATGGTGTCCATTGCCTGGAATCCCCAGGCACTTTTCACATCAGATGATGGTCTGGCCAATAGCATTTCGTAAAAGCCAGCTGCTACTGTAAAAAAGGTGATGACAGATGCAGCAACCATGTTGTACCAACCAGCATCAAAGAAGTTAGCACGTTCCACAGAAATTGCTAAAAATTTGAAAGCCCATTTTTCTAAGGGTAAGAATACACCAATAATATCAAAGGTAATTCCCACGATGAACAGACCCAAAGTAAGATGGACTAAGTTGGGATGAAGGGGAATGCTGTAAGGTAGTCCATTGGCGCCCAGTTGTGTACTTAATTGTTCAATTAGTTCTGAGTTCATGGCAAAAGACCATCCTTAATCGCTTCAACAACTGGTACTGTATGCAAGCCATATATCCACACAAGTTCATCTCCGAGATATACTTGCACTCCTACTATCACTGTCAAAATTAGCCCCGCACACAGATAATAAATCGATATTCTGTGTGGGTTACGGGCACGAATTACAAAGCGCCATGCTGTAATTGCTGCAATGATTCCTGATAGAGACCAGCCAATCAATGTATGTACATTCAGCGCTGATTTAGCTACGTCATAAGGTTGTGCTAATCCCGCTTCAAACTGTCCAAAAATGATGGCGACAAAGACGGCAACACAAGCAATACACATGTTCCACCAACTCACCTCAAACAATCGGGAGTTTCGGGTAAAATAGCCAACTACATCGCAAAAGAAAGCAAACACAACCATCGCAATTACGAAGTGGACGACGATGGGATGCATCGTATCTGGATAGGGTAAATTGTGGTCGTTTAAATTTGTAAGATACTCAAGCACGTTATTCTCCTAGGCATATCTACTGTACCTCAACCAAACTTTAATGATTGACACCCACTAAGGTCACTATAAGCATCCACATATAACCGGAATATATTCTTATATATGCAGCGATATCCGGTTGTTAAAGGTTCAGCTTTATGGTAGCCAGATTCGGAACTTTTGCTTCATTTTATAGTCAGTAGTGTTGGTGTCAATACATTATCCTCATGCCGATATTTCGCCACAGCGATTATTAATTTATCCAAAATCAATCGCTGTTGTCTGTTAGATTAAATAAACCTGTTTTTAACTTTAAGTAAAGTTTTGTTATTTGTCAAAACAGCAATAAATATGTTTTTTCGCTGTTTTTTTGAAACAAAAAATAATTTTTCAAATGTAGCGGTTTTAGCTATTTATCAAGATGTAGCGCCTTATTAAATATTTAAATGTCAATCATTATACATTTATCATGGATTGATTTGTCATATCAACGACAAAAATCTGTTGCTAAGGTGCTGAATCAAGAGATGCCTTGCAGTAGCTACAAAACTAATCCCTCAGGTACTTTAACAGGTAGGGCAGCAAAACAGCAGATAAGGGTGGTCTAGGGCATGTTCTCATGTTTTGTAAACATGCGATCGCAATTTGCTGTAGAGTTTCCCGTCAGGCGATCGCTATCTGCTGCTGACTGCTTCCTAGCTTCTGGCTGGGAACCCGTAATCATCTGCTGTTACGTTATTCTTTACCTATGACGCTACTTGCTATATGCCGGGGAACCCGTCTCCCGCAGTGGCTCCCCCATGCCCCATACCTAGTACATAAGTACTCGCAAGCCTGTTTGCAATACTTAATATTCGATAAGCTAATTATTAGCATTTCATGGTATTGTCATGTTACGGGTTTCGTAATCAGCACGAAGAGTGCTTCACAATCCACCGACTTTAATCCTCTGTGCGTACAGCCTTCTCCTAAAGGAAAGGGCGTATCGTAGACAGACGCTGCACGGTTCTAGTGCTAAAGAGGAGGGGTAAACTACGAACTTACTCACCCATCAAAATTAATTACATAGACTATTGGCTTTTGAAAAGTTAAAAGACCTTGGAGGTTATAGCTTTCGCCTACTTTTTACTCTCAACTAACGGGCAATTATCGCCATAAATATTTTCACATAGCTGTAGAGAAACAAAAAGCATATGATAGCACTACGCAAGTTTCGTTTAGGAGCATTCATTCAAGCCACGGGACACCATGTATCTTCCTGGCGACACCCTGATTCACAAGCAGATGCTGGACTAAATTTCGAGCATTACAAAGAAATTACCCAGACAGCCCAACGCGGCTTGTTCGATGCAGTTTTTCTCGCAGATAGCCCAGGAGTCTGGGGTGGTACTCCGCAAAGTCAACATCGCAATGGTAAAATTGCCCATTTTGAGCCGGTCACGCTCTTCTCCGCTTTGTCCTCAGTGACCGAAAATATCGGCTTCATCGCCACCGCTTCCACCACCTATGAAGACCCCTACACCCTAGCACGAAAGTTTGCCTCCTTGGACTATTTGAGCAAAGGACGGGCAGGCTGGAATGTTGTCACCACAGGTAATGAGAATGCGGCTCAGAATTTTGGACACGATCAACACCCAGAACACAGCCAGCGTTATGAACGCGCTGAAGAGTTTGTACAAGTGGTGAAAGGACTGTGGGATAGTTGGGAAGACGATGCTTTTATTCGTGACAAAGAATCTGGTGTTTATTTCGATCCCAACAAACTGCATACACTTAACCACAAGGGCAAACATTTTGCTGTCAAAGGCCCTTTAAACGTTGGGCGTCCACCCCAAGGTTACCCGGTAATTGTGCAAGCTGGAGCCTCCGAAGCCGGACGGGACTTGGCTGCACGCACAGCTGAGGTGATTTTCACCGCCAATCAAACCCTAGCCGATGCCCAGGAATTTTATGCTGATGTTAAAGGTAGGCTAGCGCAATATGGGCGATCGCCAGATGATCTCAAAATTATGCCTGGGGCTTTCCCCATCATTGGCCGCACCGAAGCAGAAGCTCAAGAAAAGTACGAATTTTTGCAATCGTTAATCCATCCCGATGTCGCCTGGGGCATTTTAAAGAACTATTACAAGGGTGTTGATCTGTCGAAATATTCCCTGGATGATGTGGCGCCTGAACTACCCAGCGACACCAACACTAACAAAAGTCGTCTGAAACTAGTTAGAGATTTGGCTACTCGTGGGACTCTCACACTGCGCCAGTTGTATCTGTCTCTGGCTACTGCAAGAGGTCATCGTACCATCCTTGGGACTCCCGAAACCATTGCTGATCAGTTAGAAGAATGGTTCAACAATGGTGCGGCTGATGGCTTTAATATCATGCCGCCAATCTTACCTACAGGATTAGATGACTTCGTGAATTTAGTCGTTCCTGTCCTCCAGAAACGCGGATTGTTCCGGACTGAATACGAGGGTAGCACCTTGCGTGAAAACCTTGGTCTAGGTCGTCCGGGTAATAGTTTTGCTGCCAAAAAAGTGGATGAAAGATTAGTGTTGGCGTAAATAGGTTTTTGCAAGATGGTTAAGCCACATCTTTTAAAATGCACCTTCTGTAGATCACCTCCCTACAGAACCTGAAAATCTGGCGGTGCTGATTGATGGAATGAATTTTGTCTCACGCATAGACGCGGAGCGGCTTCCCGCAGGGTAGGCGCAAAGGCGCAAAGACATAAAGAATCTACCTTTAGTCTTGGGTAAAAATCTCAATTCATCCCGCAAATATGCAACGCCAAAAATCTTTGTCGTTTGAAATTTGTAAATACAAAAGACAAATGAGTGCTGGAAAAACTCCGTGATTTTTAAAGGAAAAAAACATGACTGAATATAGCCGATTGAAGACTTCGCCCTCTGCTGCAATCAGAGCCACCCTGGATTATCCGGTAATCGATACCGACGTTCATACCAATGATTTCACCCCGGCTTTTGAGGATTACATCGCTAATTACGGCGGGTCAAAACTTGTAGACGAATTACGCAAGACCGAATCCTCCCGTCTCAACTCCAAGACTGACGGTAAAGACTGGTATCAACAAACTCCTGAAGAACGTCAAGCCAACCGCACAATCCGCTCTCCTTGGTGGGCGAGAGTCACCAAAAACACCCTGGATCTGGCAACTTATACCATCCCCGCGCTGCTATATGAGCGTCAGGCGGAACAGGGATCAGATTATTCGGTGCTGTTTCCCAATAATGTCCTGGCACCGGCGGGAGCCAGTCCAGAGAATCGGCAAGCACTGCAACGGGCGGTTAACCACTATCATGCTGATATCTATCGTAAATATAGCGATCGCCTGACACCAGTGGCTGGCATCCCCTTAACTACTCCTCAAGAAGGCATTGAGGAGCTAGAATTTGCAGTAAATGTACTAGGCTTAAAAGTTATTAATATCACTGGTGGTGTGAAACGGCCGATTAAAGCGATCGCTGATAAATACCCAGCAGATAAATTCCCCGAAATCGCCAAGTATGCTTCCTACATGGACTTTTACGGACTAGACAGTGAATACGACTACGATCCCTTCTGGGCTAAAGTCGTCGAACTAGGTGTGCCCGTTACTACTCATTACGGCAGTCAAGGTTGGACTGGACGCTCCTCCATCAGTAACTACATGAACAACCACATCGGTCACTTCGCCGATGGTTCCCAAGCATTTGCCAAAGCGTTGTTCTTTGGTGGTGTGACCAAGCGGTTCCCACAGTTGCGCGTCGGGATGCTTGAAGGTGGCGCAGATTGGGGCGCTCACGTCTACATTCACTTAGTCGATCGCTTCTTGAAACGCAATCTCAAGGGACTGCAAAACTACAACCCAGACCTGACGAACTCTGATGAGTTGTTTGAGTTGTTTGAGCGCTTTGGTGGCGAAATTACTGAAGGACATTCCCTCACCAAAGAAGAATTGACTAAGACTGTACTCGGTTCTTCCTTTAGCCGTCATAGCCGCGCACCGATTGGTAAGGAATTAGAGGATTTTGCAGCGGCCGGGATTGAAACAATTGAAGACATCCGCGATCGCTGGGTGAACAGTTTCTTCTTTGGTTCCGAGTCCGACGATCGCACCATCGGCGCCGCCTTCAACGACAAAGCCAATCCCTTGGGTGTGAAGATCAACGCCATCTATTCCTCTGATGTTGGTCATTGGGATGTGCCCGATCTCACCTCCCCACTAGCTGAAAGCTGGGATCTAGTCAAAGAAGGCGTGATTTCCGAAGCCGACTTCAAGGCTTACGTATTCGGGAATCCTTACAAATTCTACACCGAAGCCAACGCCAACTTCTTCAAAGGTACAGCGATCGAGTCTCAGGTAGCTCAAGTTGAATCCCCACAACTAGCAGCGGTATAGAAAGCGAGCAGGGGGAGCGGGGGAGATGTAAAATACTGCTTATCTTCCCTATCCCCCTCATCTTCCTCATCCCCCTCATCTTCCTCATCCTCCCATGCCCCATACCCCAAAAGATATGACAACAACGACTGACCCTGATATCGGCGCTCGTGAGGCGCTGCGTCTACTCGGAGCCGATCCTGAGAACTGGGTACCAGATCGCCCAGGCGTTGATCATAATGTCACGGTGGTAGGTGGTAGTGGCTCCGGTAGCGTTTTCGCATTTGCCCTACGACGTGCTGGGATCGGACGCCTGACGGTGATTGATGCGGCTGAGGACGAGTCCCATGCAGGTGTGTGGCTCAACCGAGCGCGGATGAACAAGCTACGCACACCGAAAAACCTGCCCGGCCCTGAATTAGGTATCCCGGAACTGTCCTTCCAGGCTTGGTATGAGGCGCGTCACGGTGCTGAAGCCTACGCAGCCATCGATCGCATACCCCGATTGCTCTGGGCTGAGTACCTCAGTTGGTATCGGCAATTTCTGGGCATCCAAGTTAGGTACAAAACACGACTAGTACGGATTCAGCCGGCTGATGGTTTCCTGCGCCTGCACTTGGAAGTAAACGGTGTGCCACAGGTAGAAACCACACGCAAAATCATTTTCGCCAATGGTGTTGCGGGGACTGGTGGCGCGTATATCCCGCCGACGCTGGCAGCATTGCCACGCAGCCTGTATGCCCACACTGCCGATGCAATTGACTTCGCCGCCCTACACGGTAAAACAGTGGCAGTATTGGGTGCTGCAGCCTCGGCTTTCGACGCCGCCGGGGTAGCACTGGAATCGGGAGCCAAAGCAATGCATTTGTTTGTGCGGCGGTCAGAAATTCCATCTCTACCGATAAATCGCGTGCGGGGTTATCCTGGCGCTTACTACAACTATCCAGAATTACCGGATGCACTCGCTGGTTCCAGGCTTGGCGCTTCCTTCAAGTAGGCTCCACACCACCACCAGACGCAATTCAAAGGGCGATCGCCTTCCCCAACTTCCACCTGCACCTCTCCGCACCCTGGAAAGCAGCGCAGTCAAAGGGCGATCGCATCGTTGCCCAGGTAAACGATGATGTATTTGAATTTGATTTTGCGATCGCTGGTACTGGTTACTTTGTTGATCCCACAAAGCGCTCCGAACTAGCCGACTTTTCTCAGCATATTGCACTGTGGCGCGATCGCTACCAGCCACCAGCCGACCAACAGGACGACTCTCTAGGGACACACCCTTACCTCGGCAGTGCCCACGAATACCTAGAGAAAGTACCCGGTAGCGCCCCCTACTTGAAAGACATTCACGTCTTCAACCCAGCCGGCTTTGTCAGCTTCGGTCTACCAATTGGTGACGTACCCAGCATCCGGCGCGACGTACCTGCAATAGTGTCGCGCATCACCCACGACTTATTCTTCACCGACTGGACACAACACGAGACACGCATCACCGGCAACAACATCGCCCCAGACTTCGATCCCTCACTGTACGCCTCTGCAGTTTGGAAACAGCCCGCTAAAGCTGAAGTTAGCTAAGTCAATGTTCGTAGTAAGGACTTCAGTCCTTGATTTTTAAGCACTAAAGTGCTTACTACGAACTTCTATGACAAGAGGAAGAAATAACAAATACCCCCTTCCCAAATAAATCATTTAGGAGTCACAACTATGTCTGTCCAACACATCAGCAACGGTTCCTTACCTTATCTTTTCTCCCCTGTATCTGATACTGCCAAGCAACCGGCGCCCCTCGTATTGTTTTTGCATGGGGCACGCGATTCTCTTGTGTGGAGAAACGTAAACTCAACATTTTTGTGAGTTTGACTACGTACCGCTACGGGGAAACAAGCTACCAAAGAAACCGGGTTTGTATAGTCTGTAATTTTGTTTTTTTCAATCAACTCTGGCTCAAGGCCCCACATCAGGAACTCGTTTTACCTTGGGTACTGCAGCAGAACGTTATCAAGAACGTTATTGGCGAGATCGCGAGTTTAATACTGTTGAGGAATTACGCACGGTAGCAGATTTAGCTGGATTGTCCCTCACTACTCTATCATTGGCTTGGGTGCTGGCTAATCCCATTATCACAGATCCCATCATTGGCGCTAGTCGCCCCGAACAACTTGTTGATAGCCTTAAGGCGCTGGAAGTAAAACTCGATGACAATTTAAAACAAAAGCTAGACGACCTCACTACAGAATACCGGAGGGGGGATTCTCTTCGTTAGGGACTTCCAATTTAAAACATATCCCATAACTTCTTGTGGGGTGGGCGTCTCGCCCGCCCAATAGAGACAGCGGCTCCACAAGATGGGATAATTTATTTTCTGGAAGTCCCTCTTAACTAAGGATAAACACCAGGTTTTTTGAGTATTGCTCGTTGAGATGGGGTTAAATCTGGGTAATCATCAATATTATAGGAATTCCTTGCCCAAGCAGATGGGTGGGGAGAATATTTGTAAAACAGAGTCCGCCGTTCTTGTTTTCCCCGCCAGGGAAGGGTACCGTGGGTTAAAGCCTCTGTAAATATAATCGCACTTCCCGCCTTGACAGTTATTTTCTTTACACACTCTTGAGCAAATTCCAGGTTGCGCCATTGGGCTGGTAAGGGTAAATTACTCTTATGGCTGCCAGGAATGCAACCAAATCCGCCATCACCGGGATGAACATCGTTTAGTTCGTAGGCGACAACAGTCAAACCGTTGTACATCGTCCCATTTTGGAATAGATAATATTGGCAAGGATCGAAGGGAGTTCCACCGCCATGCAAATTAGCGCCAATCGGACCTAAACCTTGACGAATGATGTGAACGTAGTCATGATCTAGCCGAAATTGTTCTCCTAGTAAGTCAGACAGATAGGGAGTAATTTGGGGATTGTCGATGAGATCTCTCAAAGGCTTTCCCCAGGGTAGCAATTCATTGAAGCGCAAAAATGGTGCTTCTGGTTCCTTTTGTAGCTTAATTTGCTGATCCAACAGCGCCTGAAGGGCTGTAATCTGGTCTTGGTTAAGAGCATTCTCAATAATTAAGAATCCTTGTAAGTCAAAAAGGTAACGTTCCAACTCGGTCATGATAATTGTGGCTTGCTAAAAATTTGTCATCTGCAACCATTTATTTATAAGGCTTTAAGGCTCTGTTACCTACCCTAAAAATTGGAGATTTTTTTCAGCCTTTTCGAGTTTAACTAATTCTGCAACGCCTTGAACCACTTACTCATCACCGTATTGATGGTTTGTTTAATTTGATGCTTGCGATTCCATTTCCCGAAAGCGATTTCGTAGTCTTCACCTTGAGTTTGAAAGGTATTCCAAATATCTAACCCGACTGCCAAGCCGGAAAATAGTAAAATGTAAAGCGACCAACCAATACCGCCACTAGCAATTAAATTAACCAGTATCAAAAAACTATTGACAATGGCATAATTGCCAAAGCGCTTCTTAAATTTGCTTCGGCGGTAGATATCAAAAGCTTTTCGCTGTTGGACTTCACTCTGTTGTGTTAGCCAGTCGTTTTCTGCCAGTTTTAACGATTCTGGGGGAATTTGTAACTCTGAAGCAATTTCTAACAATTGTTCATAACTAAATTCTCTGTCTGTATCGTCAGCTTGACGAGCGATCGCCAACTGCAGAATTTTCTGTACATCATCTTGGCTATAAGAACGGATGCTTTTAGGTTCAAATGCCGACATAATTCTTTCTCTTAATGTTACTGTTAATCAGAATTTATTGCCCGAACAGTCTTATCGAGCTATACCGCGACGCTTTCATTATCCCTACATTAACAAATCTAGATACTGCTTTGCCCTACCCATTTATTTTAGCGAGATTTAAATAGGTATTTATTCAGGTTATAAAGACTCTCCAAACATCTGGACTTCAACCTGATTCAACAGAGCATAATAGCCAAAGAGAAAGCAGTGATCAGGACAAAACCCAATGCTCGAAGATAATGGATCGATTCGCACCTTGTCAGTGGATATTGGCGGTAGTGGTGTCAAAGCTATGGTACTAGATATCACAGGGCATCCCCTAACAGAAAGAGCGCGTTTAGATACACCCCAACCCGCTACACCGGAGGTGATAATTAATGCAGTTGTCGTTTTAGCAGCTGCTCAAGGTGAGTTTCATCGTGTTTCGGTAGGTTTTCCTGGTGTGGTGCGCTGTGGAGTCACAGAAACAGCAGTCAATTTACATCGAGATTGGATTGGATTTGACTTAGAAACAGCATTGTCTCAGCATTTACGCAAGCCTGTACGGGTAATTAATGATGCAGATATGCAAGGTTTTGGGGCAATTGCAGGTAAGGGTGTGGAATTAGTGATTACCTTGGGTACAGGGTTTGGGTCAGCTTTATTTGTAGATGGTAAACTAGTGCCCAATATGGAAATGGGTCATCATCAGTTTCGCAAAGCCGAGACTTACGAAGAACAGCTGGGACGAGCTACATTATCACAAATTGGTGAAAAAAAATGGAATAAGCGGTTAAAAAAGGCGATCGTCTCTTTACAAAATTTGTTTAATTACGATTACCTGTATATCGGTGGTGGCGAAGCTGTGAGAGTAAATCTTCAGTTACCGTTAAATGTGAAACTTATCCCTAATATCACTGGGTTATTAGGTGGTATTGCTTTGTGGCGAGATTAAAACTAGCTAAAGAAACTAGGCAAAAAATCAAACGGGAAGCTATCTTAATCATTTCCTTGGTGTGCTGATATACCACAACTTACCTATTTACGTCTTATACCTGAAGGTAGAGAATAATGGTTAACTTAAATCTAGGAAACCGAAGCTAGGTTTATTCCCAAAAGATTTTCTTTTCCAAGAACTTGCCTATTTATCTTTAATGCAACCGAGGACAGATGCTACAACCTTGTAATCAAGTCAAAGAGTGGGAAAAACGTCGTCATGAAGCAAGCAGCTATTATAAACAGGGAAAATTTCCAGAATATCTCAATTTTGCCCACCAAAATTTACAGTTAGCTAGAGAAATTCCTGATCGAGCCAGAGAAGGTTATACTTTGAACGATATCGGTTTAGCTCACCTTGGTTGTTCGCAACCGCAAAAAGCATTAGAGTGTTTTCATCAAGCGCTTTTAGTTGCTCAAGAACTGGGTAAGTCTCAAGCGGAAGCAGCTGCTCTCAGCAATCTGGGTTCTACCTACAACCGACTGGGAAAGTTTTCCCAAGCCCTAGTGTATTTTAATCAAGCACTGCAAATCTTTAAGAAATTGCAAGACAGTCAAGGCGAAGTTTCTACTCTCAATGATGTGGCACTCATTTATACTAGGTTGGGAGAACCAAAACGAGCGCTGTTACTACAACACCAAATTTTGGCAATGCGCCGATTACTAGGAGATTTGTCTGGTGAAGCCACAACCCTAAATGGCATTGGGTTTGCCTACAGCACTTTAGGCCAGTATGAGCAAGCGCTAGAATTTCTGCAAGCAGCACTACCAATTCAAAGAGCTTTCAAAAATTTAGTTGGCGAAGCAACAACCTTAAACAATATCGCCTCCGCCGCCTGGGTTGCCGCCCGCACCGGCGTGCCCGAAGGCGTGATTGCCATCGACGGCAAGACCTCACGCCGGACCCGCGGCAAGGGCAAGGCGGCGCTGCACCTGGTCTCGGCCTTTGCCGCGCGCCAGCGCCTGGTGCTGGGCCAGGCCAAGGTCGCCGACAAATCCAACGAGATCGTGGCCATCCCCAAGTTGCTCGATCTGCTGCAAATCAGGGCGCCATCGTCACCATCGACGCGATGGGATGTCAGCGCGAGATTGCCCGCAAGATCGTCGAGAAGAAGGCCGACTATATCCTGGCCTTGAAGGGCAACCAGGGCAGCTTGCGCGAGGACGCCGAACTGTTCGCCGATGAGCAGATCGCCCGTGGCTTCGCCGACACCACCGTGAGCCGCACGCAAACCATCGACGGCGAGCACGGCCGGATCGAAACACGCACCCTGACCGTCAGGCACGACATCGACTGGCTGCGCCAACGCCACGACTGGCCGGGTCTCACTGCGCTGGCGATGGTCGAAAGCGTGCGGGAAACCGCCGATAAGGTCGAACAGGAAAGGCGGTTCTACATCACCTCCTCGATCCTGGCGGCCGAACATCTCGCGCCGGCCATCCGTGACCATTGGAGCGTTGAGAACAGCCTGCACTGGGTCATGGACATGGTTTTCCGTGACGATGAGAGCAGGCTTCGCACCGGCAATGCGCCCGCCAACCTCGCCGCAATCCGGCACATGGCACAGAACCTCATCCGGGCGCGAAAGGGCAAGTTGTCAATCAAGGCCAATCTCAAGGCCGCCGCATGGAATGACAGCCATCTCATCGGCCTACTCATTGCCTAGCCGATTTAACCGATTCCCCCTGGTACCTCCTCGATCCGGGCGCGGCGACCGGAATTACCACTGATCACCTCGAAGACGATCACCACATCGGGTGCAAGCTGTGCGGTATCGGGGAACTTTGTGCAGGTGATCAGGGCGTCCGGACAGCGGACTTTTTGCACAATGGTTTGCACTCCCAGATCAGGTCCATAGTATCAGGCCCGTAGTGCGAGCACCGTGTTCCGCGCAGTCGCGCCCGAAGCGCAGTATGGATGTTGATCGTGATCCGGCTGTGCCGCGCCGTCCCGCCGGTCATGGCAACCGGCCGCTGGCCGTCGACCTCTTGCACCGTCTCGCCCGGCTGCCCAGGCGAGGAACTCTCTGGCGGTCCAGGGTGCGGTCGGGCGTGCCGTCCATACCGGCCGATCCAGCACGGGATCGCATGCCGGGGTCGCCCTACCGCCCCGGCATCCGATGGCGGAACGCCAGCGCCTCCGCGACATGCGACCCGCCCCACCGGCTCCGCGCCGGCGAGATCGGCGATGCGTGCGCGCCACCCGCAGCACGCGCGTGTAGCCGCGCGGCGACAGGCGCAGCCGGTCCATCGCCTGGCCGGCGAGCGCCTGCGCCTCCGCCGCCAGGCGGACTGCCTGCGTGTCGACCTCGGCATTGCTGGTCGGTCCGGCCTCGCCGTGGCGCGCCCGTTGCGCCGCCCGGCGCGCGCGCCACCCGCGCGGCGACCGCGGCGGTCGCCTCGCCGGTCGGCGCGCGCGGCAAGCTCGGCGGCGGAGGCCGGCTGCACCTCCACCGTCAGGTCGACGCGATCCAGCAGCGGGCCGCTGATGCGGTGCTGGTAGTCCTCGCCGCAGCGCGGCGCGCGGCCGCATTCGCGCGCGCCGTCGCCGAGATAGCCGCAGCGGCACGGGTTCATCGCCGCGACCAACTGGAACCGCGCCGGATAGGTGATGTGCGCCGCGGCGCGCGCCACCGTGGTGCGGCCGGAACTCCATCGGCTGGCGCAGCGACTCCAGCGCGTGCTTGGGGAACTCCGGCAGCTCGTCCAGGAACAGCACGCCGCGATGCGCCAGGCTGACCTCGCCCGGCTTGGCGCGCGGGCCGCCGCCGGTCAGCGCCGCCTGGCGTGGCGGAATGGTGCGGCTCGCGGAACGGCGGGCGCATCAGCAGCCGGCCGCCGTCCAGCATGCCGGCGACGCTGTGGACCATGCTGACCTCCAGCGCCTCGGCCGGCGCAAGGTCCGGCAGCAGCCCGGGCAGCCGCGCCGCCAGCATCGACTTGCCGGCGCCGGGCGGGCCGATCAGCAGCAGGTTGTGCCCGCCGGCGGCGGCGATCTCCAGCGCGCGCTTGGCGGTCTCCATGCCCTTCACGTCGGCCAGGTCCGGGTCGCGCGCCGGCACCGCCACGCCCGGCCGGCTCCGGCGGGCGTCAGCACCTGGGAGCCGCGGAAATGGTTGATCAGCGACAGCAGGTCGGCCGGCGCCAGCACCTCGATCCGCCCGGCCCAGGCCGCCTCGCCGCCCTGCGCGGCGGGGCAGATCAGGCCGAGGTCGCGCGCCGAGGCGCCGATCGCCGCGGGCAGCACGCCGGCGACCGGGTTGAGCGTGCCGTCCAGCGACAGCTCTCCCAGTGCGGCGTAGCCGGCGATCTCCTCGCGCGGCAGCACGTCCATCGCCGCCAGCACGCCGAGCGCGATCGGCAGGTCGAAATGGCTGCCCTCCTTCAGCAGATCGGCCGGCGCGAGGTTCATCAGCACGCGGCGCGGCGGCAGCGCGAGGCCCATGGCGCTCAGCGCCGCGCGCACCCGCTCGCGCGCCTCGCCCACCGCCTTGTCGGGCAGGCCGACCACCAGGAAGGCGGGCAGGCCGGCGGAGATCTGCACCTGCACCTCGACCGGCACCGCCTCGATGCCCGCGAAGGCGAAGGTGTCGGCGATCGCGATTGCGGTGGATTGTGCAAAACGCCCGCCGATGGCGGCATTGTCGCCGGGATTGGTAAACAAATCCGTAACCAAGGAGGGACTCCGCATGCCGTTCGATGAAGCCGGCGGCCGCCCGGCCGCCGGCCGTCGCGCAACGTGCTGGGCGGCCGCTCGAGACCTGCTCGGCAGCGCCCGATGACCGGCTTCTTCCGCAACGGCTGCTGCGACACCAGGCGCGGAGGATGTCGGCAGCCACACCGTCTGCGCGGTGATGACCGCCGAGTTCCTGGCCTTCAGCAAGGCGGCCGGCAACGACCTCTCGACGCCGGTGCCGGAGTACGGCTTTCCCGGCCTGAAGCCCGGCGACCGCTGGTGCCTGTGCGCGCCGCGCTGGCAGGAGGCGCTGGAGGCCGGCGCGCGCCGCGCGTGGTGCTGCGCGCCACCGAGCAGGGCGCGCTGCGCTATTGCGAGCTGGCCGACCTGAAGCGGTTCGCGGTGGACCTGGACTGACGCCGGGTCGGCTGCCGGCGGTTCTGCCGGACACCGCGCCGCGAACGGCTGTAACCGGAACGAAATTGGCGCAGAACGAATAACCGGCGTGACCGTATTGGAACCCGGCCCGGCGGAGCACCACCGCTGCCGCAAACGTTCCGGCCGGCAGGTGCAGGCGGCCAGTTTCTCCGCCTGTCGTCTTGGCATGTCGCGAGTGTCGCCGTAACGTAGGAGACAACAAAGTGACATCGACGGAAACATCAACCGACCTGTTCAGACCGGCGAGTTGCCAGCAATGAAAGATATGAACCACA
>CAVYXS010000069.1:0-26442 GCA_963772205.1 uncultured cyanobacterium
GTAGGCGGTGTTGGGATGGCAGATGATACATTTGGGGTTTTGTTGGCAGATGTCCGCCACAGTGATTTTGGCAATTCCTTGTGTTATGGCTGGGATGGTATTTATACCATAACCCATGAAAAAATTTACCACATACTCGATTAATCACTGGAATTTGGTACTTGAATACCACGCATTTTGATGTCTTTGTAAATTCCAGTAGTAATTGCCTGGTAAAATGCACCGTGTTCTGATTGTGCGATCAAATTGGTACTAAGGGTAACTTTATTGGCTGTTGCTATTAACACATTACACAACTAGGATGTTACCAATCTCAGTGGCAGTGTACTGAATAAATTGACGGCAACTAAGGCTATGAATTGCTGTTGATGACGGTGGTAAAACATTCATGATACAAGACATGTTCTGGTGAAATTGCTGTTTTAGCTGAGTCTGAATGTACATTCGAGAATCAACTTTTGATTGACTAGGGAATAGGGTTGAATTGCTAAAGCGCCTTTAAAAGCTTTGATTGCTTCACCATACTCTCCTACGGCGGCATAACATAAGCCCATACCATGCAGTGCGCCAAAATGTACTGGATTGAGATGGATGACCATCTGACAGTCTGCTAAAGACTTTTTATAATTGCCAATACTGTAGTATAAAAAAGCTCGACGATTCCAAGCTTCAGCAAAATCAGGTTGTTCCTTGATTAGCTCTGTCAGTGCTATTTCGGCTTCAGTAATTTCTCCGGAATCCAGTAATTTTTGACTAGATTCAATCTTTTCTAGTCCATAAATCCCTTTCTGCTGAAACCAGATCCGCCAGATTTTTTTAGTCGCTTGTTCGCGAACTGTGGCATCGGAGTTTTTCAAATCTTCAAGTAAGGAATTGATAGATAAAGAATCCATGAATTTGGTCTAGGTAATTGTATCTTTATATCAACTTTCGCACAAAATTTTGTTCTAAGTCATTTTTAAAGGTATCTTTAAATTCTCCTATTGCAAATTGTAAATTAGGCAATTACTATGTTATTTTTTGTTTGTATTCAACAATACTCTTTATACAGCACTTAATATCTAGAGTCAGGACTTCTTGGTCAAGAGGACACCAAAATTTTACAATCAGGTACTCACTCGTACTAGTTGACAAATGCCTAAGGCGTCATCCTTAATCAAAACATCACAATATTACCAGGGACTATACCAAAGCCAAATAGCGTTTCCAGGCATATTGTTCTCCCATCCCATCCTCGTAATCCACCAAAGGAACAATGCTTGGTTTGTAGTTAGGAGTTTACTCCTAAAAAAGCACGCTTCGTGCTGACTACATACTAAGCATTGTTGATGTGGCAGACTACTATAGGGATTATCGGTTGAGTCCAATACACTCGCAAGGGCACGGCAGTGCCGTGCCCCTACACGCGACGATATAATTTGTAAGGCATCCAACTGAGAAACGCTATAGTGGTCGATGGCATTAATTATGATGGTTGCGTAGTGAGCGATTTATCGCTAATAAAAGCACTATACTTCTACGCAGAAAACGCAGAGATGCAGTACCGCCTTAGCGGAACCCGCAGGGTGGCGCACAGAGAATCAGGAGTTTTAGATTTTAAAAGTCCATTATCTGACGTTTCTGACCAAAAAGTTTGGCTGACCACAACTTTTTTGAGAACTCTTCAAAATTTCGGCACTACAAGTACCTGGTTGACCATCTTTAGAATAGCAAAAGAAGACTTCTTTAAAAAATCTACCTGAACCAGAACAATAAGGTGCTATCCCATTAGCTGTTAATGTATTATTAGCACCCACAAATGTACTTCGCAGGTCTTTGATTGTGGTACGGAAGGGTTTATTTGGGCGATTGTAAGCTTGAGGAATCGCTACAGATTCTTTGAACTGTTTAGACAATGCTAAATATTCTCTAGGAGTTTTTCCAGAACAAGTACCATGTTTTTCCCATTCATGGTTGAAAAGCTGATTACTGGGATACAAACCCTGAAACTGCTGTTTGAGTTCTGGCGGTAATTTTTGAGTAGAGCAATTAGCAGGATATCCTTTTTGGTACTGAGGCCATAAACCATGTAGTACAAAACCAAGTTTCCTACCTGAATTGCATTGCTGTTGGTCACGGTTCCCATTTGTGGCACAATAATCTGGTGACCATGATAACGTCAGGACGTAAAAATCAAATTTACCTGGTGTACCACGATTTTGAGCAATGGCGGTATTCGGTACACCAATACTAATGAGTAACAGGGAAGATGCTACTAGGAGTTTCTTGAACAGCATATTTACGAGATGTTGTCGTTATGCAATAGTGACAAACTATACAATAGCAAATAATTTTGACATGTCAAAAAATCAAGTAGGTTGCAATTTTAGGGCACAACATTGTTCCCTACTGGTGTACTTTATTATTTAAAATATTGATTCTTAGTCGCGATGTTCAGGAAAGTAGGGAGTACCTAACGCCCGTGGTGGTGTAGATTTACCCACTAAACCCACTAACGCGAATAAAGCGATCGCATAGGGTAACATTACCAAAAATTGGTAGGGAATATTCGCGCCTAATGCCTGAATTCGCAATTGCAAAGCTTCTGTCGCACCAAACAGCAAACAAGCTAAAGCGGTACCTACAGGATTCCACCTCCCAAATATTAAAGCGGCGATCGCAATAAATCCTTTACCTGCGCTCATCCCTTCTGCAAAGAATCTCACTTGTACTAAAGTTAAATCAGCACCTCCCAAACTGGCAAGACAGCCACTGATAATTACAGCGGTATAACGTACCCTTTGTACAGAAATCCCCGCTGTATCAGCTGCTTTTGGAGATTCTCCTACAGCCCGCAAAGTTAGACCAAAGCTGCTTTGATATAAAATATATGTAGTAAATATTACGAAAAATATGAGGAAATATAAAAAAATATCTTGCTGAAAAAGTTACTGTACCAATTAGGGGAATATTCGCTAAACCAGGAATAATAATTGGCGTAATTCCCGGTAATTGTTGTGTACCAGTAAACACCAATCTGGATAGAAACGAAGTTAAGCCAGCAGCTACAAGATTAATGGCTAATCCGGAAACTAACTGATCAACGCGCAAACTAACACATAAAAAAGCATGGAGTAGTCCCACCAAACCCCCAGTAATCAAGGCTGCAACAATTCCTAACCAGGGATTATTAGTGTAAAAAGTAGCGGCGGCACTAGTAAAAGCCCCTGTCAGCAACATTCCTTCCAAAGCAATATTTAATACCCCTGAGCGTTCAGAATACAATCCTCCTAGGGCGGCGAAACCTAGGGGTACAGCCAGACGGAGACTAGCGACAAGGTAGTCAGAGAAGAAATTAAGGTTATTCATGCAGTTTTTTTAACGCAGAGGTTCAGGGAAGCCCAAATGATTCTACCTCAGCCATGAGGTCTTGACTGAGGTAGAGAAATCCCTTAAATACTCGCGCCTAGTAGTCTGTCAATTTTGTTTTGAGGGATTTTGGGTAGTGTGAGCGAGACGCTCATGCGGGCAAGATACCCGCACTACAGTCCATCATTTTCATCTTGACAGACTAATAGAGCAGTTTGCGATTTAAACCACAGACTGCTGATCAAGAGTCAAAATAACTTGCGTTATGGGATAAATTATTAGTAGTTCTGCCAGTGTCCAGGGACTCTATGACGATGGCGTCCTGAACCTTCCCAGTGTGCTGGTATCCATCGACGACGATGAGCTCGGGCAATTAATACGGGTGCAGATGCGGAATTCTGTACATGAGAATTTATAATAGGTTCTAAAGCTGATGCTTTTGTTGGTACAGAAGTAACGACCAAAGGTAATGCCAGCATTGCGCCAGCAATTATTTTCTTCATCATCACGGTATCTCCTGAATTAAAGGTATTTCGTTGGAGTATTTCTGGGAGAAGGCAAAACTTTGTCTTCTCATCTTTATATTAAAACATGAACTTCGTAATTTACTTGTGACTCAAGTCATAAATTTGCCAATGACGTTAGTAATTATTTGAATATGACTAATGGTTAAGGGTTTGACAAAAATCTTTGAACTAAATACACTGCAAGGGTGTTGTCAAACGCTCAGGACTAATGATCAATTGATCATCCTTCTTTCCACCGCGAGACTGATAGCAATAAATAACACCGTCAACCCCTGAATCGCATAAACTACAGTCACTGGTACACCTGCACTACGTTGCATTACATTCGCACCACTACGAAGGGCTGCAAAAAATAGCGAAGTCAGTACCACACCGAGAACACTACCACGACTTAAGAAAGCGATCGCAATGGCATCAAATCCATAACCGGATGAAACAGATTCAAACAGCCGATATTTCAAGCCCATGACTTCGCAAGCACCGGCTAACCCAGCTAAACCACCCGCCAAAGACATGACTAAAATAATAGTACGTTCTACAGAGATTTTGGCGTAATGGGCGGCGATGGGGTTAAATCCGACGACTGTAATTTGGTATCCTAGAGGCGATCGCACTAATAACACCCACAAAATCCCCGCCGCCATTAACCCTAATAAAATGCCTGCATGGGCGAGACTGCCTGGTATTGTTGGTAATTGGGCAGATTTAGCTATTAATGGCGAATAAGCACTAGGGGCACCCGGTGCTTTTAAAGGGTTTTGCACCAAATAACTAACTAAATTCACGGCAATGTAATTTAATAATAAGGTAGTGATGACCTCATTTATCCCCCTTACTGCCTTGAGATAACCGGGAATTCCACCCCAAACCGCACCAAAGAGAAACCCTGCTAACAGCGCCAATGGAAGATGAATGAAAGCAGGTAATCCTTGCACATACAAACCGATTAAAGCGCTTCCCAACGCGCCTAAATAAATTTGTCCTTCACCACCAATATTAAATTGACCGCCACGCAACGCCACCAATACCCCTAAACTGGTGAATAATAGGGGTGTCATCTTCGTCAGCGTATTACCAAAGCCAAAGTAAGTGGAAAGCGACTCTTGAAATAGGGCGGTATATGCGGCGATGGGATTTGCCTTTGCCAGTAAAATGAGAATTGCGCCGACAACTAAGGCAGAGGCGATCGCAATTAGGGGAGATAGAATTGGTAAGAGAAGTTTAGTGTGATTGCTGGTGGTCATAATGCGATGATGATTATTTTCCTCCAGCCATCAATAAACCAATTTCCTGTACCGTCGCCGTTTGTGCATCCAAAATACCCACAAACTCACCTCTGTAGATTACCGCAATGCGATCGCTCATTGCCAGCACTTCTTCTAACTCAGTAGAAATATACAAGATAGCGGCACCGCGATCGCGTTCTGTTAATAATCGCAAATGCACAGCTTCCGTCGCTCCCACATCTAATCCCCGCGTTGGTTGCATAGCAATAATTAAATTTGGTTTCCCCGCCAATTCTCGCGCCAAAACTACCTTTTGTTGATTCCCGCCTGAAAGCTGATTTACCTGAATATTTTCCCCCGTCGCTCGAATATCAAATTCTTGCATTGCAGCTTGGGCATTATTTTTGATAGCTACTTTTTGTAATAAAAATTTACGACAAAATTGCAGCTTATTAAAAGCTTTTAAAATCAAGTTTTGGGCAATACTAAATTGTAATACTAAACCGATTTTTTGCCGATCTTCTGGGATGTAACCCACCAAAAAAAACTTGTGTGCAAACTCAATTTTTCCCTGTTTGATAGTTCGTAAACCTGCGATTGTATCAGCTAATTCTCGCTGTCCATTACCATCTACACCAGCAATTCCCAAAATTTCCCCCGCTTGGAGTTGAAAAGAGATATCACGTACAGCAGTAATACCTCGGTTATCAGTCACTTGTAAATCTTGAACTGATAACACAGTTTTTCCTGGCGATGCTGGAGATTTCTGCAAATGTAAAGCCACTTCACGCCCCACCATTAATGCTGCTAACTGCTGCGGTGATGCAGTTTGAGTTGTTGTATTTCCTACCACCTTACCCCGCCGTAAAACTGTTACTGAATCGCAAAGATTCATAACTTCATCTAACTTATGACTAATAAAAATAATTGTGTTGCCAGCGGCTGCAAGTTGGCGCAAAATGTTAATTAATGATGCCACTTCTGGTGGTGTTAGCACTGCTGTTGGTTCATCGAGAATTAATAATTTGGCTTGGCGGTAGAGAACTTTGAGAATTTCTACTCTCTGTTGTGCGCCTACAGGTAAATTTTCGACTTTGGCTGCGGGTTCAATTTCTAATCCGTAAGCTTGGGATAATGCAGCAATTTCTTGTTGTTTTTGGCGCAAATTTAGACGCCAGTTTTTCTCCATTCCTAAGATAATATTTTCGGTGACACTCAACTGGGGTATCAGCATAAAGTGTTGATGAATCATGCCAATACCTAATTTAAGTGCCTCCCTAGCTGATGTAATTTTGACTGGTTTACCTAGGATTTGAATTTCACCACTATCAGGTTGATATAGTCCACTAATAATATTCATTAAAGTGGTCTTACCAGCCCCATTTTCGCCTAAAATTGCATGAATTGTGCCAGCAGCAACGCTGAGGCTGATATTATCGTTAGCGACAAATGTACCAAAGCATTTGGTGATATTTTCTAAGCGTAAATATGTCATTGATTAACTATATATAGGACTACTATTTGATTTTTGAACAAAATTAGGTATCGTAGGGTGCGTTAGGATGAAATCCGTAACGCACCAAATCCTTAATAATGGTGCGTTACGCTGTTGCTAACGCACCCTACATATCTACGTATCTTTTCAAAAATAAAACCGGATTCCTATATAGATTTTTGTAGCAGCGCTTTAGCGCCACTACAAGCTGATTACCTTACTTTTTCACACAGCGCGTATTCTTACCACCTTCTTGACAATTTTCAAAGATAATTTTATGTTCCACAATGGCTTGTTTTGTACTCAGCGCCTTTTGTTTCACAGCTTCTGGGACTATAGCCCCAAACTTGCCTAAAAATAATATATCTGGTCTTTCGAGTCCAAGTGTATATATTTGTCCTTTTAGTTGTTTTTGTTTAGCTAATTCTGCCAGATAAACAATAGCTAAATCTAGCCGTTTAACCGCACTAGTTAAAACTGCTTTCGGGGCAATATCTAATTGGTCTTTTGTGTTGCCAAAAGCATAAATTCCCTTTTCACTTGCAGTTTGTAAAACAGCAGGTGAGGCATTATCTAACCATTGATAAATGACATCAACACCTGAAGAAATTAACGCCAGAGTTGCTTCCTTACTCTTAACAATATCATTCCAATCACCGGTGAAAGTAGAACTTATTTGAATATTCGGATTAACTGATTTTGCGCCTAATTCAAATCCCCGGAATTCTTCTTCGGTAGCGGGGAATTTCTCGCCAGCAATATAAGCTAATTTATGAGATTTAGTCACAGAAGCGCCGATAATTCCACACAAATAGCTAGCTTGGAGGTGATCGAGTCGCAAAGCAGCAACATTTTCACCTTTAAAATTACCATTCACCCCCACAAAAAACGTCTGAGGAAATTGTGAGGCGACTTGTTGCAAAGCAGCATCAAATTGTCCACCGTGAGCGAAAATGATATTGTAGCCCTTGCGGGCGAAATCCGTTAGCACTTCCGTTTGATCAGCTTGTGCTACCTTTTCCACATAGGCTGTTTCAGCGCCCAGCTTTTGTTTTGCTAAGTTTACCCCTTCATAACCAGATTGATTCCAGGCTTGATCCGTGATGATTCCCGGAAGGGCGATCGCAATTTTAAACCCTTTCCCACCACCTACAGCCGTTGGCGTCGTCGCTGGGTTACTACTACAGGCTTTCAGCAATAGACTAGTACCAAAAGTCGCCGAACCAGATAAGATAAATTTACGCCGACTAAAATTGTTCATCAGAGAATATCCTCAAATTAATATAGACTCCGCGTACCTCTGCGCTTCTCAGCCTGCGGTAAGCCGCAAAAGTTTCTACAGCGTACCTCTGCGTTCAAAAAAATATGACCTCAGACAAAACATTACAACAATTACACGCCCAATGGATAACACCAGAAAATTTTCAGCGTTATGGACAAGTAATTTTTCCTAGTAAAGATGGTAAATCCTTTGATGCAGAAGACGCCCAATTAAATCTCCAAAATGGGACACCACGATTTTATATTATGCAGTTACGGGGAAGAGGACGGAAATTTAGTAAAATTACTCGCCATGAAAAATGCACTCAATGTTTAGGTTCGCTTATGGGTAAAGACTGGTTAATTGCAGTTTGTCCTCCTGATAATGACGTGAAAGAACCTGTGTTAAAAGAGATTGCTGCTTTCCGCATTCCGGGGAATTGTTTGATTAAATTAGAGGTAGGAACTTGGCACGCTGGTCCATATTTTGACCATGAATTTGTGGATTTTTATAATTTAGAGTTGAGTGATACAAATGTGGTGGATCATTTCACTCATGATTTTCTAAAGAGTCATCAGTTAGAGTTTGAGATTGTTTAGTTTTGAAACGCAGAGGAACGCGGAGGTAAACGCAGAGGAACACAGAGGGTGTTGTTGATATTTAGTAGTACAGATGGATGCTCATGTAACTGAGGCGGTGATGAAACAAGCCACCGCCCCAACTAACATTATCCTCTTAGTGCTGTCGGTACAATATCATGGATTATGGGGCTGATTTTTTTGCTGTTCATCCTTTGTGACTGCAGGTGAAACTTGCGTAGTTATGGGTTGTTCTTGGGCTTGGATTTCCAGTAGTTCGGGTATGGTGACAAATCGATAACCTTGGGCTTTGAGACTGTCGATAATTTGTGGTAAGGCTTTGACAGTCCGGGAACGATTACCACCACCATCATGCATCAGGACGATCGCCCCTGGTTTTGCACTTTTAAGTACATTTTTTACCATTCCTGGTACCTGTGGTGAATGACGTTCGGCGTCCCCTGACTCCTCTGACCACATCATAACTGCGTACTTCTGACTTTTAGCATAATCAGCTAATCCATTCTTGAGGAAGCCGCCAGGAGGACGAAACAGAGTAGTTTTAGCGCCTGTGGTCTTATAGATGATGTCTGCTGTACGATTAATTTCACTAGCCGCCGTGGCTTTGTCCATGCGACGATACCAATGATGCCAAGTATGATTGCCGACAACGTGACCATCAGCTACTACTTGCTTGGCAATTTTGGGAAAAATTTGCACCATTTCCCCAATCATAAAGAATGTCGCTTTGATTTGATTTTTCTTTAAAATCTCCAGTACCTGGGCTGTATTTTTGGGACCTGGCCCATCATCAAAGGTGAGGGCGATAACTTTCTCATTCGGTTTCAATTTCGCTTCATAAATCGTTGTCCCCTGAAATTGTTTTGGTATTTCTGCAATCAGGTTTTTGGCTGGTGTCCCAACTTGGGCGGATGCACTGATTTCACCAGCTTTCAGTGCTTTAGCACTCTCACTGGCTGGCTTTTTCATTGCCAAAAACATACTCAAACTTACGCTGCAAATAGCAGTAATTAATGTAATTATTACTACTCTCAAAATAGAATAAAATTTTCGGTTAGTCATTAGTTAATTTACTCCCCATCTCCCCATCTTTGCCTGTTGAATCCTAACTCAAATTTTTGTTCCCTCTGATCTAATTATTACTCGCTTGTAAATGAGAAAAGCAAAAATAATATAATAACTTGAATATTGCCACTAAGGCTAGGGGAAGTGGCTGTTTAATTTGCCAGAATTCGCCGCCTAGATACAAAATTGCTCTCAACAGGCAAGAGTTGCATACCCAATTGATGCAACCGCTTAATAAAATTGCCATAACCTAGCCAGGAGAAAAGCTGGGACGTAGTTGACCAACAAGTCCAAAAACTTGGCACGTACCAGCTAATCCGGCTTATACACCACTGATGAATAAAGTCAGCCAAATTATGCGAACGCTCTTTATTCCAGCATATACTATTGTCTGCAAAATGAGATTGCTTAACGGATAAAATTTCTTTTATTAAAATTAAAATTATTACTTATTTAATCGTAAATTTACTTACGTAACTCTATCAAAAGATAGAGTTATTTATAGTAAAATACACTTATACTACATGTATAGGGATGCTCATTGAGATGAGGTACAGATTTATCAGCGTCCATCTGCGGTTACAGTCTTTTGCAGGTAAATAGACCACGCGGTAAGGAACATTGCTGTGCCCTTACTGAAAATTACTGTAATTATTGATTCCTGTGCCTTACAAGGTCAGGCGTTATGAGTGACTAGCTTCAATGTTCTGGAAGTATCTCAATCAGTCAAGTCATCGAGAACGATTTTATTGCTGTTTTTGTGTATTTAAATCGGCTAAAATTACAGTTTTTTTGGGCATTAACAAGGAGTCAAACAGATGGAAGTATTTGCCTTGTTTATTTTTTTCATCGCGCTGGCTATTCATTACCCACAACCAATAAAAGAGAAGCAGCCAGATGAAGAATACACAGTGAAAATATACCACAAAAAAAAGGAAGCTGATTAGGTATAAAATTACAGCATTTTTTAGGTCAAATAAGTACACATTTAGGGAACAATGCTGTACTTCCTAAGACTTTTCTTTGGGAATTGAACCTTCAATTCCTTGAACATACCAATCCATAGCCAGTTGTCTCTGATCATCTAACACCTTACCCTTGGGTACTCGCACTACCCCTTTTTGATTTTTCACTGGTCCATCAAAAGGATGGGAAATGCCTTGAATAAATGCATCACGCTTGGTGTTGACTAATTGCTGAACATCACTCTTAATTAGCTGATTCATTGGAGAAATATCTACCATGCCCTCACCAATACCATACCAAATTTCTTGCGATTTCCAAGTACCATCCATGACAGATAAAGCCGTATCAGTATAAAATTTACCCCATTTATTAATTGCTGATGTCAGGTGTGCTGTTGCACCAAATTTACTCATATCAGTATTATAACCAAAAGCATAAATCCCTTTTTCTTCTGCTAATTGAACAGCCGCTACGGAGTCTGTATGCTGTGTTAACACATCCGCGCCTAAATTTATCAAAGCTTGTGCAGCTTCTCTTTCTTTCGCTGGCTCGTACCAACTTTTCACCCATAATACTCTAACTTTGGCGTCTTGATTTGTCATCCGCAATCCCTGAGTAAAAGCATTTATCCCGCGAATTACTTGAGGAATTGGGTATGCTCCAATAAAACCAATAATATTAGATTTTGTCATTTTGCCAGCAATCATACCGGTTAAGTATCGGGTTTCTTCAACTCGTCCTAAATAAGTGCCAACATTAGCAGCGCGTTTATATCCGGTACAATTTTCAAAGACGACATTAGGAAAATCCTTGGCAACTTTCATTGTCGAGTTCATATAATCAAAGGAAGTTGTGAAAATTAACTTGTTACCATCTAATGCGAGTTGGCGAATCACCCTTTCAGCATCAGCACCTGCGTTGACATTTTCTACAAAGGTAGTTTTAACTTTATCCTGAAGATTTGCTTCCATTTCTCTGCGATCTAAATCATGAGAATAAGTCCACCCAAAATCTCCTACAGTTCCGATGTAAACAAATCCTACTTTTAAAGGTTCATTTGTTGTTAAAGGTGACGCCGAGGACGATGGTAAAACTTCACCCTGTGAATTCGATTTTCTAGGGGAGACACAAGCCGCTAAGGTAAAGCCAGCCCCAGCTAAAGTTGTATATTTGAGAAACTGACGACGCTCCATAATAGAAAATATGTCTTAATTAATACAATTATTCAGTGCGGTTTTTGATAAAATTGTTGCAAGCAATGCGAATCGTCAGCGGATTTCTTACCCAATCAGCTTTTTAGATATAGGTGGGCTATTTTGCCCAACCTATCAAGAAACTGGAATTGGGGAACTTGCTACCTTACAAGCAAATATCGTAAACCAAGGAGTAACAAAAAGATGCCATACAGCTTTTTGATAGTCTCACTGCTAATAAATGGCTGATTAGCAAATAACGCTCCGAAGAGGTTACCAACTACCATACCAATAGCAATGATGACAGCATATTTGAAATTAATGTTTCCACTGCGATAGTAAACTGCTGCTCCTAAAATGCCAATTGGTAAAATTTGTGCTGCTAGAGAAGTTCCTGTAGCAAATTTCTGATCTAGACCCATTATTAGCACCATTGCAGGCACCATAATTGCACCACCACCAATACCAAACATACCGCCAGCCACGCCAGCTACAAGACCGATCAGCAACAGTTGAATGAGTAGATTGGACATAGGTAAACCGTTAATTTATTATTAATTATAAATTAATTGATTTAGAAAAAATTGATTTTGATAAAATGCCGTGAACACCTTTAAAGGGACTATTCACAACTTGAGTAATCCGAAAATTCACAGCTAAACTACACAAAACATAAGCATCTTCTGGTGACAAATTTGTGAAACGTTCCAGAAAATTAATCATATTTTTTAAAGCTAGTTCTAAAGCTGCATCTAAAGTTTCACCAAACCCCATTGTGATAAAATCAGTAGGAGTTTCCGCAATCGGGGTTTTGAGTTGCAAATCCTGACGCAGTTTGAGCATAATTCTACCATTCATTGAAGTTTCAATGGCAGTAACATTCACTTCTCCATCTCCCTGGGCTGAATGACCATCACCAATGGAAAATAATGCTCCCGGAACGAAAATAGGTAAAAATATTTTTGCACCCGCTTGCAGTTCACGGTTATCGATATTACCACCATAAGCACCAGGTGGAATTGAATTTCGCGAAGTTTCTGGAGTAGCGACACCAAGAATACCAAAAAAGGGTTTGAGGGGAATTTTGATACCACTATTGACTGGAAATTCCGCGATATGATTTTCTAAATCTAGAGGTATAAATCTCAGAGATGGTTGTGGAAACTTGCTGGGTAAAGCACCCCAACCTGTGCGAATTGCATTGAAGCCAAGAGGTAAACTAGGTGCGATCGCCTTTAATTCTACTTCCAAAACATCCCCAGGTTTGGCACCTCTGACATAAATCGGACCCGTCAGTAAATGTGGACCTCCTGCAATTTGGCGTTCTGGCGGCAGATTTTGGCAAATATCCACAAATTCCGGCGTGAGAAACTCTGCTGGTGCTTGATCGTAAACGTGATATCCTGTGTATGTTTCTACATCAACCGTGTCGCCAGAATTAACAGTTAGTGCTGGTGCTAACAGATGGGAGAAACCACCAAGATGCACCGTTTCTCTGGTAGCTTTTAAAATATGGTGAGTCATTGCGCTATCATGCTGAGTTTTGATTGTTGTTTAGGATAGCGGTTTTTATCCTCATATCTCCACTACTGGCTTTTTTATCTGCCAATGTTGTCATTAGACATCTCCTCATATCTGTCTGCGCGAATTTATTTATACTTGATTCACTTAATCAAAGTTAACAGTTTTGGCGATCAAAAATAAAATCATTGTGTATATTTACACTACACTACTTGTACTGACATAGGTTATCTTTATGAATATTCAATTTCAGGAGACAACAATGTTGTTTTTACATACGATTGATTGGCAGTTAGTATATTTTTTAGCACAAAGTGCAGAACGTAGTGGTGGAAGTGGAATTTTTGGTTTAATTTTCGGGCTGATTGGCTATCTCTTTGGTTCCTATTGCTTCTACACAATCTTTCAAAAGCTAGGAGAACCCAACGCCTGGTTTGCTTGGGTTCCCCTTCTCAATACTTGGATTACTTACAAAGTAGGTGATCAGTCACCTTGGTGGATTATTGGACTCTTCATTCCTATTGTTAATTTTGTTGCTTTGTTTTTCTTAATTGTTGCATTCGTCAATATTTTGAAAAAGTTGGATAAAAATCCCTGGCTACTTCTGTTGTTGATTATTCCTTTAGTTAACTTTGTGGTATTGTACAATATTGCCTTTGGTTAACTTTGACCATTCATAATCATCGTTTTGCATTAAGTAAGTCGGCGAGAAAAAACCAAACTACATTAAGTAATGTAAAATTTAATTGAATTGGCTTGTAGTCAGCGGCTCTAGCCCTTAAGAGAGGACTAAAGTCCCCACTACAAACCTTGAATTATTCACGCCGTTCTACTTAGTGCAGCAAATTTTAAGTAAGTGACCAGTAGTAAAATGCCTTTGCAATATGCTGAATAAGGTGAAAAAATCTGTAACCACTAAGACACCAAGAGTTTTTATTGCGTGTCGTATACCTTATTAGCAAATGTGTGTGGTGACAAACTTGATAACTTCAGTCAGTCCTTCTTTGGTTTTCAAATTCGTAAAAATAAAAGGTTTATCACCACGCATTTTTTTTGCATCTCGTTCCATGACGCCTAAATCTGCACCCACATAGGGCGCAAGGTCAATTTTATTAATCACCAATAAATCAGATTTAGTGATACCAGGGCCACCTTTGCGGGGGATTTTATCACCAGCCGCTACATCGATAACATAAATTGTTAAATCAACTAATTCTGGACTAAAGGTAGCAGCCAAATTATCGCCGCCACTTTCCAAAAATACCAAATCTAAATTAGCAAATCGTTGTTCTAACTGTTCAATAGCAGCCAAATTCATCGAAGCATCTTCGCGAATAGCTGTATGGGGACAACCGCCAGTTTCTACACCCAAAATGCGATCGCTTGCTAAAGCCTGAGAACGCACCAAAAACTGAGCATCCTCCTGAGTATAAATATCATTCGTCACCACCGCCAGATTATACTGCTCACGTAATGCCTTACACAAAGCATCCACCAATGCAGTCTTTCCCGATCCCACAGGGCACAGCAACCCCAACGCGAAATGTGTTCATAGTCAGTTGACAGTTGACAATTTTCTCCTCATCCCCCCATCCCCCCATCTCCCCACTAACTGCGAAACAACCTTGTATACTGCGTCTGGTGCTGCATACTTGCCAATGATAAACCCCAACTACAACAGTCAAGATTATCATCTTCTAAAGTCAGAATTTCCATAGCTGCAATGTTCAGTAATGGTTGTAAATCTAGCAATAATTCCTGTCCTGCTGTTTGTCCTAAAGGTATTAGTTTCACTCCAGCTGTAATTAAATTACTAGCCCAACTATGCAGATATCCCAGTATCGCAGCTTTGATGTTAACTTGCCAATGGGCACAGACAATCCCAAAAGCGATCGCATAATTGCAAGGATTGCCTACACTATTGACAATCGGCAATATCTGTGGTATGAGTTTACCAAATAATTGCATAAGCGATCGCCCCATTTGCCAGCTAGCTGCGCGTAATTCTTCTGTTTCTCTCGCAGCGGATAACCACAGATTCCAACGAGTGAGGGCTTGTAAATCACCTGTGTTCACAGATTGAATGGCTCGTAACATCACCGCCGCTTCTATGCGAATGGCGCCATAACGTAGTTGTGCCTGTAACCATTGTTTCAGGTTTTCTTGATTGGCGATCGCGCCATTTTCAACCATTGTTTCCAAGCCTTCGGAATAGCTATATGCTCCTACAGGCATTGCCGGGCTAGCTAGCTGCAAAATAGACAGAAAATGGCTATCAGTGAGGGTGATGGTGTCCATAAGCACCCGTTTCTGGTTGAAACGGTAAAATTTCCTCTGTAATTTCTAACCCCAGTTGTGCCAACATTGTGCGTAAAACTGCATCAGGAGATAGGCGTAAATAGGTAGTTGCAATTTCTACCGGTACATGGCGATTACCTAAATGGTATGCCGCCCGTAGTAATAACATTGGTGTAGCAGCAGAGACAGTCAAAACTGGTTCTGGTTTAGCAATAATTCTCATTAAACTACTCTGGGTTTCATCTTGCAGAATATCACCATCTCGTAGCACTGTACCTCTAGGTAAACGGAAAAACACAACTTTGCCATCTTCTGTTTCAAAGCGATGGCGACTGCGGGTGCGTTCTTCTGCAGTCAGCGCCAGGGTGAAAGTGACTACAGCATTAGGGTTAGGTGGTTGAATTTGGGTTAAGGTTAGCATGATTGGGCATCCCTCTAGAAATCTTTTGCATTTGTGATTATAATGCAAGTAATTACTTACACATGCAAGTAAGCGCGTACATACATCCTATGAATAGATTAGTTTCGAGGACAGCACAAACCCGTGGGCGATTGATTGAAGCAGCAACTGAGGTGTTTTCGACTGCTGGTTTAACTGCAGCGACAACTCGTGAGATTGCGCGTGTTGCTGGGGTGAACGAGGTGACTTTGTTTCGCCATTTTCATAGCAAAGAACAACTATTAGCGGCTGTCATCCAGCAAGCTATAGCCTTACAAGCAGAAGCCTTAGCCAATCAAGATGAGTGGACGCAAAACCTATACATTGATCTGAGACATTATGCAAAACTTTCCAGCCAAATGATGGAGAAAAATGAAGCGCTGATTCGGACATTTATTGGGGAAGCAAAGCGCTATCCTGAAGCTGCGCGTCAGATTGTATATGAGACTGATAAATCGTTGCGCGAAAAGCTAGTTGCATACTTACAAAAAGGTCAAGACAAAGGTACAGTCAGCCCAGACGTAAATCTGAAAGCATCTGTCGATAGTTTTTGCGGCATGTTGCTTTATGGGATGCTACGTTTTAGCGATACGCCTGACACCCTAGGCTATAGTCGCGAAAACTACATTGAAAATTGTGTCGATTTGTTTGTACGCGGCATTAGCACCATGCCAAAAAATCCAGATAATTGATACTTAAAATCAAAATCTCAGGCAGAGATTTGCGTTTTTTCTCACTCATAAAATCAGGGTTTGCACGTTAATTTAAAGGTTTATAAAATACATCAAGACTCAGTTGAAGAGTAGGTTGCCAAAGTCTAAATTTAAAGGTGAGAAAACGAAGATGTCCCATTCTGAATTTCCTGAGTCCCCTGTTAGCTTTGAAGGAGAACAGTCTGCTGTGACTGATTCCATTGAGGCTATAGAAGAAGAGTCCCCGCCAAAAGAAGAGCAACTGTCTGTACCAAAGCCAAAACGACGTTGGCCGCTCATTTTAGGAATTCTCCTGGTAATTACAGGTATTGGCTTTGGTTGGCGCTGGTGGCAAACTAGCCTTGCGAGTAATGGGCGTCCAAAAGCTGGCGCAATGGCTGGTAAACCAATGGGAGTTTCCGTCAAATTAGCCACTGTAGAGACAGAAACTGTGCAGGAAACTTCAGAGTTTGTTGGCTCCTTAGAAGCGCCGCGTTCAGTGGTACTCAAGCCAGAGATTGCCGGGCGAATTAGTGAGATTGTAGTAAAAGAAGGCGATCGCGTCGAGCAAGGGCAAGTTATCATCCGTCTACAAAGTGATGATGCTCAAGCCCAACTATCACAAGCAAAAGCCGCACTCGAAACCAGCCGCGCCCGGCTAGCCGAACTCAAAGCCGGGAGTCGGACTGAAGAAATTGCTTTAGCTCAAGCCAAATTCACCCAAGCCCAATCGCGGCTAACAAATGCTCAAACGGGATCGAGTCCAGAAGAAATTGCTCAAGCCCAATCTCAAATTGAGGTAGCGAAATCTGAACTAGAACTGGCAAAATCAAGGGCAATCCGCTACGAAAATTTAAGAAAAGAGGGTGCAATTTCCCAAGATCAACTAGAAGGATATACCAAAGAACAACGTAACACCGAAGCCAAACTACAAGAAGCCCAACGAAGACTAGAACAAGTCCGCAAAACTAGAAGCGCCGATATTAATCAACTAACTGCAGCCCTGGAACAAGAAAAACAAAACCTCAAGCAATTGAAAAACGGCACCCGTCCCGAACAAATAGCCCAAGCGCGATCGCAAGTTATACAAGCAGCAGCCCAAGTCCGTGCTAACGAAGTCCAACTGCAACACACAAACCTGCTAGCGCCTTTCACAGGAATTATCGGAGAGATACCCGTGAGAGTGGGAGAATATGTAGACAAAGGCGCTCAACTCACCACACTAACCAAAAACGACTCTTTAAAACTGAATATATCCATTCCGCTCAACCAAGCTAAACAATTGCGTCTAGGTTTACCAGTGCAAATGCTCGACATCCAAGGAAAACCCACAGCCACCGGTAAAGTGAGCTTTATCTCCCCAGACGCCACTTTAGATACACAAACAGTATTAGTTAAAGCCTCCTTTGGTAACTCCCTCCCTCAGCTACTCAATCGCCAGTCAGTGCAAACCAAAATCATCTGGAACCAACATCCAGGAATCAAAATTCCCATCACAGCAGTTTCTCGTGTAGGTGGAGAAAACTTTGTATTTGTCGCGCAATCCGCAGAAAAACTCAAACCCGGAATGCCCCCGCTAATAGCAGTACAAAAGCCCATAAAATTAGGAGCAATTGAAGGCAACAATTATCAAATTCTCCAAGGACTCAAACCAGGCGACAAAATCGTTATTTCCGGCATACTTAACCTCACAAACGGCGTTCCCATCATTCCATTACCCACAGAAATAGGTAATAAAAACCCTTAAAAGGTGGGCATTGCCCACCCTACTCTTCCTTTGCGCCTCTGCGCCTTCTCTACGAGACGCTACGCGAATGCGTGATATCATGTCCGCCTAATTAGTTATAATTCCCGCATCTGTGCAAAAACTGGGAAACTCTCTTTCCCCCAGCTAAGTGCCCCCTGCCCCCCTGCCGTCTTCATGATAAGTCTTTAACCGGACACGATATGAGACAAATTCATATTTCCCATCAGCCACGCCAAATTTTAATATGTTTGTCAACAACTTCATCAGACGCCCAGTCCTGACAACCGTTTGTACATTCATCATATTGCTCCTAGGAAGCATTTGTATTCCCATACTCCCCATTTCCCAACTACCAGAACTTGCCCCAGTCCAAATTACTCTTAGCTCCAACAATATTGGCGCCGATGCTCAAACAACAGAAAACACTGTCACCAATATTCTAGAAAGACAAATAAACGGCGTTAAAGATGTATCTTACATATCTTCTAATTCAGGTAATGATGGTGCCAGCAATATAACTGTTTCCTTTCCCACGAATACGAATGCAGATATTGCTCAAGTCAACGTTCAAAATAAACAAGCCCTAGCAGCACCTCAATTGCCAGATACTGTGCAAAAAACGGGTGTCACTGTAGAAACAGCATCCAGTAGTTTACTCCTGGTTTATGGCTTTTATGCAGAAAATAATGAATACGACAACATTTTTATCAGTAACTATGTTGATCTGTATATTCTCGATCAAATCAAAAGACTTCCCGGCGTAGGAAGTGTTAGGCTTTTTGGCGAGCGGAAATATGCAATGCGTCTTTGGCTTGATCCCAATAAACTAGCCCAAAATCAACTCACGCCTGGTGATGTGACAACCGCCCTTCAAGAACAGAATATTCAGGTGGGTGCAGGTGCCATTGGTAAGGAACCAGCACCAGCAGGACAGAGTTTTGAATTTGCTTTGCGGGCTAGCAGTCGGTTCCAAGATGTGTCAGAATTTGAGAATCTGGTGCTAAAAGTCGGTCAAAATAGCACCCTGACTAAGGTCAAAGATCTGGGTCGAGTGGAACTAGGTGCAGAAAGCTATCTAGCTGATGCTAAATTTACCAAACCAGGGAATAAACCCAAACCTGCAGTGGGTTTGGGGATATATCAACTTCCCGGTAGTAATGCGCTGGATGTCGCCCATGCTGTCGAAGAACAGATAAAAGAGTTGACAAAGGCTTTTCCACCCGGAATCAAGGCAGAAGTGGCATTTGACACCACGCCATTTGTGGAAATTTCCTTAGAAGAGGTTCTACATACTCTGGTTGAGGCGATAATTCTTGTCGTCTTAGTCATTTTTGTGTTTTTGCAAGACTGGCGAACGACAATTATTCCCACGGTGGCGATTCCCGTTTCCTTGGTTGGGACATGCGCGGCTTTGTTAGTTTTGGGTTTTCAAATCAATACATTAACCTTGTTTGGGTTCGTGCTGGCGATCGGTATCGTCGTCGATGATGCCATCATTGTAGTCGAGGCAGTTGCAGTTAAGCTAGAGCAGGGAATGCAGCCCTTTGATGCAGCTGTTGAGGCGATGAAAGAGTTGACAGGAGCAGTCATTGCTACGTCACTTGTACTGATGGCAGTATTTATTCCCGTGGCATTTATACCCGGTACTACTGGTATTGTTTACAAACAATTTGCCTTAACCGTTGCTTGCTCGATCGCCATTTCTACCTTCAACGCCTTAAGCTTCTCTCCTAGTATGGCAGCCATCCTCATGCGCCCATCAGCGCCGGGAAGGGGACCTTTAGGCTGGTTCTTTCGGCTATTTAATGGGGGATTTACTTGGTTTACACACCGATATGTCGGGTTTGTCAGCTTTCTTACCCACGCCAAGCCAATTGTAGTTGGGGTGTTTGTCACTGGTTTAATAGCCACCTTTTTGATGTATAAAGCCGTACCTACTGGGTTTATTCCCGAAGAAGATCAGGGTTACTTCTTTGTGATTGTTCAGGCTCCCGATGGAGTCTCTTTGCAGTACACCGAATCTGTAATGGATAAGGTTGTTAAAGAAGTGACAGATGTTCCACAGGTAAAAGCTAGTTTTATGATTAGTGGCTTTGGTTTTGATGGGAATGCTTCTAACCTAGGAATTGCCTTTGCTAACCTGAAACCTTGGAAAGAAAGAACAAAAGAATCTGAGTCTGTTTATGGTATACTGCAAAACCTAAACAAAAAACTCTTCGCAATTACAGAAGCCAGAGTAATTGCAGTGAATGCTCCCCCAGTTCGCGGGTTGAGGTACTACGGGTGGTTTTGAGTTTATCATTCAAGACCGCACCGGCAGTGCGCCGATTGAAACCTTGATTGAAAATGCTCAAAAGTTCATTGCGGCGGCAAATAAAAATCCGGCTCTACAACGAGTCTTCACTCAGTTTACCGCCAACACTCCCCAATTTGAAATTCGGGTCAACCGCAATCAAGCTAAATCTCTCAATGTCGATATCAACCAAATCTTTGGCGCATTGCAAACTTATTTAGGCTCGCAATATGTGAATAACTTTGTGCAAGGACAACGACAGTACCGGGTATATGTCCAAGCAGATGGGGTGTTCCGTTCTCATCCTGATGATATTCGCAAGCTGTATGTTCGCTCTAAAAGTGGGACAATGATTCCATTGAGCAATCTGGTGGAAATTATCCCCTTTGTCGGACCTAAGACAATTTCTCATTATAACTTGTACAGGTCAATCAAAATCCAGGGCGCTCCTGCACCAGGGGCTAGTTCTGGCGAAGCAATTAAAGCGATGGAGCAATTAGCTGCAGAAGTCCTACCCCAAGGCTTTGGCTACGAATGGACAGGGACATATCTGCAGGAGAAAACATCTGGAGGTGCTACCGGCTTGATTTTCGCTTTAGCGATCGTGATTGTATTTTTGGTGCTGGCGGCGCAATATGAAAGCTACATTGATCCCATCATTATTTTGTTGACAGTTCCCCTCGCAATTTTGGGAGCGATGACAGCAATTTGGTTACGTTCTAATATTTTTATGGCAGATAGTCTGTTCCCAAAAGTGGTGGATGATATCTATTGTCAGGTGGGTTTAGTAACTTTGATTGGTCTAGCAGCAAAGAACGCAATTTTAGTTGTGGAATTTGCTAATCAGTTGCATGAAAAGGGGATGAGCTACACCAGGGCAGCTGTCAAAGCTGGAGAAGAACGTCTACGACCGATTTTGATGACTTCTTTTGCCGCACTGTTGGGATTTTTACCCTTGGTTATCTCTGAGGGTGCGGGAGCTAGCAGCCGTTCGGATCTTAGGAACAGCACTGTTTGGGGGGCTATTGCTATCAACGTTTTTGAGTTTGTTTTTGGTGCCAATTTTGTATATTCTCGTCAAGACTTTAGCTCAATCTTTATTTTCGTTGTACAAGAACAAGATGGTTTAGCTATTAAACTAGTAGTCTGCCACACCAACTTTGCAACTTTTAAGCTAACCAAAACACGTAAATAGGTTAACTTACGGTAATTATTTGGTTTAGCATACACCCCTCCTAATTGTATTGCTGGAGGGGATTTTATTGCTTAAGTTTCCGAAAGCGATTGCCTATGCATAGTAACTAGTAACTTGGATTATTAGATGCTTCCTTGTCTCTTGTACTCGCGTAACTGCTCTATGATATAATCTTTCAGTTCTTCCTTGAGGACGTTACTGGCATTGCGATGATAAGTTCTTCCTGTTTCTTGAATAAATTTGCGTTTTTCACTAGCAGAAGAATTGACTTTAGTTCCTGTTGCTTTCAGATTTTTTTGTAATTCCTCCCAGGTTTGTTCACCCACATTTTCACCTAATTTTATCAGTGCTTGAGACAGAAAACCTTTTGCCTCTTTTTGAAAATCTTCTTCTGTCTCCAGGTTTGCTAAATCCAGCTTACTGAAGTCGATATCGATTTGAAATTTACTCATGGAATTGTATTTGTTCTATTACGACTATTGCCAAAGAGAAGGGACGATGCAATGCACTAACCACTGCTGGTTTTGAACAGCAATACTGCTCCCCAGCACTCACCAAGCTGTACCACAATTAGGAGTCAGCGTAGGTCTTTTGGAAATATAGCAGTTCTAAATCATTTTTGACGCACCCACAGATGTTTTCCCTTAGTCCAGAGGTTGTAGGGCCGGGTTGAGCGAGATATTCGTGAATAATTGATCATATCTGTTAACCCGCCCCTACTGCTTGTGAGAAATGCGGGTGTATTGGTAGAGATGAGCCAGCAAAAAGTTGATGGGCAAGCGATGGCAACAGCTGCAAGCAACGCTTACAAACACCCCAAAAAAGCCAAAGCTAGGGAATTTCCGAAATCTGTGCCACTAGCCTTGTATTCAAAATCAATAAATATATGGGTTAACATCATGTCCCACAACCATGGACACAATCACGGACACAATCACGGACACAATCACGGACACAATCACGGACACAACCACCACCATCAAGAAAGTCATCACCTCCACCAAGGTTATCGTCGCGAGTTAGACGATTACGAACCACGTCACCACCACAAAGGTATCCTACAAAGAATTTTTAGATTTTTCTGGTAAAGAGAATTTTCTTTCTGAAGAAACTTTGTGCAACTATTTCATTATTTTTGACACCACAGAGGGAGCATACTTGGCTTTAGAGCCAGACATTGCATACACTCATAGCTTGGTAATGTCATAACCAAGCTCTTAGCTATCTCATCAAGTGATGTCCACCACACCCCTCAACAGCCAGCAACAAGTAAATGCTACTCTCAAGCACGAATCAATTACCGGAGTAGTGGAACGCCAAGAAGTTGGCAATTATTATTGGCAGCAGTTAGTGGAAAAATAGCATCTACTCACTGCGTTTGATTAAACAAGGCGGATTCTACCAAAGAAGCACCTAACGAGTAACAACCGCTACGAACATCCTCTGGTACTGACAACAAAGCTACATTGTGGGGATATGTAAATCCCTCTTTGAAATCAATGCAACTTTTGACAATTGTCCATGAATCTGCAATAGCTGTGGGTAACTGTTTGTCAAATCCATGATTTGTATAATTTTGATATTGCTCTTGTAGTTTCTTCAAAGATACTAAAAACCGCGCCTTTTGTTTGGCGTGTGACTGGCGAATCTCACAAATATTACGAGCTGCGTCCAATGTTTCTTTCTCGTCCCAAGCTGTGACTTCTTTCACATCTGCAATACATTCATTCAGCTTGAGTCGTGTGGGCTGTGAGTCACCATCTAAATTGGGGTTTGCTGCCCAAGCCTGGATTGTACCTGAAACAAGTATGGCAATTAATATAGCTAAAAATCCTAAAATCACATTCTTGCAGACAATTTTCATCATAATTTCGCTTTTTATAAGTAATTTTATTTATAATTAAGTCCCTAAAAGGGTGTCAAGAGAACCGATATAAAACATTTCCATCCTCATTCACGTCAAAAGAAGCATTGAGTTCCTGGGCTTTATCATCTAAATATTGTTTAGCTGATTGGGTTGATATTTCAGCATTTTTCGCCAATTGCAATACCGTTATCGTTCCACCATTTTGCTCAACTAATTCTAAAAATACTAACTGAAGACGTTTTTGCTCTGATTCAACAAGTAATGCTTGTTGTTTTCGGTTCTGCTGCACTAAAGACCAACTCAAATAGCCTCCTATTATTGTTGAGGGAATCGTCAAAATAGTTAAAGCAGCTATATCATTTTGTTTGTCTTTATCAGCGGTTTTGGGATTAAGAATATCTAGAATCATTGCTACAGAAAAGGGAATGCCAAATAATAGAAAACATATAGCTAAAAACTTCTTAACTAGGTTCATATAACTTTTTCCTTCTTAATAAATTAGGAATTAATAAAAACTGTATTACATCGCTGTTATTAACCACCATCCCCCGATAAATTTAGCTCTCCATAAATATTGATATCAAATGTAAATTGAATATTGATGTATTTCTTGGGATATCCTGTGGGCAAAGGTGCAAAAGGTGCAGATCTCTGTATAGCGTTGAGCGCCGCTTGATCAGTGACGCTGAATCCAGAGGTTTGTGCTAACTGGAGATTGCTTAGTTTACCTGAACGGTTAACAGTGAAGTTAAGTACTGTTCGCCGGGATGATTTACTTGCTCCAGGTAGCCACTGCTGCTTGACTTGTTGCTGTAGTTGGTTTAAATAAGAAGTAATATCTATATCTTGACTGCTGGCATCAATACCAGAAGTCCCTTGGTTGTCGCGGTTGGAATTAGGTAAGGCTGCCAAATCACCGCTAAAATTCCGACTAGATACACTAAAAGTACCACCCAGCAAGCTTGCTGCACCTGTTTTCACAGATGACTGAGCGGATATCGGTGTTCGCCCACTTAAAAGTGTTCCCCGCTGCCCTAAGTTCTTAGGTTTGCGTGCTGCCAGTATAGTCGGCGCAACTGCAATTTTTTTAGGTTTGGGTGCTGGTGGTGTAGTTGTAGGTGCAATGCCTTCTGGTGCGTCCGCATAGGGACTGCTGGGCATAGCCATAGCTGTTTTTCGCCGTACGGCGGGCGGTGGTATGGTGGGCACAACTGCAATTTTTGTAGGTTTGGGTACTTGTACTGTAGTTGCAGGTGCTGACGCTATTTGTTTTGGTTTGGGTTCTGGTAGTGTAGTCATTGGCGCTGTTTTTGCCAATTGGGCTGGCGGTGGTGTAGTCATTGGTGCTACTGCAATTTTTGTAGATTTAGGTACTTGTACTGTAGTTGCAGGTGCTGACGCTATTGGTTTAGGTTCTGGTAGTGTAGTCATTGGCGCTGTTTTTGCCAATTGGGCTGGCGGTGGTATGGTGGGCACAACTGCAATTTTTGTAGGTTTGGGTACTTGTACTGTAGTTGCAGGTGCTGACGCTATTTGTTTTGGCTTGGGTTCTGGTGGTGTAGTCATTGGCGCTGTTTTTGCCAATTGGGCTGGCGGTGGTGTAGTCATTGGTGCTACTACAACTTTCTGAAAATTAGGTACTTTTGCTGTAGTTGCAGGTGCTGACGCTATTTGTTTTGGTTTGGGTTGCGGTTGTTGAGGAGATAGATTTGGTGATTCTGCTTTCTGCTGCCCTGGTTTTGACTGGAATACCTTGAGGGGAGATAAAGTTTTTAAGTCAAAAGGACTCTGAACAGAGGCTTTATGTCCTGCTCTATTAGCTGACTTCACCACAGAAACAGGTCTTTTCGGTAAAGCTTTACCACCTGCAATTGAATCTTTAGTAGCCCGGAATGAGGTTTTTTGGGGTATGTGTGTTTCATTGGGATAAACTTCAACTACCTCAATTGGAATCTCTTGCTTAGGCTCAGGCATAAAAGCTCTGAGCCAATATTTGCTCCCTATCAGCAAAGTAGAGTGTAGGAGGATGGAAACAACTAGACTTTGGAGCATATCAAAGGGGCGCACGCTCCGATAGCGCTGAAATTCATGAGAAAAAGCCATGTGATTGTGCTTTCGCGTAATAGATAACAGCCTTAACAGTCTATTTACATTCTTACCAACCATTCCAAAGAAGCAGTACTAACTTACCGGATCATACAGCCCCGTATTCTGATTATATTAAACTCAACGAATCTGTCACCAGACCCGTTGGTCTTCAGAACCGTGCATGAAACTTTCACTTCACACGGCTCCTCGATGAATTGGCTCTTGTTATGAGTACCTTTCTTGATTACCATTCTGATAAAACGTCCCTTTCTTTCGAGATATCATTACTGGTTTTCGTATCGTGGCAGTGACGATGCAATGCTTGGAGGTTGCTGTATATATCCTTTCCGGCTTTTGACTTGGGGATAATATGGTCAACTTCGATTAAATCGTCTTCCCTAAAGTACAATTCGCAGTGAGCGCATTTGCCCTTTTGTTCTTTAAGTAGTTTTGCAACTCTTGTCGGAACTAATGGGTGTTCTCCTCTTCTAGAACTCCAGTATTTCAGGTTTCCGTCAAATGGTGATGCTGTCCCCTTAACTTTGATATGCCTAACAACTTCCTTGCTAGAGTGTCTGATTAAGGTTTCTGCTACTTTCCCATCTTTGGTTACTGAGAATAA
>CAVYXS010000070.1:0-43236 GCA_963772205.1 uncultured cyanobacterium
GTCTATTGCTTACCTTGTAAATTGTCTACTAATATGCGGTCAAAATCAAATGTTGCTTTACCTGTGACATCTGTCAGCTTTCCGGGCAAAGCTTGGGCAGAAAATACGGCATTTTCGAGAGTGGCAATACCATTGACTATTGGCTCTTGTTTCGTTCCCCGAATTTCGAGGTTGACTTCTCCTTTTCCTTGTTCAAAAGCTATCTGATTAGTGAACAAGTTTAACAGCGTCAATCCTTCATCTTTGACTTTGACATCTAGGCTGATTTGATTATTTTCTGTCTTAAAGGGTATACTACCGTTAATATTGAGGGGTTCTGTACCCGTAACTATAACATCACTGCCAAAGTTCAAGCGTCCATTGTCATAGTTGAAACTAGCTGTAGCTGATGCTATTTTCTTCTGATTGATTGCGCCATCGATGATTTCCATTTCCCCTTTGGCTTGGGGGTTTTCTTGGCTACCTGCTAAAACTGCTGTGGCGTTCAGATTACCGCTGACACCAATTGGCAGCTTGACAAAATTCTTCAATAGCTGTATGGGAAAATTGTTGACTTCTAATTGACCCGATTGGTTATTACCACCTATGTTACCTTTAAAGGCGATGAGTTTTTGACCAGATTCGATTCGTAAAGGTCGTAAGGTCAAAACACCGTTTTCAAAGCCACCTTCAGCAATGAGTTTTTCTGCGCGATAAAAACTACTTAGTTCATTCGGTTCGCCCTCACTACCCCATATCCAGTTTTCTCCATTCAAATTAAACTGTACTGCCAGTCCTTTGGCTGTGGCTGTATCTACAGCAACTTCACCATTAAAAGTCCCTTTTAAATCAGCTAACTCTGGGATTAAATTGGATTCACGTCGCTTTTCTTTCTCTGCGGCTAGGAGTGCATCAACTTGAGCAAACCGTTCGATTTGGGTTAATAACGACTGATTTGGCAATCCTTGTGGATAGGTAGCCAAATCCGCTGCTTTGCCGTAAGTTTGTTTTCCTAAGCCATTGGAGACATCCAGGATGTCAAATACCTGTAATGCTGTTAAAACATCTTGGACATTACCCTGATTGATGTTGAGTTTGCCCTGTAATTGAGGGACTTTGCCAGAACTATTGATATTACCGACAAAGGCATAGCGACTTTGATTTGTGACAAATTCGCTATTTGTAATTGTTGCTTTGCCATTGTTGTAGCGAAACTGAGCAATTAAATTATCGCCTTTGATGCGTCCGATTTGCGGTTTAGCGATCGCCATATTTCCGGTTGTGGCGAATGTCCGTTGATTAATCTGCAAATCGCCATTTAACAACCCAGTCAATGGCGCAGTGCCCAAATGCGTGTTAGCTGGTGGCGTAATATTCAATACCTGTAATGGGAAATTTTCTAGCTTTAATGCTAAATTATCCCCTTGGGTTTGACCTGTAGCCAATGCTTGCTGCCATTTGACTAGGAAAGATTTTGGACGATTTTGAGCATCGAGATTTAAGGCTAGGCGATCGCGATTTCCTGATAAGTCTATATTTACACCTTGTCCCGGCAAATTCTGGACATTTCCACTTAACACTGGCTCAAAAGCCAAGTCCTTGACTGCCAAATTCCGCAACCGCAGTTGTCCTTGCACATTTGGCACTGGTAACTTCCCAGTAATTTGACCGTTAAAATCGGCTAATCCTGCTACATTTACTGCATTAGGCAGCTTAAATGGCAACTGTTGCAGGTTATAATTTTGAGCTTGGACATGGAGATTTATATCAGTAATTTCTGGTATACCTGCGCCTTGAGCATTGGCTGTTATATAACCACTGGCACTCAAATTTGGAGCAGTTGCACGTTCAATGATCAGTCGTTCACCATTCCAGGCGATCGCCGCCTTGAGGGGTTGTTGAATAGCAGCGATACCTTGAGAAAATTGTACCTGACCGGCGGCGCGGACATCCGCTAATTTTGTCGATGTCACAGTTCCCGCTACTTGCAGTTTACCGCCGAACTGACCGCGCAATTGCTGATTAAACTGATTTAATTGCACACCAGCAGCATCAACTACAGCCTGATAGCTACCATTTGCTAGTTTAATATTTGCGGCTGTAATTGTGCCTCCAGCGACATTCAACCGGGCTTGTCCACTAGCTTGGATAGATTGGGGTTTAAAAGAATCAACGGCACCTGCAACTTGAAAATCACCACCTAAGCGGCCTTTAAATTGGCGGGGTACAGTTGCTAATTCCTGCACAGCCAGGTTATTTGCCCGGACTTGCGCCTGATATACACCATCAGCTAGTTTAATATTGGCAGCCGGTGACGGTTCCACCAGCCACACCGAGGCGGGCTTCACCTGTGCCACGAAGAGTTTTGAGGCTGAAATTCTCTCGATTACCTGCGATTTTAAATGTTCCCCCGAAAGAACCAGCCAAAGCAGGGGGAGAATTTTTCAATATTTGTCCCAACTGTACACCATTGGCGACTAATTGAGCGGCAAAACTTTGGTCTTGTAGCTGGAGATCAGAAATGGCGACTGTACCCCCAGCAATTTGCACTCCTGCGCCTTCAGTGCGAATTTTTGCCACTTTAAATGGGGTTGTCGTTCCCGAAACGATGAAACGACCATTCAACTGCGCTCCTGCTAAAGAGACATTTTGCAGTTGATTTTTGTTGACAAAAGGCGCCAACTGTACACCAGAGGCTTGAGCAACAGCTTGCCAAGCCTGATTGGCATAACTACCAGATGCTTGGATTTTACCACCGCCGACATTGACAGCGACATTGCGGAAAGAAACGCTGCGGTCTGGGGCGATCGCCATTTCACCACTGGCGGGGTAGGTGGCGCTAGGGGCTTGCCATTGCACCAAGGTCTGGATGTTACCAACATCCCCAGTTAATTGTCCTGTAGCTGAGACATTACCGATGTGAAATGTGGGTGTGGTTTCATAAACTTTGGCGATCGCATCCGCTGGAACATTCTTTGCTGTAAAATTAAAATCCAGGCGGGGCGTCTGACCAAGTTGGATTGTTCCTCCCGCTGTCACCTCACCGCCTAGTGTGGGTATGCCTTGAATATCTTTGAGGGTAATCTGAGAATTACTAGTAGATAATTCAAACTTACTACTAACAGTTTTCAAATCAACTTTATCAATCTGGGCAGGTTTGATGCTGGTAACTGTGCCGGAAAGAATCGGTTGATTGATGGCACCTGTAATTTGTAAGTCGGCTTTTACTTCCCCAGTTGCAGACAAAGGCAGTTTCACCTTCAGAGTCTCTAAGGCTGTGGGAATACTCACCCCATGAATTCGCCCTGCCAACTTAAAACCAGTCTGCCGATCAATGGTGCCTGTAGCCAATAGGGGAATTTTACCGTAGTTGGTAGCAATATTCTCTAACTGTAGTCCCAATCCCTGGAAATTGAGATTCCCTTGGGTATTGGTTAATAATTGTGGTACACGAGGAATTTCAACTGTCACCCCTTGTGCTGTCGCACTACCAAATAATAAAGGCTGCTGTTGGTCTGCCAGTTTAACTTGTAAGTCGCCATTAACTCGACCTGCTTGTAAAATTACTGGCAATTTAATTAGGTTGGTAATATCAGATGCTGGTAAATTTTGCGCTCGAAGTTGTAAATTCGCAGCTTTTGCCTGGATTTTTGCGTCTCCCTGAAGAGAAATATTACCACCATTATCTCTCTGACCATCTGCGTCAAATTTAATTAGCTGATTATTTTCCAGGATTTGGGCGACGCCGTTAAGTTGGGAAAAAGTGATTGGAGATTGCTGAATGGGGACTTGGGGTAATAGGGTGGTGGTGAGTGGGGATGATGGGGTGGTGGGAAATGGTACTAAAACTAGCTTGGCATTACGAAACCGCAGATTCGCCAAATTAGTTTTAATGGGGCTATTTTTGGCTGGAGGGGCGATAGTAGTAGTTACCCAGCGTCCTTGGTCATCCTGTTGAAGATAAATATCGGGATTGACTAAAGTCACATCTAGCTTTACTACCCGGTTAATTATTAATTGTAACGGGTCAAAACCCACTTCCACAGCATCAATTGTCACGCTGTCTGGATCTGTGGGTGTAGCGGGAATCGAAGAAGCGGCAAACTTGACTCCTGTCAAAGAAAAATCTTTGACTGCGCCAAGTTTAACGGGACGCTTGAGTGAAGTAGTGAGATTTTTTTCTGCTAATGGCGTTAACTCTTTGTGAATAAAAGTCGATAACCGCCAAATACCGCCGACAACTCCCAGGAGTAAAACTCCACCCAAAAAAATGCCACCGCGAGTCAAAATCATTAACCACAAACGATTGCGCTGGGATGGTTGGGAGTGATGATCTGGATTGGTAGAGTTAGTCATTGGCTTTCACTGTTTACTTGGCGAATGTATTTGGCACACTGCTAACCGTAACTGGCACACTATTTACCCTGTTTTTTCCAGGATACGTTATTGACTTCGCTTTACCTAAAGGTTCTCACTTGTCAGTTTTACTTCCATTGCCCTTGACTTTTGATACAACTTCATATATATGCTCAATGATATTGGCATTGTCAGGAAAATCTGCATAAAGTGAAATTTGATGGTGTGACTTGGACAGGGGCACAACCTAGAACTTTAATATGAATAGACCTCAGAAAAAAGAACAGATGATTACACCTATGCGTGTTTTTGTGTTAATTTTTAATGCTCGCACCGAAAATGAGGGAATTCACTCAATTCGGGAAGGCGAGCGCAATAAAATCCTCATGTTCGAGTCAGAAGACGATGCTACGCGCTATGCGCTGTTGTTAGAAGCGCAAGATTTCCTCAACCCTACTGTAGAGGCGATGGATGCTGAGGAAATCAAGGAATTTTGCGAAAGTGCTGGCTATAGCTGGGAAATTATCCCACAAAGGAGCGATCAAGTAATTACTCCTCCAGAATTGAACGTGGAACAAACCGACTGGCAGCTAAATCCTGCGAAGGAGGATACTAGTAAGGATACCTCCCCGCGCCAATCAGAATTGTCTGATTCTGAACTAGACAAAATTCGTCGCCAACTAGAAGGATTGTTGTAATTTGCCATTAGTCATGAGTCACTGACAAATGACTAATGACTGAGAATCTTCGGCTTAAATGACATAGGACAAAGGACAAATGACAAATTTACAGGAACGCGGCTATCTTCTAACCGAGCAGGTTAATCCTAATAGTCTCAATTTAGACCAGCTAAGTGCCTTGGAATTCGTAGAATTATTTAATAGCGAAGACCAAAAGGCAGTGGCGGCGGTAGCAGCAGCTAAAGTTCAATTAGCACAGGCAATTGATTATACAGCAGAGCGGTTGCGCCACGGTGGACGGCTGTTTTATGTGGGTGCGGGGACGAGTGGCAGATTAGGGGTGTTAGATGCTGCTGAGTGTCCACCTACCTTTTGTACGCCGCCAGAGTTGGTACAGGGGATTATTGCTGGTGGTGCTGGCGCACTGGTACGCAGTTCTGAAGATTTAGAAGATCGTGCCGAAGATGGGGAAGCGGCGATCGCCCAACGCCATATTACACAATTAGATGTGGTAGTGGGTATTACTGCTGGCGGTACAACACCTTTTGTCCACGGTGCCCTGAATGCCGCCCGTCAACGGGGCGCCACGACTATTTTTATTGCCTGTGTACCGAGTGAACAAGTTAAATTTGATGCAGATGTAGACATCCGTTTATTGACGGGTGCAGAGGTTTTAGCCGGTTCCACTCGCCTGAAAGCAGGAACAGCTACCAAGCTTGGCTTTAAATATTCTCTCCACTGGGGTGATGGTGAAGCTAGGCAAAGTTTACGGCAATCGGATGGTGGATGTAGCTGTCACAAATCAAAAGTTACGCGATCGCGCTTTACGAATTTTGCAAGACCTTACAGGCTTAGGTCGCGAAACCGCTAGTTTATTATTAGATCATAGCGGCAAGTGGGTCAAGTTAGCCCTATTAATGCACTGGACTGGTTTGGACAAAGCTGCAGGTGAACACCTGCTGTCAGAACATAAAGGCGATCTCAGGGCTGCTGTCGCCAGTCATAAACAACCCTGAGGAGATGTTTTCAAGGTATTATTGGTAACACCAAAATCTCCCAAACCTCACCCAATACGCAGATTAAGGTTTTTGGCGCTAAAACCAAGGGTATTGGGGTTTGGGGGAATGGAGTTTTCCGCCGACTGCCAATAAATCACCAATTACATCGAAAACTACACTTTTCAGCGCAAATGCAGGAGAAATAATTTTTTTTTAAGCGAAGAATCAGGATTTATACGGTTATGATTTTTATGAAAACTTACTAATATAAAGTATTACGATCCCATATATAGTTTACTGAGAATTTGATCAACCTCATTTGAGTAGTTCCATATTGGCAGGATTTTAGAGTCTGCTGATGAAGAATCCTATTCTAAACAACTACTCTATTCATGCTGCTTTTGCCCTTTATTAACTCTGTTATTCTCAGTCTTGACTTAGTAATGCTAGTTCCCAATTAAGACAGAATAAATGGCAATTATCCGAATTTGGTTGCCAAATATATGTGCAACTAGTGAGACACTTACTGATAACTAAATGGGTATTATAGCGTTTCCCGGTTTAGTGAAGTATATCAGAGCAAGCTCCTCGCTGGGGGGAGGAAGTTGGGGGTGGGGTTCTTGTACCTCAATCAACCGAGAACCGCTATATAAGTTTTTCAATGGCTGGACTGTTAATAAAAGTAATATCATATGAACCACCAAGAAGTGATAGTATCGCATGACCTACTGACTGAATTTAAAAATTGTACTCAACTGCAATATAGTGGACAGTTAAAAATTAAAAGTTCCAAGGGAAATCAATGGATTTTATATTATCGTTTGGGACGAATAGTTTGGGCAACTGGGGGTAATCATCCCTTCCGGCGCTGGCGAAGAGAAATAGCTCAAAATTGTCCCCAGATTGACTTGGATAAGATGCGATTTCGCGCTGAAGACATATCAATCGATTATTGGGATTATCGCTTATTAGAAATTTTTTATAAAAGACAGAAAATTCAACGGGAGCAAATCCAAGTTATTGTAGAAAAAACGATAGCAGAATTGTTCTTTGATATAGCGCAGGAAGCAGAGTTTTCTTCTATCAGTTGCTATCGCAGCTCAGAACTGATATTAGAAACACCAATGAGCTTCACAAGTGCAGATCTGTCAATCAAGCAGATGCAAGACTCATGGAATGCTTGGGCTGAAGCCGGTTTGGCAAATATTTCTCCTAATTTAGCACCAATTCTGCGAAAACCAGAACAACTTGAAGCTCTGGTACATCCATTAGTTTACAAGAATTTTGTGAGGATGCTCAATGGTAAATATACCCTGCGAGATTTAGCTATAAAAATGAAGCAGAGTCTGCTGTTAATTTCCCGTTCTTTACTTCCCTATATCCTCAAACGAATTATTGAACTCGTGGAAATACCTGACTTACCTTTAGCCTATATTGAAGATAAAAATCATGCTACTACCATACAACAAATTAAGGCGACTGCTCCATTGATTGCCTGCGTGGATGATAGCCCTCAAGTCTGTAAAATGCTAGAGGAAATTGTCACTACAAATGGACTGAGATTTCTCAAAATTCAAGATCCTATCCAAGCCCTACCAACCCTAATTCAAGATAAGCCTGATTTGATTTTCTTGGATTTAATTATGCCAATTGCTAGTGGTTATGAAATCTGCACTCAGTTGCGAAGAATTTCTGCTTTCGCCAATACACCCATAATTATCTTAACAGCCCAAGATGGTCTGATAGATAGAGTCCGCGCTAAGGTAGTTGGCTCTACTGATTTTTTGGCTAAACCTGTCGCATCTGATAAGGTTATGGCGATACTTCGTAAGTATTTACCTTTAGAGGCTCAGTTACAAACTCCATCAAAAGTCAAGACTATATCTCATAGTGTATCTAATGTACAAACAAATTTTACCTGAAAATATTTAGTCATAAACTTTTGATAGATAAGTCATTGAGCCATCAGTTTAGCTCTAAAAATTATCAGTAGCTAGACAAATGAATGTCAAGTATTAAGCATAGGAAAAAGCAAAAACATACTAACAATTAATTAGGGACTAAGCTATCGCGCTTTTAAGTTGCAACCTCGACGCGGGCAGGATGCCCGCACTACAATAATTTAAATAAATCACGATGTGCAAATTACAAGATTATCAGCTTACCAAAAAATAAATTATCCGGTATTCTGAGTAGCCATAGGGTGCATCAGACAACTGATATTTTTGCTCTGACGCACCCTAGAAATTAGAGATTTTTTTTTAATTGTCAGTTCCTGATATCCAGCGGACATTTAAGCCTAGATTTTACTGAATTTTTGGGAAATTAAATTGCTTTTTTATAGCAAAAAATTATTTTATTTATCATTTAATCAATTTAATCTACCAAATATAGAGATTTTGGTAGATTTTTTTGGCTTTTTTGTTAGATTACGTAATTTTTCTGATGTTTGTATAACGATAACACACCAAAATAATAAAATAACCAAACATAGCATCTATCTAATTTGATTCCCCAGTTTTGTTTAATTACATACATTGTGAATAAAAGTTTAACAGGTAATTGCCATGAACACTGTTTTAATTGTTGAAGATGGCTTGGCAGATATGGAAATACTCAGCCGTTATTTACAACAGGCTGGCTATTCTGTGATTAGTGCCAAAAGTAGTGAAGAGGCACAAGATAAACTAGATAAAACTAAACCTGATTTAATATTTTTAGACGTAATTTTACCAGGTAAAAGTGGATTTGAAATTTGTAGAGAACTTAAAAATAACCCCAATACGAGCAACATACCTATAGTATTTTGTTCTACAAAAAACAGCGATACTGATAAAATTTGGGGAAATATGTTAGGGGGTGAAGCTTATCTTTCTAAACCAATTAATCAAGAAGAATTAGTGGTTACTATTAATAAATTAACGAATAAATCAATCAATTGAAATTACACATTAGCCATTTATCAAAATTTCTGATAGTCGCTAAGATTTAATAATTTAGGGCTGAAAACTGAAAATGGAGAGCAAGGAAAAATTTTTAAGCTTTAATTTAGGGACAACTGATACAGCAGTAATTTCTTTACAGAACATCACAGAAGTTTTGCAAGTATCATTATCAGAAATATGTGCTGTTCCTCAGTTACCTAATAGTGTTTTAGGAATTTACAACTGGCGTGGTGAGATGCTTTGGTTAGTTGATTTAGAGGAAATGCTAGGTTATACAGCATTGTCAAAAAACTTAAAAAATATCTCAAGAATGATGGCGATAATCCTAGAAAATGATGGTCAATACATGGGACTATTGGTGCGTCAGCTTATGGATATTGAGTGGCTGGATATCACCGAAATGAAAGAACCATATCCTGAATTATTTTCTGCAAAGCTTTCATCTTTTTTGCAGGGATATTTTATTAATAAATCAGAGGAAATATTGTTTAATTTGGATGCATTAAAGATTATTGATGCTCGAATGTGGAAAACTCATAATTGATGAGTTTTGCTAGTAAAAAAATAATCAAAATACGCTAGTAAGGAGGGATATCAAAACATTATGTGATTAATTGGAACAAGTCTAGTCTCCCAATATCAAATTCATAGTAATAACATTTTTTTGAGGTTAATCAAATGTCAATATCATATAACAACAGCAAGAGAAAAGAAAATAATATAACCGATATAGAACACATAGAAAATCAAAATGGTACTATTAATGTAGCAATTATTGCTAGAGATGAAATATCTACATTAAATGCTATTGCCGAGGAATTTAAAAGTTGGCGTCAGAAGTTACAAGGCATTATAAATCAGATGCGTCAAGCGTCAAATATTGATACTCTAATGCAACTAACTGTAGGACAAATTAGAGAGAAAATTACCTGCGATCGCGCTTTAATATATCGCTTTACTACTGAAGACTTTGGTACTGTTTTAGCAGAATCCAAAACACTAGGTTGGACACCTGCTTTTGGCGAAAATTTGCCGGGAATTATTTTTGGTTTATATACTGCTCAAGACTATGTAGAACCTTTTGTCATTGACGATATTAATCAGATAGAAGTCACCCCTTATCAACAGCAACTATTAGAAAAATTTCAAATCAAAGCCAGTTTGAGTCTGCCAATTGTTGTAGAGAATAATATCTGGGGTTTACTGGTAGTAAATAATTGTACCTCAGTGCGACAGTGGCAAGAGGGTGAAATTACCCTACTGTCGCAAATTAGCACAGAATTAGCCTACAGATTGCATTACTTAGAAAATGAAGTAGAAGCAGAGCAGGAAACACTGATCCAAAAATCAGTCAACCAAGTTATTAACAAGATTATTCAAGTAGGAAATGTAGATAAAATATTTCAACTAACTACGCAAGAAATCAGGCAAATATTCAAATGCGATCGCGTCTCTGTTTATCGCTTTAATCCTGACTGGAGTGGTGAGTTTGTTTCTGAGTCAGTGGGTAATGGTTGGGGTAAAATGGTAGGCCCTGATTTAAAGACAGTCTGGGAAGATACCTATTTGCAAACAACGCAAGGTGGACGTTATGCCAAGGGTGAAAGCTTGGCTGTAAATGACATTCATAAAGCAGGTCATTCTCCATGCCATGTTGATATTTTAGTACAGTTTGAAATCCGAGCTTACATCACTGCTCCGATATTTTTTGGAAACAAATTATGGGGTATGTTAGCAGCTTATCAACATTCTGGAGCCAGAGAATGGCAAAACTGGGAAATTAAATTGTTGGAGCAGATTGGCTTGCAATATAGTGTAGCTATTTCCCAAATAGATTATTTAGAGCAAACACGGTTACAATCTGAGAAACTAGCTCAAATTGCTGAACAAGAAAAAGCTTTCACAAAAATAGCTAATCGCATCCGACAAGCTTCGGATGTGGAAAGTATTTTTAAAACCACTACCCAAGAACTACGCCAATTACTAAAATGTGATCGCGTCGCTGTCTATCGCTTTAATCCTGACTGGAGTGGAGAGTTTATTGCTGAATCAGTTGCTCATGGTTGGGTGAAAGTGGTAGGCGATAATAGCCACAGTTTTTGGAAAGACACCTGCTTGGCAGAAACTCAGGGAGGTAAGTATGTTAAAGGTGAATATTCTACTGTAAATGATATTCATAATGCAGGTTTTTCTGCTTGTCATGTGGAGATGTTGGACAGTTATGAAGCTAAAGCTTATATGATAGTTCCCGTATTCTTTGGAGAGAAATTATGGGGCTTATTAGCAGCTTATCAAAATTCTAACACTCGTGAATGGCAACCCTGGGAAAGTACTTTCTTAAACCAGATTGGCTTACAACTTAGTTTAGCTAAAGCACAGATTGAATATCTCGAACAACTGCGCTTAAACTCTGATAAACTCAGTCACATTGCTGAACAAGAAAAAGCATTTACCAAAATAGTCAACCGCATTCGCCAATCTTTTAATTTCAAAGACATCTTTAAAGTAGTCACTCAAGAAGTACGCGAATTACTGCGATGCGATCGCGCATCTATCTACCGCTTCAAACCAGATTATAGTGGCGATTTTGTGGCTGAATCAGTAGCTAATGGTTGGGTCAAACTCGTAGGACCTGATAGTAAAGTATTCTGGGAAGATACCTACTTGCAAGAACATCAGGGAGGTCGGTATGCTCAAGGTGAATGCTGTGCCGTAAATGATATTTATCAAGTAGGGTTTTCTCCCTGTCACGTAGAAGTTTTAGAAAAATTTCAAGCCAAAGCTTATATCATAGTTCCCATATTCTTGGGACAAAAATTGTGGGGATTATTAGCAGCTTATCAAAACTCAGGACCTCGTGATTGGGAAGAATCACAAGTCAGTTTATTAACACGTATTAGCGACCAATTAGCATTAGGATTACAACAAACGGAATATCTGCAACAACTACAGGCGCAGTCTACAGAACTAGCAGAAGCAGCCACAAGAGAAAAAGCAGCTAAAGAGTTAATACAGCAAAGATGTATCCAATTGTTGATAGCCGTCAGACCGGCTTTAAATGGCGACTTAACAGTACGTGCGCCAATCACAGAAGACGAACTTGGTACTATCGCCGACGCCTACAATAATACTCTACAAGCACTGCGACAAATAGTCATCCAAGTACAAGACGCCGCTGAACAAGTAGCGCAAACATCTAGTAGCAGTAATGCTTCACTTCAGGGACTGACAGATGTAGCAAAACAACAATCAGAAGAAATTACCACTGCCTTAAGCGAAATTCAACAGATGGTTGACTCTACTCAAGCGGTAGTGGCTAATACCGAATTAGTTCGAGTCGCAGTTCACCAAGCTAACCAAACTGTAGAGTCTGGTGATGCAGCAATGAACTTGACAGTCAAAGCCATCCAAGGGATTAGAGAAACTGTAGCCCAAACTAGCAAAAAAATTAAACGTCTCAGTGAATCTTCGCAAAAAATCTCGAAAGTGGTGAACTTGATTAGTAATTTTGCTACACAAACTAATGTATTAGCTTTGAACGCAGCCATCGAAGCTACCCGCGCAGGCGAATATGGTAAAGGCTTTGCAGTTGTAGCTGATGAAGTTCGTTCTTTATCACGCCAATCAGCAGCAGCAACAATCGAAATTGAAAAATTAGTTCAGGAGATTCAATCAGAAACTGGCGAAGTTGCAGTAGCGATGGAAACAGGTATTCAGCAGGTGGTAGAAGGTACAAATCTTGTTAGTGACGCTCGACAAAATCTGAATGCAATTGTTACTGCCACAGCCGAAATTAGCCAGCTACTTGAGCAGATAACTGCAGCAACTCATCAACAAATGACCCAATCTGTAACAGTAACGTCAACAATGAAAGAAGTGGCACAAATTTCGGATAAAACTGTTAATCAATCTTATAAAATTGCTGCAGTGTTTCAACAGTTATCAGGGATGGCGCAAGAGTTATTAATAACTGCAAGTAAGTTCAAAGTAAACTGATCATATTACTCACCATAAAGACACAAGGACACCAATATTTTTATTTTGTGTCTTTGTGTCTTAGTAGTTCAATTCAGAAAATATTATTGTGAAAATTCTTGAATTATGAATACAGATGCTGAAATTCGCCAACAAGGCTACATTTATTTTCTATCTGAAGCCCCAGAATTAATCGAAGTTATTGAACAGGAATTGTTTAACTTGTCGTCAAATTATAGCATTGCTAAAGTGCATAATTTAATGCGGGCGACTCATACAATTAAAGGAAGTGCTGCTAACGTTGGACTAGAGGCAATTCAAACTGTAGCCCATTATTTAGAATCTGTATTTAAAGCTTTATATAATCCAGATGTGGTGATTGATGCTGAGTTGCAAAGTCTTCTATTACAAGCTTACGAATGTCTTCATTTAGCATTGACAGCAGAAATCATGGAAACTCCGATTAATGATGAGGAGGTTCTCCAAAGAGCAGCTTCTGTGTTTGCCAAATTGCAAGAAAAATTAGGTGATGATTTTGACAGTGACGCCCGCATTCCTACTTCCGAAGAATTAGGTTTTGATATTGTCCAATCTATATTTGAAGTGGGAGTCACTCAACGCCTGGAAAATATTGCAAATGCTATTAATAATTCACTAGATAATGATGAATTAGTCAAATTTTTACGCTCGGAAATTGAGGTATTTCAAGGTTTAGCAGAATCTTTAAATTTACCTGGTTTTGGTGCGATCGCTCACACAATTCTGGCAGCTTTGGCAGCTAACCCAACTCAGGCGCATCATATTGCTGAACTGGCTCTCGCTAATTTGCAAGCAGCAAAAGCAAATGTTCTCGCAGGCGATCGCTCTTCTGGTGGAGAACCTTCTTTGGCGTTACAAAAGTTGGCAACAGTAGCAATAAATCCGGTAGCAGATATAATTTATGAGCTAGATTCAACAGCTACAAATTTGGGATTTAGCAGTGTTCAACACCGCGAAATTGAGAAATTCTATATTTTTTTAACGTCGGATAGTAATACCAAAAATAAGCCTCTTAAATCTGCTAAAGCTCAATTTTATATAAAAGTTATTCGCTATATTTTTGGCTGGTTTAATCACTATCAAGAAATTACTGTATCAGAATTAGGCTTATCTCTACTTGTCCCTGTAAATCAGAAAAATAATCTGGGTAATTATCTAGAAAATTGGCTGAACAAATTTCTAGAATTTGTCCAAAATACAGAAGACAGTCAGAGTCTTGTGATCTATCGTCAAGGTGTCATATTCACAATTATTTTGATTGTTGTTAAATTTCAGTATGCATCTGAAAAATTTAACGGCGCTATGTTGGTAATTAGGACGCTAAAAAACAAACTTAGTAAATTAGCGAAAGAATATAAAAGTTTACCTCCTGTCACTCCCCAAGAAAAAAATTGGATTGACAGTCCAAAGTTACAACAACTGCTAGTTTTGAAGGAAATAGCTCCTCCTGTATTTGCAGAAAATACTAATAGCTTGCTAACAATGATTTGGGGTGAAGATTCTCTTAGCAACTTGAGCAGCAATACTGATTCAGCCAGCATTGAATCATTAGCTATTAATGAAGAAATTTTAACAGATATTCCCCAACAAGTAATTGAACTTCAGCCTAATCCAGTTAGCCAAATTAACCAGCAAATAGAAGACAAATCCTCCCATTTTTCAAATAAAAAAAATCGTAATAATTCATTTGTTAGAGTCGATACTGAGGGATTACAACGCCTTAATTACCTAGCTGGAGAATTGTTAATTAACCAAAAAAAGCGGAGTTTACATGATGAAGACATTAAACAAATAATTGAAAAATTAATCCAGAGACTCAACCGACAACAGATAATTTTAAATCAATTAGGTGATTTACCCCTGCAGATGCAAAATTTTGCCTTAAAAAATCAGCAAAATTTTATCACAGAAAAATTCGATTCTCTGGAAATGGATATATATACAGATTTCCAGATGACATTGCATGAAGCAATAGAAGAAACACTGCAAATACAAGAAACCACAGAATCTCTGGACTTAATTTTAAGACAAGTTACGCATATTAATGAAAAAAAACAAAATCTGATTCTTAATATTATAGATAATTTGATAGATGCGAGAATGATGCCCTTAGGAAATATTCTCAATCGCTTTTCACAGATGGTGACAAAACTAGGTAATGTATATGATAAATCCGTAGAATTGAAACTTACTGGTACTGAAGTGCTAGTAGATAAAGCTATTGCGGAAAAACTCTACGAACCTTTATTACACTTAGTGCGTAATGCTTTTGATCACGGTATTGAATTACCACAAGTGCGCCGAGAATTAGGCAAATCAGAACAAGGTTTAATTGAAATTTGTGCCTATCATCAAGGTAGTCAAACTATTATCGAAGTCCGAGATGATGGACAGGGTTTAAATTTAGAAAAAATTCGCCAAAAAGCTATTGAACTTCATCTCATACCAGCAGGAAATGAAGCTAGAGGGTATTTTTCTAATTCCACTGAATCTGAACTTTTAGACTTAATGTTTTCTGCCGGATTTTCCACCGCCGCTAAAGTAAGTGAAATTTCTGGACGCGGTATAGGTTTAGATATTGTGCGTTCGCAATTACAGGCACTCAACGGCTCAATTTCTGTGGAATCATTGCCAAATCAAGGAACCAAATTTATCCTCAAAATCCCTTTTTCTATGACTACTGATAAACTAATGTTAGTCCAATCTGGAGATTTTATTTATGCTTTGCTGTTGGACAGTATCGAAAAAATCTTGATTCCCTCAGAGCAGCAAATCAAGGAATTTGAAGGCAAAAAAGTTTTATATTGGAATACAGGTAAAAATGAACAAATGATCAGGCTACGTCAACTTTCAGACTTAATATCCTATAATTGTTCATTTATTCACACTCCCAACCCTCAAAACATCGCCAGTAACTATAATACAGGAATCATGAACAATCCTGTAATATTATTACGTCATCACGAAGAAATATTCGGTTTAGAAGTTGATCAAATAATTGGTGAACAAGAGTTAGTTATTAGACCTTTAGGAAATGCGATCGCACCCCCAAAATATGTTTATGCTTGTAGTAGTTTAGCCAATGGTTCTCTAATTTTAGTGATTGATGGTGCCCTATTGCTGGAATCTTACCAGATGCAAGCAACACTCGAAGTTAGGAATTTACCTCCAGCTAATTCATCATCCACAAAAGCCTTACAGCAGTCAGGTTTAACAAACTCTACACCGCTACTCGCTCCATCTACTCAGACAAATCATAAACCATTAAAAGTTGTATTAGTTGTAGATGATGCAATTAGTCTGCGTCAAACTCTGTCTTTGACACTGCAAAAATTTGGCTATCAAGTATTACAAGCACAACATGGTTTAGAAGCTTTAGAACAGTTGCAACAGCATCCAGAAATTCAGGTGATAATTTCCGATTTAGAAATGCCACGTATGAATGGATTTGAACTTTTATCTAATGTCAGGAAAACCCCGCAATTGGCAAAAAAACCCGTAGTTATTCTCACTTCTCGCAGCGCCGACAAACATCGTCAACTTGCTGAAGAGTTGGGAGCAAATGCCTATTTAATTAAGCCTTATTTAGAAGATAAATTTGTCTCTACAGTTGAAAGTTTAATTAATGAAAATGGCAATGATTTGCATAAGTTGGTGATGAGTAATTAAAATAAAAAACTCCACCCACAAGGGCATAGGGTATGGAGAAAAGTCATCAATGCCCCAGCACTAGCTATTGCTGAAGAGGAAGGGTAAACTGGCCACTAGTCCCGCGATTTCAAACTATTTATTTAGCCGCATAAATTTTTAGATCCCCCTAAATCCACGCGATATGATACCAGCTGTAGGGGCACGGCATTGCCGTGCCCCTACGCGAAATGTATATGTATCAGTGTTTTAGTGGTATGGTAGAAGACTTTGAAAACACGCCCTAGTCCTTAGCCCCGCGTTCAAAATCAGCTACATAATCTATACTGACCTAGCTACATAATTTGTGGCATAAATATGGCATAAATTTAGTAAAAATGGGCGATATGTATATAGCAAGCAAGATTGAACACAGGGAACTGAACTATGAGTAACACCAGCTATAAGTTAGGAAATTTCGCTGTACCGTTGCCCATCGCCCAAGCAGCACGCATTACTGCTCAACACTTTGCCAACCAGCAGACTACTCCTCAAAAAGCAGAACAAGTAAGACTGAATACACTAGCTGTATGGGTAGTGAATGACTATTTACAAATGATGGACATTCCCACGGACTTGCAAGCTAGTGACAGCTGGAACCCAGTTATCCGGATCTGTGCAGATGTGGCAGATTTGCAGATCAGCGGAGTTGGTAGTCTCGAATGTCGCCCTGTAAAAGTTACCGACGATATATGTTCAGTTCCCCCAGAAACCTGGGAAGAACGTGTAGGTTATGTGGTAGTGCAAATCGATGAGTCTTACCAAGAAGCACAGCTACTGGGTTTTGTTGCGAGTATCGCCACAGAAGAACTGCCTTTGAATCAACTACAATCCCCAGAAGCATTGATTGAACACCTGGGACAATTGCGGCAATCTCCAGTTAGCACCAGGGTGAATTTAAGCCAGTGGTTTGCTGGTATATTTGAATCAGGCTGGCAAACTATTGAATCCTTGTGCAACTACCAAGAACTCAGACAAACTTATACGTTTCGCAGTGCTGATACTTTTGAACAACTTGCTCTTAACCTGCCACAAACAGTCATTAAACGGGCAAAACTGATTGATTTGTCCATCCAAATCGGCAATCAACCTGTGATGTTGATTGTGGAAATAACCCCCGGAGTTGACGAAAAAACTAGTATTCGCTTGCAGTTACATCCAACAGGTAATCAAGTATACTTACCCCAGGGAATACAACTGACGGTTTTAGATGGATCAGCAGCAGTATTTCTGGAAGCTCAAGCCAGAAGTGCAGATAACTACGTTCAATTGCAGTTTCGCGGTGAAAGCAACGAGATTTTTAGCGTTAGGGTGGCATTGAATGATATCAGTATTACAGAACAGTTTGTGATTTGAAGTTTTCTGATTACTTAGGATTCAGATTTTCATGGCACAAGGGAATGAAATATTCAAAATGCAAAATTCCAGCTTGATTTTTTTGAACTTTGAATTTTGAGTTTTGAATGGGAGCGTAGCGACAGTTATGGGTAAGTTAGTAGTGCTGAAATTCGCAGCTGGTAGTTTTGAGCAAGGGTTTACTGTTACCCTGCAGATTGGTGAAGAACGCGATCGCCCTACAACAGAAATCACGGGACAACTCCCTCCATGTCCGGAAATGCCTTTGTACTATAGCCACTGGCGGTCTAGCTATCGACGCCTAGGAAACGGTTATCGCTTGGATGCTGAGAAGGTGCAGGTGACAAATGTGTCGATTACCCAAAGCTGTCACAACACTGCTCATATTTTACGGGCACGTTTTAATACATGGCTGCGAGCGGAAGAGTTCCGCGCCCTGCGAGAAAAATGGCTAGAGAGATTATTACCCACAGACGAAGTGCGGGTGATTTTACAAGCCGAAAATAGTGAATTGCAGCGATTACCTTGGCATCTTTGGGATTTACTAGAACGCTACCCAAAAGCAGAAATTGCTTTGTCTTCCCCAACCTACCGATCGCGTTCATCAGCCACCCAATCCCAAAAAAAAAGTCAATATTTTGGCAATAGTTGGTAATAGTCAGGGAATTGACACCCAGGCTGACCAAGCTCTACTGCAAAAGTGCGAAAATGCAGATGTCAGTTTTTTGCTAGAACCACAACGTCAGGAATTAACTGACCATCTCTGGGGAAAAAACTGGGATATTCTCTTCTTCGCTGGACACAGTTCTAGTCAAAACAATGATCAAAGCGGGCGGATTTATCTAAATCAAACTGATAGCCTCACTATCAGTGAGTTAAAGTATGCCCTGAAAAAAGCCATTGAACGGGGTTTACAACTGGCAATTTTTAACTCTTGTGATGGCTTGGGATTGACGCGAGAACTGGCTGATTTGCACATCCCCCAGATTATCGTCATGCGCGAACCTGTCCCAGATCAAGTGGCTCAAGAGTTTTTGAAGTATTTTCTCGATAGCTACGCTGGTGGTGAATCTTTATACCAGTCTGTGCGACAAGCACGGGAACGGCTACAAGGACTTGAGCATCGATTTCCTTGTGCCACTTGGCTACCAGTGATTTGCCAAAATCTGGCACAAATGCCACCCACTTGGCAAGAGCTAACTTATACCAAGAAAAAATTCATACCAAATTTAGCTGCGCCTGCCAAATGTGAATTTAAAGTGGCGTTGTTCTCAAGTATGATCATGACTGCCTTAGTCTGTGGAGTTAGGTTTTTGGGACTGCTGCAAAGTGCAGAATTTCAGGCCTTTGACCAAATGATGCGATCGCGTCCTGATGAAGGGCCAGATTCGCGCCTGGTTGTCATCACAATTGACGATGCTGACCTCGCATTTCAACGACAAAATGGCGAAGTCTTAAAAGGTACTTCACTATCTGATAAATCTCTCAACGCACTGCTGACAAAATTGCAGCAGTATCAACCCCAGTCCATCGGTTTGGATATTTACCGTGATTTTCCGGCTGAATCCTCAGATTTAATCTCCCGTCTCCACCAGACTGAAAATTTAATTGGGGTATGTAAGGGAAGCGATACAACTGCTACTAACAAAGGTATTGCACCACCGCCAGAAATCCCCAAAAACCGTCTAGGTTTCAGTGATTTTATGCACGATTCTGATGACGTTGTGCGTCGCCATCTGCTATTCATGAACCAGGAAGCTGCATCCTTGTGTTCTACCCGCTACGCACTCAACATGCAACTGGCATTCCGTTATCTACTACCCTTAGGAATTCAACCAAAGTTCACTGCTCAACGAAATTTGCAACTCGGCAATACTGTATTTCCACGTATTTCGTCACATGCTGGTGGCTATCAAGGTATCGACGCCAATGGCGGTCAAATTTTACTTAACTACCGTTCCACAAAAAAGATTTCTGAGCAGTTAACACTAACCGAGTTTTTATCTCATCCAATTGACAAAAGTGCCATCAAAGATAAGATTGTCCTCATTGGCGTCACAGCCAAGGGAGATTTACCCGATTACTGGGATACGCCCTACGGAGCTAATTTCGACAACCAAATTCCAGGGATACTCATACATGCTCATATGGTCAGCCAAATTCTCAGTGCTGTATTAAATGGGCGTCCCTTGCTGAGGGTTTGGTCGCCGTGGTTTGAGGTAGCCTGGATTTGGGGCTGGTCGTTGGTAGGGGGAATGCTAGTTTGGCGGTATTTTCATTTGAGGTTGGTATTAGCAATTGGTCTTACTTCTGGGGTTTTGTATTTATTCTGCTTTGGTCTGTTAATTTGGGGCGCTTGGGTGCCATTTATACCGTCTGTTTTATCCTTGGTGGGGACGGTAGGTTTAACATCAATTCAAAATTTTAAATTCAAGATTCAAAATTAACCAGTGCATCCCAAGTCACAGGATATTTTCAATGAAGTATGTTTCACAATTACAGCGATTTTCGGGTAAATGAACTACATTTTTTTGTCTCACGCATTCGCGTAGCGTCTCGTAGAGAAGGCGCAAAGGCGCAAAGGAAGAAAGGAATACAAAAATCAGAGTGTGGTCTAAATACATGAAAATTGCTGTAAACAAACTATTTTTCGCAGTAGCTTTGAGTTTTGCTACTTTACTCACTAGCGACACCGGCATCCTCGCCCAAGCGGGAACCTTTGAACCCCCTCCACCGCCACCAGATCCCCCCCCCGGAGGTCGCGTCCGTGGTGGCGCCAAGCGTGGTTTATGTCCCGCTATCACCTCTAAACTCACCGCCCTAGTACCCTTTAGTCAGGAAAAAGGATCAGTGACGAATGTCTGGGGGTTAACAACAGTAGCACATCCAACTTTCTGGTTTTATCTGCCAATTACCAAGAATTCTACCTTGTCAACTCAATTTGTACTCCAAGATTCCCAATCAAACCCTGTTTATCAGCAAGATATCACCCTACCCAATCAACCGGGAGTCATTGGCGTTACCCTACCGCCCACTGCTTCCCCATTAGCACTAAATAAACGATACCGCTGGTTTTTTACCATTGACTGCGATCGCCAAAAGCAATCACCACCGATTTACTTAGAAGGGGTGATCCAACGAGTCGAGCTAAAACCCACAATCACCCAACAGCTACAAACAGCAGAGCCGCTACAGCAGTTTACCATCTATGCCCAAAATGGCATCTGGCATGATGCACTGACCACACTGGCACAACTGCGTCAAAAAAATCCTCAAAATGCCGAACTAGAAGCCAAGTGGCAGGATTTGCTCACAAGTATCCATCTCGATGACGTAGCAAAGCAACCGATTGTCTTGCAAGACAAATAGTGAGCGATTTATCGCTCTATTTACCTATAGCCCTTCTCAGCTGAGTCCAATACAGACCTAACCCCCAGCCCCTTCCCTACAAGGGAAGGGGAGTAAGATTCAAAGCCTCTCTCCTAAAAGGAGAGAGGTTTGGAGAGAGGTTAAAGTGTATTGCATCCAAACGAGAAGTGCTATAAAAACTGCTGTAATCAATGGAACTCAGTTATTTGACAAACTAATGCGGCGATAGACTTCAGCAATAGGAATTTCTACATTTAAACTGTGCAATAATATCAACTGATCGAGATGATCGTAAACCTGCCATTGCCAGCGATTATTACTGTCATCAAGTTTGTGATACTGCTCAATATAGGATTCAGTTTGGCTAACCAGTAGATATTCACAAAAGCTAGGAAGTGAGCGATATTTTCTAAACTTTCCATACAAAACGGTTTAATATGGTCAATTTGTAATTTACCTTCTGCCTTGACTCCACAACATAGGCAAGCATAACCGTATGTGGAAATTTATGTGTTTGTAGGTAGTGCGGGCTTCTAGCCCGCTTCCTAGACATTAGGAAGCAAGACTTCCCTGCGGGACGCTACGCGAACGGCGTGAGCGCTCAGTCAAACGCTGCTCCCACTACAAATTTTCTTTTGGCAAAATTGGGATGCTCCCCATCGCTTGTAAATGATTAAATAATTCCTATATATTCATTTCTGCTAATTTCCCCATCCTCGCATACCGAGGACTACAGGGACTTCCCAAACAAACTTGCCCAGATGGCATATTAGTAAACACACTACTACGAGCGCCAATCACAGCATTAGCGCCGATTTCCACTCCAAGTCCGACAAAACAGTCTGCAGCTACCCATGCGCCATTACCAATGGTGATACTCGCTGTTTTCAAGCCAAAGGCTGGATCATGGATATCATGGCTACCTGTACATAGGTGGGTTTTATGGGAAATTACGCAGTGTTCACCGATAGTAATTTGATCCAGACTGTATAAAACCACATCATCTCCAATCCAACTGTAATCCCCAATAGTGACTTTCCAGGGATAGGTAAAACGGGCAGTAGGTCGAATTAATACACCTTTACCAATACGAGCGCCAAACAACCGCAACAAAGCACAACGCAAAATATTTAACGGTTGCGGTGTCAGGGGAAAGGCGATCGCTTGCACCAACCACCATAATAAAATATACCAACCCGGTCGCCCCCGATCAAACCAGGATTGGTCGTATTTGCGTAAATCTACAAAAGGTTTGTCATTTGTCATGAAAACTCCCATCCCCCCATCTCCTAAGTAGCCGTTGTTCCAACCTCTTGAGTCAGGGATGATGGCACAGATTGAGGGATAGTGGTAGTATTTAGCTGACCACCACAGTTGCGTAACTCGTACAATTTGACCCCAATTTGATATTCATATTGACTCAGCAGGCGTCCATAGACATATCCCGCTCTGCCATCCAAAAAACCGCGTCGAATAATATAAAATAAAATAAACCTGAATAATGGTCTAAATGGCAGACGCACCCAAATTTTCTTCAAAAAGCGCTTACGTTGTACCACATCACCAAATAAATTAGCGCCAATGGTGCCGCTGTCGTCTTTTTCTGTGAGCAGATTTAAATAAACACGCGCTTCCCAGTTGGAGTAGCGATTATGCCTTTCTAACCAGTGATAAATATCTCGGAAATCTTCATGGATCATATCATTTTTGAGATACCCAACTTTTCCCTGCAAGATAACGTGTTCGTGAACTTCGTTGTCACCAGTGTTGGCAATATCTTCGGTATTTAGATTTTCGTAGCGACCTTGTTTATGTTTAAATAAACGCAAATTCCAATCGGGATATTTACCACCGTGACGAATCCATGTTCCTAAGAAATATACACGACGGTTAAGATAGTAACCGGCATATTCTTCATTTTGAATTACTTGAGCAATTTCTTCCCATAATTCCGGTGTAATGCGCTCATCGCAATCGACAATTAGCACCCATTCGTTACGAAAGGTCAGGTTTTCTAAAGACCAATTTTTCTTTTTTGGCCATCTACCATTGAAACTAAATTGAACGACATTTGCACCATACATTTTGGCTATTTCAACAGTTTTATCTGTACTTTGAGAATCGACTAAAAATATTTCATCTGCTCTCTGTAGGCTAGTGAGGCAGGCAGGTAAATTAACTTCTTCATTTTTGGCAGGAATGAGAACTGTAACTGGTAATTTAGATGGCATATATATTATTTATTATTTGACGTAGATAAAAGACCTTGAATAGCAGCATTTAAATAACTAATTTGACCGTAGGCATAAAGAAAGTTATCAAAGCTTTCTGCTGGATCTCGAAAATATCGCATTGCCTTATACAATCCACGGACAAATCGTTCGCTACCCCGCAGTAATTGCTCCAAACCTGCTTGACCGGCAAGTTCTTCGCGATAGCATTCACTAATACCTTGCCACCAGTCTGCGTTGAAAAAACCAGGAGCGATTAAGACGCTCTGGAGCGACATTGTGAGCTACTATTGCTTCGGGAAGATAAGCGACTTGCCAACCTTTTTGTAGAGCCAATTCTGTCATTTGCAATTCTTCATGCGATAATAAGTTTTTCCCCACTCGTCCAAGATGTGGATCAAAACCACCAATTGCTTCGAGAAAGCGGCGGCGGATAGAATAATTCAAGCCTCTAGGGGTTAAACCAGGTTTATCTATATAAACAGTGCTGTTACCTAAATCGTATGCACCTAGATTTGAAGCTAATCCAGGAGATAGCCAACGTGGTTGTTGAATGTTTTGCGGCCATAACAATGTAACTTTGCCACCAGCGATCGCTAATTTAGAGTTATTTTCATAGGCAGAATACAAAACATGCAGCCAACGATAGCTCGCGACTGCATCATCATCTAAATAAGCGAGAATATCACCACCAGCTACCCTTGCACCCGTGTTGCGAGCGACAGATAAACCAATGATTGGTTCAAAGATGTACTTCAGACGGGGATTGTGAGACCTTTGTTCTACAACTTGCACTGTGCGATCGCTAGACCCATTATCCACTACTACAACTTCAAAATCACCCGCAAAATCTTGCGCCAACAGGCTATCAATCGCCGCACCTAAATAGGTATCTCGATTGTGAGTACAGATAATGGCAGAGATTCTGGTGTCTGGCATAGAATTTTGTGGATTTTGTGATTTGTCAGTTGTTAGTTGTCATGTGTCATATTTATTGTCAGTTAACCGCAGCTAATGAGAAATTACTCATGACAAATAACTATAGACTCATAGCAACATCCAACAGCCATCTGTAACAGAGCTAATCTATACCAAAAATTCCCCAGTCACCAACCGCGTTTTTTCGGAAATAATCTTGCCAACTTTAAGCTTGTTGAATATGACTATGTAAAATTACCAGAGTTTCCGCTAATTGACTGAGGCGAGTTTCTAAATGTTGCTTACGCCCCAACAGTTGCCGTAATTTTTGGTAACGAGCGATCGCCATACTCACAGATGCGTACCTGATCCGGTGGACAGGAACGTGACCAGACTTTACCAGATGCGTCTACACCACAGAGGCGGTAGCCAGTACGGGATGATTGATAGGATACTTTGCCCCCATTAGCGCAAATTTCTTCTACGTAGTCCATCAAACGCTCAACTTCTGCATGGCGCAGTGTTGCAGTTCCTCCCACTTCTGGTTCTCGTGAATTTGATTCTAACCAGCCATTGACAATAGGTCCTTCTAAATAAATATCTTGAATTTGCTGGAGAATGTTTTGTAGTTCTATCTGCCAAGCGGCAACTTGTTCCTGAATTTCTTGTAGCAGATTTATTGCCAATGACGGATTTGCTGCATGGCGATGACTGCTAAAGTTAGGAATTTTAAATTTGGGTAGGTTAGGTGTTTTATTCCCGTTGTCTTGTGCTGGAAAAGTCTGTACGGAGTTATCTTGGGGAAATAAATTCTCGTCGTTAGAAGACTTATCGCCCAAATCAACTGTCTGTGCTTGTGTATTAACGTTTTCGTCGGTTACAGTATAATCACTGTCTATGGATTCACTGCCACCAACGCTGATCCTAAAAGAAAAAGGGCGCTTTGTCGAATCACCTGCTTCCGCAGGTTCGGAAGTCCCGCGAGTTCCTAAATCGTGTAGAGTTGCCTCAATGCGTTTTAAGCCTGCTTTCATAAAAATATCCTGAAATTTACTGTCCCCAATGGTTTTGAATCATTCAAAATGGGGTTGTTGGGATTTTTGGCAGTTGCCAATCTTCGCATCTTAATGATGTTGGTGCTAATTTTATCTCCTAAAAGATATTTCCCATCAACAATCTCACCCGAAAAGTGAAAAACTTTGCTGAGATATTGCAACCCCCAATTAATTAAAGATACTAAGGAAAAAGCTTTGGGTAAAGTCATCTTAGTCACAGGACCTGCAAGATCTGGTAAAAGTGAATGGGCGGAAACTCTCGCAATGCAGTCACTTAAAGCAGTTGTTTACGTAGCGACAGCCACGGAAAACCCGGCTGACGAAGAGTGGCACCAACGCATTCAAGCACACCAAAAGCGCCGTCCCCAAAATTGGGAAACCCTCTTAGTACCTGTGGAACTGTCTGCTACCCTAGCCGACGCCCAACCAGATACCTGTCTGTTGATTGATTCTTTAGGAACTTGGGTAGCCAATCTTTTAGATCAAAATCAGGTTAGCTGGGAAAATACCCTTGTAGAGTTTCTCGAAACAGTACAGATGGTTGCGGCTGATCTGTTATTTGTCGCCGAAGAAACTGGTTGGGGTGTAGTACCAGCTTATCCTCTAGGTCGCACCTTTCGCGATCGCCTGGGTTCTTTGGTACGCCAATTAGGATTAATTTGTGATGATGTATATTTGGTAACTGGTGGACATGCACTGAATCTGAGTGTTCTGGGTACACCATTACCCACTAAGGAGGAGTGGAGTTTCCAGGACAACAGTCAACAGTTAACTGACTAAATATTCTTCAGTCTTTCTTCAAGATTCAATCGCCAAAATGTGACATAAAAAATCTAAAATTGTGATATGGCAACAGAAAAAGAAGTTAGACAATATCTTGCCTACTGGTTTCAGTTGGGTAAGAAGCTAGTGACAGGCAATGGTGCAGCAAGCTTGTTGCCGCAACCAGTGCTAAACGGCGATCGCTATAGTCAGGAATTTGAAGACTGCTGGGAGAAAATTATCTCACAAGCAAAAGGTGATTGTTACCTTGAGGGTACTCATGAAACTATTGCCGAATTGCTGACACCCTCATGGGAAATGATACCTTGCGGTCGTTGCACTATGCCAAAACCAGTGCCTAACCTTGGTATACCAGCTTTGTCGTGTCCCTGCAGTAATTTACCTAACTGGCCTAACACTGAATTACCACCCCCACGATGCCCAGTTAGCACTCAAGAGCAACTGACAGTAATTCGCGATCGCCTTTTGGATCATATTCCCTTAGCTGGCAGCTGACTAGTTAAGCTATTTTCAGGTAAATATACCACATTTGCCGTAGGGAACAGTGCTGTGCCCTGCCTGAGAGTGTGGTTCAACTACGTGAAAACTGCTGTAAGCTATCAGTAACGAGATGAAATTGAGGATAACTTGCAGTTTACAGCCCTTTGCAGATAAATAGACCACGGTGTAGGGGCACAGCAATGCTGTGCCCTTACCAAGATCTGAAAATTGTTGTAAAAATTGTGTTCACAACCTTAACTGCAACTCCATCAACGCCTTTGCCAAATATTCATACTGCAGCCGCGTATTGTAAATCTGCGCTGATATCCGCATCAGTAGTCGGGGTTGTTCTATCCACGACATCACCTGTACTTCAATCCCGAACTGATCAAACAACTCGTCGTGTATAGACATAAAATGGCGATGTTCCCAAGTTGTCGGCATTGGCACTACCGCCATTGAACCAATCATCTCTTTAGGCGTTGGTGGTAATACTCCCAGTCGTTGACAAAGTAGCTGTCTCGCCTCCAAAACTAGCTGATGATTTCGCTGCATTAACTCTGTCCATCCACCGGATAGCAAGGAACCCATAAAGGCGATGGCTTCTGGTACGCACATATATGCTGTCGGATCGTCTGTACCAGTCCAGTCAAATTCTAACTGAAAGCGTGTTTTATCTGTTCGTGCTGAGTTTGCACCGTGGCTAATTGTCAAGGGGCGAATTTCTGACTGTTTATCTCTTTGCACGTACAAAAATGCTGCTCCCTTGGGCGCACACAGCCATTTATGACAATTGCCAGTGTAATAAGTCGCGCCAATTTCTCGCAAGTTAAGGGGAATCATTCCTGGCGCGTGGGCACCATCAACTAGTGTATCTACGCCCCGCCCTTGCAATTCCTTAACTAACTGCTGAATTGGGAAAATTAAGCCTGTTTGACTGGTAATATGATCTAAAAGCGCTAACCTAGTCTTGGCAGAAACTCCCTCAATTACCGCTGTTGCTACTTGCTCTGGTGAGTTAATTGGGAAAGGAATTTTTACCACTACTATCCGCGCACCAGTGCGACTAGCAATAAAATCTAGTGCATTGCGACAAGCATTATATTCGTGGCTAGTTGTCAAAATTTCGTCTTCTGGTGAAAACCACAGAGAACGCAAAACTGAATTTACCCCAGTTGTGGCATTGGAAACAAACACCAAATCCTGAACATCAGCACCAACAAACGCTGCTAATTTGCTTTTGGCATTCTCCAACAGCGGTTCCCACTCTCTGCCAAAAAAGCGTAATGGTTCCTCTTCTAGCTGCGATCGCAGACTCTGCTTGTGCTGCCAAAACTTTTTTAGGACAAGCACCATAAGAACCATGATTAAGAAATATCACAGATGGGTCAAGTCCCCATAATTTCTCATAGGCTGAAGTCTGAGGTTTGAAATGCATACCTTCATTCTTCATTCTTGACTCTTCATCCTTTTTTAACTCCCCAGCCGGATTCGAACCAGCGACCAATCGATTAACAGTCGATCGCTCTACCACTGAGCTACTGAGGAAAGCTCACACTTAATAATGTTAAGGCAAAAGATAGGGTTTGGCAAGTGGTTCCCCAAATATTTTTTTGTTGCTGACTGGAAAACTGTGGTGAGTGCTGATTGCTGAGTCAAAAATACTCATTTTTAGCTCCTAAACCCTAGTCTCTAGCGTCTAGTTGCTTTTTCATCGGCATTTTCTGTGATTGATGCTAATATCTATGATGAACTCATTCGCAGTTCAGCCAGACGCTGACGAGACTTCGCATCGATGGAATTAGCTAAAAATCTACTCTTAGATTGTTTGCGTGTTTGATACTTATTTCGCATCCGACAAACCGTTGTTTCTACTTCGCCACATAGTTGTTGTGCTGACAACCATTCAGCGCCGTATCCCTGCACCATCAGCTGCTGTGCCCTGTCTGATGTGGCAACAATCATCCGAGAAAGTCGAGATTGTGCTATTTGGTAGCGTAAAGACGCACAGGCTTTTTCAATGTATGTGTCTGCAGTTTGCCCAAAATCAGTGTAATGAACTGATAAAAACTCTGTAATAATTTCTTTATTGCTAGCGGCGTTATGATATTGGGCATCGAACACTACTTGAGTGTCATAACCTTGAAACGCGCTGTAATTAGTCATCGCTTCAACGAGTTCCCCACGTGCTGCTTCCAATCCTGAAAAATCACGGGTTTTCTTCAGGCAAGGCCAAGCGCCAATTATATTGTAGCCGTCTACCAGCAAAACGGCTTGGAGTAAAGGACGGGACATGGTTTTTAATCACAATTATCTAGAGTTAACAAAATTCGTTCATAACTCTATATGTTAATTGAAGCATTGGTTGTAGCACTATGTTACAAAAAATAAAAATGTCCGATGATGACAAAATATGCCTTCTGGAAGATGTATTAACTGAAAACGCGCCTATAACAGGCGCGTTGTAGTTGTAACGTTATTAATTATGAATTGATGGACTCTTGCCTTTAAGAAGCTTCTTTATCCACTTCCATCAGACGTTGTTTAAGGCGCTGGGCTTCACCTTGATCAACCAAAACACCTTTTTCTAGCAAGAAAGCACCATCACAGTAATTCAACTCATCGAGGCGATGTGTCACCCACAGAGCTGTAATACCCCGACTTTTGACAAGACGGCGCACACCAGCCACTAAGTCAAGTTGACTATCTGGATCGAGTAAGGCAGTTGGTTCATCTAATAATAAGACTTCACAACGACGAGCGATCGCACCTGCGATCGCTACTCGCTGCTTCTGTCCCCCACTCAAAGCATAAATAGGGCGACGTTGCAGAGCCTGCAAATTCACAGCCCCTAAAGCCTCGTCAACCCTGGCTCTGACAGCAGCAATTGGCAATTTTTCTTCCACCAGTCCAAAAGCCACATCAGCACCAACTGTTGGCATTACCAGTTGATGATCAGGATTTTGGAAGACAAAACCAACCGGATGCAAAACCCCAATTTCGCCAGATTGGGGAGCTAATAGCCCAGCCAGCAGTCTCAGTAACGTAGATTTGCCACTGCCATTTGTACCCAAAAGCATCCAAAACTCACCCCTAGGCACTTCTAGAGAGCAAGATTTGATCGCTTTTTCGCCATTAGGCCAACTAAACTCTAAATCTTTGACCTTGATGCCCACATCCGCCATTTCTACACCTTGGTTATTCAGCAGTGAGGGCAGCAAAACCAGGTGGCCTACCACCACCAACGGCTACACCATCTTTCTGAACAATCTGCACTCCAGAAATCTCACTAGCACGAACAGCAATTTTTTTCTCTGTTTTGCCCTCACACTTCAGTTCCACTACGTCAGGGTTGCCAGAGCGTATCGCTGCCAAAATTAGCTGATAGACAGCCTCTGCATCCTCTGCTGACTTACGTTGTACTGATATGGGGAAAGCAGTGTTTCTGATGCTTAAGTCGATAGTAAACATTTAGCAATAATCACATTTAACTGTAGCACTCATTCTAGCGTTAGCAATGGAGACTGGGGATGGGGAGATGAGGTCATGGGGTGAAGAATACCCCATGCCCTATGCCCTATGCCCTTAAATGTATAAATATTAAATTAAATTAATAATCCTCTAGAAAAATTAGCAATTTGCACGTAATATAATTAAAGTCAGTAAATAATTGTAAACTAGATTGACAACCTAGTTCACTTTCTGTTTATAGAGAGCTAAACAATAGCAGTCTATAATACAGAAGTAAAATCCTGCACTTATAAACATTTGGAGATTTACTCTCATGACCATCGCAGTTGGACGCGCCCCCAGTAGAGGGTGGTTTGACGTTCTAGACGACTGGTTGAAGCGCGATCGCTTCGTCTTCGTAGGCTGGTCAGGAATATTATTATTCCCCTGCGCCTACCTAGCACTAGGCGGTTGGCTGACCGGTACAACCTTCGTCACCTCTTGGTACACACACGGTTTAGCCTCCTCCTACTTAGAAGGCTGTAACTTTATCACCGTTGCTGTATCAACACCAGCAGACAGTTTGGGACATTCCCTATTGCTGTTATGGGGACCTGAAGCTCAAGGAGACTTGACCCGGTGGTTCCAATTAGGCGGCTTGTGGGCATTTGTCGCCCTACATGGAGCCTTTGGTTTAATTGGTTTCATGTTGCGCCAATTTGAAATCGCTCGGCTAGTAGGTATCCGTCCTTACAACGCCCTGGCTTTTTCAGCTCCCATCGCCGTATTCGTCAGCGTTTTCTTGATGTACCCCTTAGGACAATCCAGCTGGTTCTTTGCACCCAGCTTTGGTGTAGCGGGAATTTTCCGTTTCATCCTGTTTGTCCAAGGATTCCATAACTTCACCCTCAACCCCTTCCACATGATGGGTGTGGCTGGTGTGTTAGGTGGTGCTTTGTTGTGTGCCATTCACGGCGCAACCGTAGAAAACACCCTGTTTGAAGACGGCGAATCTGCCAACACCTTCAAAGGCTTCAATCCTACCCAAGCCGAAGAAACCTACTCAATGGTGACTGCAAACCGTTTCTGGTCACAGATTTTCGGGATTGCATTCTCTAACAAACGCTGGTTACACTTCTTTATGTTGTTTGTACCAGTCACAGGTTTGTGGATGGCAGCAATTGGGATTGTCGGCTTGGCATTAAACCTGCGGGCTTATGACTTCGTGTCCCAAGAATTGCGGGCAGCAGAAGACCCAGAATTTGAAACATTCTATACCAAGAACATTTTGCTGAATGAGGGCATCCGTGCTTGGATGGCTCCTCAAGATCAACCCCACGAACAATTTGTATTCCCTGAGGAGGTATTACCTCGTGGTAACGCTCTCTAATAGATCTGTGTCCCTTGGCGGGGGACGTGACCAAGAATCATCAGGTTTTGCTTGGTGGTCTGGTAACGCTCGTTTAATTAACCTATCTGGTAAACTACTTGGCGCCCACGTTGCCCATGCTGGTTTGATAGTGTTCTGGGCTGGAGCGATGACATTGTTTGAAGTCGCTCACTTCGTCCCTGAAAAGCCGATGTATGAGCAAGGCTTAATCCTGTTACCTCACATTGCCACCCTAGGATGGGGTGTTGGTGCTGGTGGTGAAGTGATTGACACCTTCCCTTACTTTGTTGTCGGTGTACTTCACCTAATTTCCTCAGCCGTGTTGGGTTTTGGCGGTATTTATCATGCCGTTCGTGGACCTGAAACCTTAGAAGAGTATTCTGCCTTCTTCGGTTACGACTGGAAAGACAAGAACAAGATGACTAACATCATCGGTTTCCACCTAATCATCCTCGGATTAGGTGCGCTCCTGTTGGTGTTGAAAGCCATGTTCTTTGGTGGTATTTATGACACTTGGGCACCAGGTGGTGGTGATGTTCGTGTCATTACCAATCCAACACTGAACCCAGCAGTCATCTTTGGTTATATCATCAAATCTCCCTTTGGTGGCGAAGGTTGGATTGTCAGCGTCAATAACATGGAAGATGTTATCGGCGGTCACATCTGGATTGCCTTCATCTTGATTGCTGGCGGTATCTGGCACATCTTTACCAAGCCTTTTGCTTGGTCACGTCGCGCATCCATCTGGTCTGGTGAGGCTTACCTCTCTTATAGCTTGGGCGCTTTGTCCCTGATGGGCTTCATCGCCTCTACGATGGTTTGGTTCAACAACACCGTTTACCCCAGCGAATTTTATGGTCCTACTGGGGCTGAAGCTTCTCAAGCTCAAGCTATGACCTTCTTGATCCGCGACCAACGCTTAGGTGCTAACGTCGGTTCTGCACAAGGTCCTACAGGTCTAGGTAAATACTTGATGCGCTCTCCCACTGGTGAAATCATCTTCGGTGGTGAAACCATGCGCTTCTGGGATTTCCGTGGTCCTTGGTTAGAGCCTCTACGTGGTCCAAACGGTCTTGATCTGGACAAAATCAAGAATGATATTCAGCCTTGGCAAGCTCGTCGTGCTGCTGAATACATGACCCACGCTCCTCTGGGTTCTCTGAACTCTGTAGGTGGTGTGGCTACTGAAATCAATTCCTTCAACTACGTATCTCCTCGCGCTTGGTTGGCGACTTCTCACTTCGTATTAGGTTTCTTCTTCCTCATTGGTCACTTGTGGCACGCTGGACGCGCTCGTGCTGCTGCGGGTGGTTTTGAGAAAGGTATTGACCGTGAGAATGAGCCAGCAATGGCTATGACTGAACTTGACTAGGTTGTAAAATTTCTTTCATCACTGACAATCAAATGTTTTATAGGCTCTTGCGTAAAAGCAAGAGCTTTTTTATGATGTCGTGAAAATGAATATAGCAATACACTCGTAAGGGCACGGCAGTGCCGTGCCCCTACACGATACACGCGACGATATAATATTGAATCTATGCTAATTGCGCTTGGTGCAGAAGTAAAAATCAACCCTACCAGTAACTTTTATGACCCAAACACAACCAGAATTAAAGTTACTTACCTTCGATGAATTTATCGAATGGTATCCACAAAACTCATTGGTACGTTACGAATTACATGATGGGGGGATTGTTGAGATGCCATCAGCAACGGGCGACCACACCGATATTATCAGTTTTCTACTTGAAGTAATGCTATTAGCAATTCAAGAGAGCAAGCTACCTTATCGAGTTTCAGCGTCGGCATTCGTGAAAACACCCAATGCTAAGTCAGCTTACATACCCGACATATTAGTTATTAATCACGACAACCTCATTCAGGAACCATTGTGGAAAAAACAATCCACCCTAATTTATCCTGAATCCATACCCTTAATAATTGAGGTAGTAAGTACCAATTGGCAAGATGATTATTACAACAAAATTAGGGATTATGAAACTATGGGTATTTCCGAATACTGGATTGTGGATTATGCTGCTTTGGGTGGGCGCAAATTTATCGGCAATCCCAAAGTTCCTACTATTTTCGTGTGTGAACTTATTGATGGTGAATATCAAATGATACCCTTTAGAGGTATTGACTCCATCGTATCGCCTACTTTCCCGCAGTTAAATCTAACGGCTCAACAAATTTTTAACTCGGTGATTTAATTAAAATCTCCTATGACCCAAAATCAACTTTCTCCCACATTCATGGCGGCTAAAACAGCCTTCTGGCTCACATTTTGGTAAACAGTCTGTAAATATTTCATTACCACATCACTTGAAGTTAAATTTGCTAAATTTTCTTCTTCTTTAGCCAAGGGAATTGCTCCCAATATATCTAATACCGTCTCGCTACCTGAAGGCGCAATCACTACTAAAGAAGTTTCTAGTGACTCATTGTATTGCCAAAAAGAATCAATATTGATGGTATATTGGTTGTGAGAATTTAACTGTTCAATTTCTGGTGTTTCAGTTTCGGAAATATCAATCTTTGCACCACGTAATTTGCGTAAATCACTGAGAATTTGCTCTTTGGTGCGTCCCCGTAATTGAAATAATACAAACGGATCTTCACTGAACCTATCGCCTAATTGATAGTAAACTGCACCGACATGTTTACAAGGATTTGCCTTATCAGGACAAGAACATTTACTACGAACATCAGATAGGGTAAAAGGAAATAGCGATAGACCATTTGTTGTGAATACTTCTTCAATATTTTGTGGCATTTCTCCTGCTAAAAGCTTGGCAGCAAAAATCGCTCGTTTAGACATTGTTTCAATTACATAACCCCATTCTTCATCACTAAATGGTTCCAGAAACAAAGAAACTTTATAAGGTTCGGGTTCGCTACCTTGCACTTTAGCTAATACTTTCTCACCTTTAAACTCAATGCTGAGAACATTACCCTGACGAGAATAGTTTCTCGCCCGTTCTAAACGCTTTTTAAAGCGATAGGAATCTAATAAATCTAGCCACCGTTGTGACCACCATTCGCGACTTGCTTGCAGAGTATCATTAGTCATAATTAATTCAAAATTCACAATTCAAAAATAACAATTATTCTATCCCTGCCTTGCGGCGTAATCGAGCGACTAATTGGCGCGTCCAATCCAAATTCTGATCGCGCAGGCGCTCGCGGATTTCCAGGGCAAACTGTGCTAAGGGTAGCGCCTCTGTGTAGCGCCCCTCCTCTTCCAGGACTCGCGCCAGCCCTGCTTGAGCAGTAGCCATCAGGTCTTGCCCTCCCACTTCCTGGACTAGGGCTAACTGACGCTCGTACCAGGGGCGGGCTGCTGTGGGTTGGTTGCGGTAAAGGGCGAGAAGTCCCAAGTTGCCGCAATAGGTTGCTTGTGTTGCTTTATTTCTTAGTTTTTCTGCGATCGCCAATGCTTGCTTGTAGTAGGACTCGGCACGATCATATTCTCCTTGCGATCGCGCAACCCGTCCCAAATCGTTGAGAGGGATCGCCTCAACGTCTTCCTCCCCCAACTCTCGGTAAATTGCTAACGCCTCCTGATACAGCCCCTGCGCCTCTGCCCAGTTCTGGCGTTGTTCTGCAATTACTCCTTGCAACCTGATTGCAACAGCCTTATCCCGACGATTATTGCCCCGTTCCATCGCCTCTGCCATCTGCGCTGCCCAACTGGCTGCCCGTTCTGTCTCGGCACGATTGTAGTGAATCCAAGCAACATGGTTAGGCACCCCAACCAGCATCACGCCACTGATTCAGCGCCTTTCCTGCCTGATATCGCCACTCACCCAAGCGCACGCACTCATCCCAGTAGCCGCGAAACCAGAGGAAGTTAAACAAAGCATTTTCCAAATCGATGAGCATCTGGGCAGCCTGTCGGTCTTGCAGTGTACCAGGGATACCTGCCATTTCCCGCAAAGTTATTGCCACACCCTCTAGGTTTTGCCATTCGGCTTCCAGCTTGTCATAGGTTTTGTAGGCATCCTTGTCGTCACCCCCGTACTTCTGGGCATAGTCCACCCAGTAGCGCAAAACTTGGCGTTGGGGAGGAGAGTCAAAGCGAATTCCCCCCGGCGGCTGAGTGCCGATAGTATCTGTGCCACCGATAGCGGCGCGAATATAGGTGCGGGTGAGGGGGTGGAGTCCAAACCGTTGACCATCCAAGTCATTGACTAAAGATAGAGTAACTAATCGCTCAACAGCAACGTGGATTTCTGTGGCGACTAAATCTGTAGCATCTGCCAGGGCTGCTATGGTTGCTGGTGTGCGAAATACACTTAGGGCAGACAGGACTGTGCGGTCATTTTCAGTCAAAGTTTTGGCAGCATCAGCAAATAGAAACCCGTAGAGGTCGGGGGAGTTGGCAGCATTCCGCAACCGGTCTAGGGCAACACTGATAGAATAACCTTTGTGTGCCACTTGTCCCAGAGTCCAGTCTAAGGCCAGGGGGTTGCCACCAGCAGCTTCATATAAAGCAGTTAATATCTCTGGCTTGGTGGCGTTGAGTTCTTGGGCGAGGCGGGGGTATAACCGTCCCTTTGCTTGGATTAACTCCCTAGCTTCTGCTTCCGAGAGACGATCTAAACGAATTGTCAGGGCGCTTTCCCCGGTACGGCGACGGCTGGTGATGATAGCTTTATTGGGGGTGGGCAGTTTCCGCAGAAACTCGGCAATCATTTCCCGTTCTTCTGTATTCAGGGTTTCCAGGTTGTCCCAAATCAGCAAAACACGCCTTCCCCGCAGGGCATCTAAAAGGGCGCGGCGGCGTTCGGTGGTATCAGTGATCTTAACAATATCTGTCTGCCCTAAGCCTTGGGCAAATTCTCGGCAGAAGCTATCAAGAGAAGATAGGGCGAGGGTTTCTTGGCGCACTCCCTCAGATGAAAGCCAGGTAGTCTTAGCAGAAGCGAACAGGTAGGCATCAAACAGCGCTTGCTTACGGGCTTTATGGGCTACCTCCAGGGCTAAGGCTGTTTTGCCCATACCGCCAATACCATCAATGGCGACACCCCAACCTCGTTCCTCTGGTGAAAGTGCTTCCATGCAACGGGCAATTTCTGCTTTGCGTCCCACAAACACATCGGTATAGCGGGGTAGGTTATCAGGTACATTTACCGTGCGGTTTCCCTGTAACTGGTTTAATCGCGCCTCTAGGCTAGCGACTTTCTGGCGTTGTTCCTCTAGATCCACCTTCAAATGGGCGGGAATAGTCAGGTTGGTATAACCGGCGGACTGCTGTTCTAACACCGCCAGTATCATGCGGGCGGTAGAAAGCATTTGTTCCAGATTTGTGCGTTCTTCCATAGCAGGCTGCGGTAATTAGTTATTCTGATTTTTTGACTCTAGCTTCTAACTCTGCGACTTCTCGACGCTTTTCTTCTAGCTGAATTCTTAAATGACCAGGTATGGACAGCTTATCAAATCCGGCAGCTTGCTCTTCTAAAATTTGTAGTGAGCGACGTGCCATTGCCAATGCAGGTGTGATCACTTCTTGAACAGTCATAATTTTGGGTAAGTCTGGGGCTGTGGTAAATTTTGAGAGTCCCTTTCCTCCCCGCAACATGGCAATGGGAAAATCTTCCGTTGCGGTATCAAAAAACGGCGTTTGTTCTTTTTTACAGAGAGTTCTGGCGCTTTCTGGCACAGTTTTACCCAAATGATTCATCACATTTGAGAGCATAACTTTGGTATCTCCTGGTTGATTAGCCGCTCCCTGCAATGCCTCAATGAGATGATAAGTGTAAAGGCTCATGGTTTGATCAGGGCGCACCCAAGAAACCTGATTACCTCTAGATGAAGTAAACACCGCCCGTCCTTCGCCCTGCTTCAAAGCATCTACCACCCCTTTGGGTAAAGCTGTGGCAATAAAATCAGCAGGTAATTCGCCTTTAGAAGTAGCCATACCCTCTGCATGACAACTATCAATTATCACCCACAACCGCTTTGCCGGAATTTGTCTCAAAGCGGCGGTAAGTTCTGCGGCTGATAGGGCGGTGTGAGGAATATCTGAGGATTTAAAATCATGTTGCAGCAAATAATAACACTGGCTGGCTAAGTCGAAACATCCATGACCGGAGTAAAAAACTATAATCGTCCCATTGGCATCAGTTGCTGCCTTTTCTTTTAACCAAGTTAATCCAGCTAAAATTTCGCTGCGTGTCGTCTGCTCATTCTGCAATAGACGAATATGTTCTGAATCATCGAGATAGGCACAAAAATTTGGGTCTGTGAGTACCGTTTTCAGTGCTTTTACATCTTTGACGGTAACAGGTAATGAGTATTTTGTTTCAGCTGTTGTACCAACGCCAATTAACAAAGCATAACCGTGGGCAAAGTGGTTAGACATAACTGCAAAATATAAAAGATAAAAGTAAAGTACAAAAACCCCACCCCCAACCCCCTCCCCGCAAGCGAGGAGGGGGCTATGACTAGCTCATTATTATTGGGAAACGCTTTATTTTTGGTCAGAGGTGGCAAAATGTACACCTAAGAAGATTATATAATTTGCTCACGCCATCTCCAAAACTCGGAAGTTGGTGTTGGGAACTCGGCGCTTCGTGTTCCGAACTCGGCGCTTCGTGTTCCGAACTCGGCGCTTCGTGTTCCGAACTCGGCGCTTCGTGTTCCGAACTCGGAAGTTGGTGTTGCGAACTCGGAAGTTGATGTTCCAAACTTGGTGCTTCGTGTTCCGAACTCGGAAGTTTGTGTTCTGAACTCGGCGCTTCGTGTTTGGAACTCGGAAGTTGGTGTTCGGAACTCGGAAGTTCGTGTTTGGAACTCGGAAGTTGGTGTTCGGAACTCGGAAGTTCGTGTTCCGAACTCGATATTTAAGGATAATCGTAGGTTGGGTTGAGGAACGAAACCCAACATTTGTGCATGTTTGTTGGGTTCTTGCACAGAGAGCAACAACCGACAATTAAAATCACTACTAGAAGTAGGGGCACGGCATTGCCGTGCCCCTACAAAAAAATAAATTTACACATTTGGGATGCTCCCTTTCAAACAACCTCTAAAGCACCCTAGAGTTTAACTCCCAATTCCTCACTCATCCTCATCAATTACAGCGTTGCGGTCAAGTATTAGTAAGTTGCGTAGTTGGTCTGTATCCATTTCCGTTAACCATTCTTCACCGGCGCCTACAACTTGTTGTGCTAGTTGTTTTTTACTTTCAATCATGTCATGAATTTTCTCTTCTAAAGTGCCAGTGCAAACAAATTTATGTACTTGAACATTGCGGGTTTGACCAATGCGAAATACTCTGTCTGTGGCTTGGTTTTCTACGGCTGGATTCCACCATCTGTCAAAGTGAAAAACATGATTTGCTCTGGTTAAATTTAGTCCTACACCACCAGCTTTTAGGGACAAAATCATAATTGGCGGCGCTTGAGGATCGTTTTGGAAACGGTCGATCATTTCCTCTCGTTGTTTTTTACTAGTGCTACCATACAAAAACAAAATTTCTCGCCCTAGCTTTTGTTGTAAATAAGGTTGTAGTAATTTACCCCATTCAGCAAATTGGGTAAAAATTAAAGCACTATCACCTTCTGCTAAAACTTCTTCTAACATTTCATCTAGCCGCTGCAATTTGGCTGAATGATGTGCTTCTAATGTGGCTAATTTCAAATATTGGGATGGGTGATTACATATTTGTTTGAGTTTAACCAGTAAAGCCAAAATCATGCCCCGTCTTTGCAATCCTGTAGCTTCATCAATTTCTGATAAAGACTGTTCTACTACTGTTTGATAAAGTGTAGCTTGTTCTGCACTTAAACCACAAAATACTGTCATTTCCTGCTTGTCTGGCAAGTCTTGAATGATTTCTCTGTCAGTTTTTAACCGACGCAAAATAAAGGGTTGTACTAAAGAACGTAATTGATTTAAAGAAGCGGTATCACCATACTTTTCAATTGGCATAGCAAACCGCCGTTGAAAAAATTGCCGATTGCCCAAATATCCTGGATTGAGAAAATCCAAAATAGACCACAGTTCTTGGAGTCTATTTTCTACTGGTGTCCCAGTTAAAGCAATGCGAAATGTTGATTCTAATTGTCGTACTGCCTGTGATTGTTTTGCTTCGGAATTTTTTACGTTTTGGGCTTCATCCAAAACAAGACACTGCCAAGAAACGCTCTGTAATGATTTAATATCTCGGTGAACTAAGGAGTAACTAGTAATGACTAAATCATACTTTTTCACTGTTTCAGCAAATGTCTTTCCTTTGGGACGGCTATCACCGTGATATTGCAAAACTTTGAGCTTAGGGGCAAATTTCTTAACTTCTCTTTCCCAGTTGCCTAAAACGGAAGTGGGACAAACTAGCAGTGTTGGTTTTTCTAATACATCCTGTTCTTTGAGGTGTAACAAAAAGGCAATTAGCTCAATAGTTTTACCCAGTCCCATATCGTCAGCCAGACATGCGCCCAAACCCCAACGTTCCAAGAATGCCAGCCAAGCAACACCTCGTTCTTGATAAGGGCGCAATTGCCCTTGGAAGCCTTTTGGTGTGGGTAAAGGTGCGATCGCCTGATTATTGGTTAACGCCCCCATCAACTCTTCCAACGCCCCAGACGCCTCAAAACTGACGACGGGTAATTTTTCAATCACCTGGCTATCGCCGTTACTGATACGTAAAGCATCTTCTAAGGAAAGAGACATTTGGTCTTTGCGTGAGGCAAAGAAGTTTTGGGCTGTTTTAATATCCTGGGGGCGCAATTCTACCCACTCGTCGTTAATTTTCACCAATGGGCTATTTAACGCCACCAGCCGGTCAAATTCGGCTTTAGAAATAGTCTGCCCACCAATAGCCAATTTCCACTGAAAATTTAGCAGACTTTGCAACCCTAAGCGTCCCTGCTTTTGCTTGGGGGTTTCGGCGGCGATTTTCAAACCCAAACGGTTCGCCCATCCTTCCCGGTTCGCCAAACTGGGAGGTAAAATCACCCCCAAACCGCTATCTTCAAACCTCCAAGTGACAGATTTGATAAACTCATAAGCCTGTATAGGGTTGATGTGACAAAATTCAGGAGATTCGGTTGACAAACTTGGTGCTACAGCTGGATACAATCGCGAAGCTAATCCCAAACCTCGTAAGAAGGTTTCTTGCGGTTGTTCAATCGTGCGATTTTGATACACCAATCTCTCAACTGGATTTTGCCAAATCGTAGCTGCATCCACCAAAAACTCTGGATCATCCGTTGCTTGGAGGTAATACGCCAGTGTCCAATCTGTTTCCTCCGACTCTGGGGGACGCAATTGAAAACAAGTATGAAATAGAGTTTTGCCCCCTAATTGGTGTTGCAAAGGCATAGTCCAAGCCTTCAGCGCCGCTTGTAGGCGTTCTACACCAATCGCATCTGTACTTATTTGATTGGATGCACTTGTTAAGGCTTGCAACCACTGTCGCACCCCTGATGGTAAAGTTGCCATCATTCTCGGTTCGATGGGCGCTGGGGAATTCACCATGCCTCTCACTTGAGCATCTATCATACTATTGAGAAATGCCAGTAGTAATTCTTGCGGTTGCAGTGGCAAATTTACTGCTAAGTGAGGGGGTTTTGAATTCTCCCCATCTTCTTGATAAGTCCGACAAGCCAGGGGCATTTTTGCCGAAAACTTTTCTAGGCGTGTCCCATCCACAGCACTATCTAGTAATACTTGCCACCTAGCAACCATCGAACCATCTGATTGAGGTTGGACAGTCGGTAAAAATTTACACCTTGATATTAAATCTAAACTCCAACGGGCAATCTGCGACCAAAAGCGTAAATCTGATCCCAAAAAGGCGTCTTCTCCGTTAACATTACTCAGCGGAAGAGATGTGAGAAATTTCATTGCGGCGCTGGGGTTGAGACAAAAACCCTCAACTTGCCAAGGTTGTAGGTATTGTGGCGTGTCTGTATCCGAGACACTAGTAGCAGAATGTACAGGGTAAATCCCTGCTATCTCGTTCTCACCGTTTTGTGTGATGTAAGTTGGTAGAGCAATGATTTGGGTGTGAATTGGTAAGCTGATTTCCGCAGCAGTTGTACTTTGACGCTTTCGCCCTGTAGTAACAGTCACTTGGGGTTGTTGGGTGAGGTGAGAAATTTGGAGGTTTTGCGATAGCAGCCACTCACTCAACTCAATTGGTGTCATTGCCAATGGATATGATGGGATATCTGTAAATACACTAAACTCGGAATTCACCCGCGACGCTCGCCAAGTTTCTCCCCAAATAAACAAACAACCATTTTGATTTGTGTTTAACCAAATACCGTGTAAAATTGCCATTTGCTAATTACTCTAATTTTCGCTTAGTTAAAATATCTAATTCGTTGATTTTTTACTTACTGTAATTAATTTTTGGATTATTTGCCAGATTTTTAGTTAAACAGTCATCATTATAAATCAATAACGTTCAGTTAAGCATTTATTTCTTCTTTCTCTGTTCTCTGCGCCTCTGCGGTTAGTTTAAAAAAAGACTTTGACAAAGAGTTTTAACTGTAACACCAAGAGTATTGGATTATAAATATTCAGAAATCATTAAATAAGTATTAGTAATAAATTTTACTAGAAATTAAAAATAGGATAGTAGGAGAACCAAATTATATGAATTTGCAATAACAAAAGATAGTAATACATAACTAAATTTAGTGATTATTGAAAATACAACTTATCCGCAAAAATAAACTCTCTCGATCTGAGAATTTGCGGCTTACTGCTTGAGTCAGGATGTCTTTGTTATCAGAGCAGTAAAGATGGATACTAATCACAAGCAAAAACAAACTAGTACAGCATGGCGGAAATAAACCCACCATTATGAACCTTGAAACAATCATCATTTGCAGTCTTGAGAAATGGTAGGCGTATTTACGCCGCACGGTACTAGGAGCATTTTATAGAGACGGTGCATTTAAGGTCTCTACTTTCCGGGGCGCTGTAGCAATATTTGTAACGCTGGTTTTATTGTACAACCACAGTGCGGCTTCAAGGCAATGCTCTTGATTAGCACTAACCTTGGCTAGACGGGGGTGATGTGCAATTTGGTCTTTGAAACTAATATACCTTCAATTAGACTGTGGCAGTCAACGGATAAGCTAGCAGATAAGCACCTGATAGCCGTATTCATCATGTATCGGGCTTTGCGCCCTTCAAAGTTGTTGATCTTTGTATGTAACTGAAGCCAGCCTGAGTGCATAAATGTTAGGATTGCCACAGAGAGAGAATAGCGAAAGAGAAGGAAAAAAAACTGAATGGCAGAAGTTGATAAGTCAATATCCTTCGATGGACGGGATATTCGACTGAAGGTAGGCCTACTAGCTCCCCAGGCTGGTGGGTCAGTTTTGATAGAATCGGGGGATACAGCAGTTTTGGTGACGGCTACGCGATCGCGGTCAGCTCCTACCAGGGAGGCCACAACGAATACTTCACCTACATGGTCGACATGCTGCGCGAGCGCGGCTACGGCCCAGCATGGCGGCGTGGTGGTATGCGCGGCGGGGGCACCATCTCACCGGCCGAGATCGCCGCGCTCGAGCACCATGGC
>CAVYXS010000071.1:0-4828 GCA_963772205.1 uncultured cyanobacterium
CCTTCGGTGTCGTTACGCTGGCTAATTTTGTCATTAGCCATTGCCACTGCTTATTCTAAATCATTGAGCAGCAGTGAAGGGTCTATGTGGTCGGGGCGAACTGTTGTTAGTTGCTGTACCCGCTGCTGGATTGTTTCAATGGCTAAATTTGATGCCACATTACCACCTTCGTGTCCACCAATGCCGTCGCAGACAATGGCTAAGGCTGTAGGCTGGGGAGGTTTGCTAACCAAGTTGCCACTGGGGGGTAACAAGCATCTTCGTTACGTTGGCGCACTGGGCCAGTGTCAGTTTTTGTAAATATTTTAATTGTCGGCGTTTGTGAGCGGACTAAATCTGCTATTCCTTGATCTAAGACTGCAATTAATTGCTCTGGTGAATTAATTTTTTGCTGAATTAGAGCTTGGCTAATTTGCTGGACAAATTCAGCTATGGCTGGTTTTGCGCCTATTGCTAATTGCTGCCAAAATTCACCTAATTGAGACAACTTGGGTGTGGTTGAGGCGTCTAAACGCAATGACTTCAAGCGGACTAATGATCCTTCTACCCTTAATACATCGGAGTCGAGTAAGCTCCCGGCGACACCTTCACTTAACAGCGGTTCCCAGAGGTTTGCTATTTGCCATAGCCAATTGATCTGGCGCAGTGATGTGGCATGATGCCAATCAGCAGTTAACTCAGGACACAATTCCACTTTTAGTCCTGTGCTATCAACCTGTAGGGGTGCTTTTTCTAAGAGAAATATCTCTTGGTCAGATTGCCCATTAATTACGGGCAATACTCCATACACTTGCGGTATATGTATACGGTAGGAAATTAGTCTTAGGTAAGCTCTGATTGCCGGGAAATTATCTAGTTCAGGCGTTTGGGGAACTATTCCAGGCGCGGTGTCTAAAACCACAGATTGATTGATGACTAAATAGCGTTCAGCTAATATATCACCTGGACTCCCCACATTCCGATTCTCTCCCAAAACCCAGAGGTAACGTTTGGGTAGGGGTGTGGAGCATCGCTGGCAAAATTTGTGGGTTAGGGGGTTGGGAGCTTGGCACTGTTCATTTGGGCAGTAGAGCGTTACCGCATCATTTTCCATAGTTTCTCGCACCGATCAGCGATTGGCAATTTTTTTAAGAGCTTTGGCAGCGGCAATCTAGACCGCTTATGTTTCTATAATTGGACATCTTCAACTTTGGATGATGATTTTAGCTGGTGGATACCAGCAGGTGCTAATAGTTATTTATTTACATATTCAAAGAACACGCTCCTCATTCAATCTTACAGCCTCATCATAGCTTTTATTGCTCTGTGACTTCTAATCGCCAGCGCCATTAACCCTCACCCATAAGCTAAAGCATAACCTCTACACAACTGTTGTCTTGGCTTTTGGTAAATTACTCAATCACCAACAGGCAGATAATGCGGGGATTTATTTAGTTTATAAGTTGCTGGGCATAATTTAACTTTAATTAACAATCAAGATAGCTGATAGATTCAGTGAATCAAACTTGTAGTCTCTGATAACTATAAGTCATAATTCTGTGAGTCAGTTCAGCATCCTGGCTAATGAACAAGCTAATTGAGTCATGTGGGAGTCAAGACCAAATGTACCAAATTACCTTGATATTTGGTCAACAGGATTACTTTTATGTCTTGACTTGGCAAGGTTGATGATTGCCCCAGACGACAATACCGATTTAATAGGCTATCTTGAGGTGAAAAACCGGGTTTTTGTCTCTGGAAAAAGCATAATTAACAGTCGCCAACTAGAAAAACCAATTTTGGGATTAGGGACTACCAAAAAATAAATTACCCCATATTTGATTTCTTTGGGTCCGTCAGAAAATCATACAACTACTGCAGCCTACAAAGTCCGGTATTTTTTCCCATGTAAGTCCCTCGTTGAATGGTAAGGTTTAGTTATTTACACTTATCCACAAAATAAGTTACTGAAGATTGAGAGTTTTTTTCTACCAAGATAGGCTCTCCCTCGAATCCTCCACGGGTAAGAGTACAAATTTTATAAAAATTTTCACAGTCAAATATGGCAAGTACTAGCTCTTTCCCGGTTTGGTAATCAGATGCTAAAGGTTTTCCTACTTCACATGTAATATCCCTAAGGTTATTATTCCACCGTAATTGCCAAATTCGCTTTGGGGTTATGGGTGCTTTGAGAGAATTAGCAATAGAGGTATATACATGTTCTGCTTTGGCTTCGTCTTTGGCTGCTGGCACAAAAAACTTCATAAGCTTTGGTTATAAATCAGGTCGTTTTTATTAAAACTAGCGTAACGTACTATTGATAGCCAATATTTTAACTATTTGCCAATACAAAATCTACTAAAAATCCGGTCGAGGACAGATTCTGTGACTTCTTCGCCTGTAATTTCGCCGAGAGCATAAATAGCATCTCGTAAATCAATTGTCCAAAAATCTAGGGGTAGTTGCTGGGCAATTGTTAGTTGTAGTTGTGCTAAAGAAATTTTGGTTTTAATTAATGCTGCGGCTTGCCTTTGATTAATGGCTAAATCTAAATTTGCAGCAGGAATTTTTTCTGTTTTAACTATGTCTAAAATTGCTGTTTCTAAAGCGTCAATACCTTGGCTTTTCGAGGCTGATGTAAAAATTTTAGATTTAAACTTTGAAATTTCGGATGTCAGATTGTTTTTAGCAGCTACTTCTAATAAATCAATTTTGTTAATCACCAAAATTAACGGACGATCTTGCACCTTTGAGTAAATTTCTTGATCATCTGGCGTCCAACCCGCAGAGGCGTCGATGGTGAGTAGGACTAAATCCGCTGCACTGGCGGCACGGCGCGATCGCTCGACGCCAATTTTTTCCACTTGGTCTGTTGTTTCCCGAATGCCTGCTGTATCTAGGACTTGTACCGGAATTCCCCCAACAACTAGCTGGGATTCAACGACATCGCGGGTTGTGCCGGGTAAATCGGTGACAATGGCGCGATCGCTCTGGCTCCAAGCATTCAACAAGCTCGATTTACCCACATTCGGACGCCCCACGATCGCTACTTTTAAACCTGTGCGGAGTAGTTCGCCTTTGTCTTTGGTGGCTAATAATCGGGAAATTTCTGCGGCAATGTTCTCAATTTCTGATATGATAACTTTATCATCCAGCGGGGGTAGGTCTTCCTCAAAATCTATCCGCGCTTCAATTTCTGCTAAAATATCTAAACACTGGGCGCGTAACTGGCGGATGGGATGAGCTAATTTGCCTTGTAAACCAACTAGGGCAGTTTGGGCAGCTTGGGGTGATTTTGCTCCCACTAAATCGGCAATACTTTCGGCTTGGGTCAAATCCACGCGCCCATTTAAAAAGGCACGCAAGGTAAATTCTCCCGGTTGAGCGAGCCTAGCGCCATGTTCCAGACACAGTTGCAGGACTTGCTGCACGGGGATAATACCGCCGTGACAATGAAATTCCACGACATCTTCACGGGTGTAAGAACGGGGTGCGTTCATGATCAGCAAGAGAGCTTCATCTATCAATTGTCGGGTTTGGGGATGGCGGATATAACCGTAGAGAATCCGGTGAGTTTCCCAAACTTGACGCCCTGGTGCATGAAACAGAATTTGAGCGATCGCCATTGCTTGAGAACCAGATAAGCGCACAATCCCCACACTACCTTGTTGAGGGACAACAGCAGTAGCGATCGCGGCGATGGTTCCAGTAGTGGCAAAAATTTCCGACATCAACGACCTTTTGAACAAACGTGCATATAGTTAGGGTAGCAGGAGGGAGAAGCAAGAAGGCAATAGACTTGGATGGAATTAAACGCAGATGCACGCAGATAAACGCGGATAGAACTTCTGTTATTGCACTATTTTAGCTTTGACACGCGAGTACAGTGCGTCAGCCTCAAGATAGCTGATGCGCTTTACTTATGGGATATATTTTTTTAATTGTCAGTACCTAATGAGGATGACTTATGGGAAGGTAAAATTTATTTAGGTGTAATAGCCCAGAATTAAGAGTTTGTAACTCAAAAATTTTATTTTAGAGAGAGGGAAATTGACTGTGGAGCCACAAATTAATTGCGCTGAAGCTTGCGTTAAGGGTTGTCTTTTAGGAGATAAATGCCCGAATATTGAGTTTAGAGAAGCTACAGCTAAATTTCTGGCAGAGACTTCCTTAGATAAAATACTGGAGTTGGCGGAAGAAAGACTGCGAAAAAAAATGACGGAACCGCCAAAATGGGTGTTTCCCGAAGATCAATAGACTTTACGTTCAGTTCCCAGCACGCCCCTGTTGAGTCCAATACACTCGTAAGGGCACGGCACTGCCGTGCCCCTACACGCGCCAACCTACGCTTTACGCGCTGATTTAGTATTGCGTTAGAAGATAATTTGAAAACACGCCCCCCATGACGCCACATGCTTTCCGACGCAAGGCAACAGGAACGCAGTGGCTCCCCCATGCCCCATGCTACCTAAATATCTAATCCAATAACTGTTAATTCAGGCGGATGTTCAACGGTAAATTGATAATATACTTCTCGTTTTTCTTGTGGTGGAAGGGTTAACAGCCATTCTAAAATCGCCATTTCACCAAGTTGAATTTGTGGGTTGCTGCGGGTGAGGCGGACTTTAATTTGCTCATTGCGGCTGACGGGTAATTGTTCTGTTAATTTCAAATTAGTTTCTTGATTGAGCAAGTTAGTAATTATCAGCCGATAAGCATAAGTAATTCGGCGTTGATTGCTCATCAACTTTTTATCTACTTGACGCTCAACTAAATCACGTTCAATTTTTAAACCTTCGTCAATTCCTAAGTTAAGTTTAAATTCTTGTCCTGGTGCAATATTCTCTAA
>CAVYXS010000072.1:0-47147 GCA_963772205.1 uncultured cyanobacterium
GGTTCAGTTAAGGCTCGAATAGCTGTAAAATAGGCATTGTTTCCAAAAATGGAAATCAAGCAGGGTGCATCTCAAAGAATTTTCGTTAGTGTCTCCCAAGATACAAAGTACGGAGATATTCAAAGCGATAGAGGTCGCTATCCCAGCAACTTCAATCGAACAAGCGATCGCTAAAAATAAAGTCGAAGAGGAACGTCATCGCTCATTACCAGCACAATTGGTAGTTTGCCTGATAATAGCAATGAGCCTGTGGTCAAGAGATTCAATGCGGGATGTACTAAAAAATCTCATTGATGGTCTTTCAGAGGCATGGGTAAAAGTTGGTAAATATTGGCGTGTCCCATGTAAATCAGCTATTACCCAAGCCAGACAGCGATTAGGAGCAGGAGTGATGAGACAGTTGTTTCATCAATTGGTACAGCCAATGGCAACTAAGGAAACGGTAGGAGCTTTCTTAAATGGATTACGAATTGTAGTGATTGATGGAACCTGTCTAGATATTCCAGATAGCGATGAAAATGCCAGGGTTTTTGGTCGTCCCGGTAGTCGTCCTGGGACACGAGCGGCATTTCCCAAAGTTAGATTAGTGATTTTGGTAGAGGCAGGAACACATCTAATTTTCGATGCACTAATGTGCCCATATAAGATTGGAGAGCGAGTCAGGTCACTAAAACTATTGCGCTCGGTAACATCCGGCATGTTGTTAATGTGGGATAGGGGCTTGCATTCCTACGCAATGGTGCAAGCAACGGTAAATAAAGGTTGTGATTATTTAGGAAGAATTCCTGCCAATGTTAAATTTTTAAACGAAGAAACTTTAGCGGACGGTTCTTATTTGAGTTATATTTATCCTTCTGGCAAATTGAGAAAAAAAGGCTTTCAGCCAATACAAGTACGAGTCATTGAGTACACAATTGAGAATCCTGATAACCCAGAAGAACAAATCAAATATCGTTTAATTACGAGCTTATTGGACATTGTAAAATTCCCAGCCCAGTTGCTAGCTTGTGAGTACCATCAACGTTGGGAAGTTGAGAATACGATTGATGAACTCAAAGTACATCTTTTAGGACGAAAAACTCATATTCGTTCTCAAAAACCACGTGAGGTAGTGCAAGAAGTCTACGGTTTGTTATTAGGACATTGGGCTATCCGGTTATTAATTTTTCAAGCTGCAAGTAACGCGAATGTTTCACCCTTACGTCTAAGTTTCACAGGAACATTACGAGTTGTTCGTCGTGCCCTTCCTAAATTCCAGCGCTTACAACCACAAGAACTTCCCTTTTTTTTAGTTGGTTAACTGTTGAGATTCTTGACCAACTTTTACCTGAAAGGGTTCATAGAAACAACCCAAGGGTTGTGAAAAAGCCTGTATCAAAATTTCGCTCGAAAAAGGTTAAACACAGAGGTACTGGAACAATAACCAATCCTCCTGTGTTTGTTGTTTCAAGCACTGCATAGCCTTAACTGAACCGTATTGTGTCATAAGCAGCTAAAAGAAGATATTAACAGTGCTTATATCTTCTTATTTCCTGCACCTAACTTTTCTAGGGGGTATGACCCCCTATTCGCCAGATGTATCCTTCAATAAGTCGGGGATCTAATTTTTCATGTTGGCGTAGCCTGCCCGTAGGGCTTATGATTTATGACTGCTATATTAGACAGATTTACTAGCTGCTGCAAATCGCTTATTAATCTCGTCCCAATTAACTACATTCCACCAAGCTTCTAAATAATCTGGGCGGCGGTTTTGATAATTAAGATAATAGGCGTGTTCCCACACATCATTACCCAAAATGGGAGATTTTCCTGCACTTAAAGGACTATCTTGGTTAGCTGTAGTTGTTACTTCTAAATTGCCTTTTTGATTGCGGACTAGCCAAACCCAACCACTACCGAACTGAGCCGCACCAGCTTCGTTAAATTGTTTTTTGAAGGCGGCAAAACTGCCAAAATTTTGATTAATTGCAGTGGCAATTGCTCCTGTAGGTTCTCCACCGCCGTTTGGCTTCATAATTTGCCAAAACATAGAATGATTCACATGACCACCACCATTATTGCGTACTATTTTGCGGATATCTTCTGGTACTCTGTCAAGTTTACGTAACAGATTTTCAACAGTTTGGCTTTTGAGTTTTGGATACTTGTCTAACGCCGCATTCAGGTTTTTTACATAAGCTGCATGGTGTTTATCATGATGAAACTTCATAGTTTTCGCATCGATATGTGGTTCTAGCGCTTCATAAGCGTAGGGTAAAGGTGGTAGTTGGATAGCCCCTGTTGTGTTTGATATTGCATCTGAACTACCTGGGTTCGCACTAGAATTTTTTTCTGCAAACGCACAAGCCTCTAATACAAACGTACCTGTAGATACTGTAGCCAAAAACAAGAAATGGCGCCGATTTATAGTCATAAAAGTTTTTGCCCAGAAGCAGTTAAATCTGTACTTAGTTTTATTTTCCTAGATTCTGGCGACAAAAAATTAAGAAATTAGAATGGGGAATCGGGCATGGGGGAGCCACTGCGTTCCTGTCGCCTTGCGTCGGGCAAGTGGCATCATGGGGCATGGGAAATTAAAATTATGCCTCATCTCCGGTACTTTCTAGTAGTCTGCTTTCGCGACAATGCTTATAGTATGTAGTGAGCGATAAATCGCTTTTTTAGGACTAAAGTCCTAACTACGAACCAAGCATTGTTGCTTTGCTGGACTACTAGTAGTCTGTCAAGATAAAAATTATGGACTGTAGTGTGAACGCGAGAGCGTGTCCGTAAAGCCTGCGGCATAGCTACACTTAGGGCGCAACCTCCCGTAGGGAAAGAAAAACGTCTCGCTCACGCGGGCAAGATGCCCGCACTACCAAAAATCCCTCAAAACAAAATTGACAGACTACTAGGGTGTGTTTTCAAGCCCTATGCCCTATGCCCTATGCCCTATGCCCTATGCCCTATGCCCTATGCCCTATTCCCTATTTTCCAAAATGCTGAATAATCGCGTCGGCAAATTCAGAACATTTTAAGGGTTCTACGGGTGGTTCTAGTAACCGAGCTAAATCGTAGGTAACTTGACTGTTGGCGATCGCATCTCCTAAACCTTGCTTAATCAAGTCGGCTGCTTCTTGCCAACCGAGATATTCTAGCATCATCACACCGGATAAAATCACTGAACCAGGATTAATCCGATCTAAGCCGGCGTGTTTAGGTGCTGTCCCGTGGGTGGCTTCAAATATGGCGCTAGCGTCGCCAATATTCGCACCTGGCCCCATTCCCAGTCCGCCGACAATGGCTGCAGCCGCATCAGACAAGTAATCACCGTTTAAGTTCATCGTCGCCAGAATCGAATATTCATCGGGTCTGGTTTGGATTTGTTGAAAAATACTATCAGCAATCCGGTCATTCACCAAAACTTTATTTTTCCATTTACCGTTACCGTGGGTTGACCAAATTTCTTTAAGAACTGTTTCAACCTCCTTGACAATTTCTGCTTTTTTCTCTGGTGTTAGACTATCAAAGCCAGGATCAATCTGACGAGCGTTGTCTTCTAAAGAAATATTGGGGTTTTTTTCCTTGTTACTCAAAATCCAAGATTCGCGTTCGGTGATAATTTCTTGGCGAAATTCGCTGATTGCGAGTTCATAACCCCAATCGCGGAAAGCGCCTTCGGTGTACTTCATAATGTTTCCCTTATGCACCAAAGTCACCTGTTGCTTGTGTTTGGGGAGTAATAGGGCGTGCTTAATAGCGCGTCTTACAAGGCGCTGGGAACCCTTTTTGCTGATGGGTTTGATGCCTATGCCAGAATCTAGAGGAATTTGTTTTTTGCCATGTTCTGGGGTGGCGGGGATGAGTTCTTCATTCAGGAGTTTAATTAGGCGATCGCCTATTTCGCTTCCTTGTCGCCACTCAATTCCCAAATAAATATCTTCCGTATTTTCTCGATAAACAATCACATCGAGTTTTTCAGGATTTTTGTGAGGCGAGGGTGTACCTGCATAATAACGGCAAGGTCGCACGCAGGTGTACAAGTCAAAAATTTGCCGCAGTGCCACATTTAATGAGCGAATCCCGCCCCCAATTGGAGTGGTTAACGGGCCTTTGATCGCTACACCATATTCTTGAATTGCGGTTAGTGTATCTTGGGGTAAATACTGGTATAATCCGTATAATTCGCAGGCTTCATCCCCAGCATAAACCTTAAACCAACTAATTTGACGCTGGTTATTGTACGCCTTGGCTACCGCAGCATCAAGCACTTTTTGGGCAGCAGGCCAGATATCTATTCCTGTGCCATCGCCCCGAATAAAAGGGATAATTGGATTGTCCGGCACAACGGGTTCACCATTTTTGAAGGTGATTTTTGCTCCTATTGTGGGGGGGGTAATTTTGTCATACATATATCACACGCTCCTGATGATTGACATGGCACTGGAATTGGGGATTGGAGGGATGGGGATTGGGGATTGGGGATTGGGGATTGGGGATTGGGCGGATGAACAAAAGTTGCCCTAGAAGGGCGAAGCTTTCAACCCAAATTTCCGGTAAACTACTTTTCGCTATCACTGCTTCACCTTGGAGAACGCCCGATAGCCGATCGCACTTTCACGCTCCCGCTAAAACGAGTAATGGCATGACAGACCCAATGATTGTATCAGGCCCTACTAATGACATCGACTCCCTTCGACGACCTTTAATCGCTGGGTTCTTCAACTCCAACTACAAATAATCCCACAGTTAGCTGACTTGGGTAATCAGGGGTTAGATGTATTAATGGAGTTTTTACTGAAACGTCGTGACACCCCAGCCAATTGGGTTGATGGCAAAGCCTATCAAGTCCTCTACAACTCTGATGCACCTAAAGCCAAAGAATTTCTGCTTTGCTATTTTCCTGAGGGAATTGTACCTCTAAAATCAGAGTGCGGGGTTAATTACAATTCTTTGCAACAACTACTTGCAGCCCAAGATTTTCAAGCTGCCGATCTCTTGACAATTCAGAAGATGTGTGAAGTTGCAGGAACAACTGCAGTACAAAGAAAATGGTTGTATTTTACTGAAATTGACAATTTCCCTGCTATAGACTTACAAACAATTAATACCCTCTGGTTAGTCCACTCTGAGGGGAAATTTGGGTTTTCGGTACAGCGAGAAATTTGGTTGAGTTTAGGGAAAAACTGGGATAATTTCTGGACTAAAATTGGCTGGAAAAATGGCAATAACTGGACGCGATATCCCCACGAATTTACTTGGAATTTGAGCGCCCCTAAAGGACATTTACCTCTGTCTAATCAACTGCGGGGAGTACGTGTCATTGCTTCTTTACTAGCTCATCCTGCTTGGTCGAAAAATCCCGAAAAATGATTGTGAGCCTAGGAAAAAATAAACTATGATAAATACCGCCAAGCGAGAATTCTACGTGATAAATTCTCATGGTTACGTAGTCAGCACTTTAGTGCTTTAAAGAGCGATAAATCGCTCACTACAAACCCCACAAAACTAATGTGGTGAAATACTAGTAGTCCGCCACATTAATTCTGATGGTTACGTAGTCAGCACTTTAGTGCTTTAAAGAGCGATAAATCGCTCACTACAAACCCCACAAAATTAATGTGGTGGAGTAATAAACTGCCAATTTTAACAGAAAAAATTTAGGCTGCAGCAGTTGTATCATTTTCTGAAGTAGGCGAAAAAGCTGGATATTTTTTCAACTGGAAGTCCCTAATGGCAAAAGTTAATCTAGAAAATATTAAACGTAGATTCAACAACGTTACCGCGATTGAGGACATTACCTTTGAAATTCCCGATGGGGAGTTTTGGGTGTTAGTCGGGCCTTCCGGTTGTGGTAAGTCTACTATTTTGCGAACGATCGCCGGTTTAGAAACAGCCACATCAGGTAAACTGTTTATTGGCGATCGCCTGGTAAACAATATCCCTGCCAGACAGCGTGATGTGGCGATGGTGTTCCAAAACTACGCCCTCTATCCTCACATGACGGTGGCAGAAAATATCGCCTTTGGGTTGCAAATGCGGAAGGTTGATGCGAAAATCATTCAAGAGCGGGTAGTGACAGTGGCGCGATCGCTCTCTCTGGAACATTTATTAGATCGCAAACCCAAACAACTTTCCGGGGGACAGCAACAACGGGTAGCATTAGGAAGAGCGATCGCTCGTGAACCACAAGTATTTTTACTAGACGAACCTTTATCTAATTTAGATGCTCAATTACGAGATGATACACGCGCAGAATTAAAACAGCTACATCAATCTTTGGGAATTACGACTATTTACGTTACCCATGATCAAGTCGAGGCGATGACTTTGGCTGATAAGATTGTAGTCCTCAATCGCGGACGCATTCAACAAATTGGCGACCCGCAAACGATTTATCAAAATCCGGCTAATGCAATGGTGGCAACTTTTTTAGGTAGTCCACCCATGAATCTTCTGCCGGCTATTTATCAGGGTAATAGTTTTGATGTTAGTGGGCAATTATTACCAATTTTTACAAATACATTCAAAAATTTACAATTAGCTCAAGGACAAAGTGTTGATTTAGGAATTCGTCCAGAGCATATTTATATTAACGAACCGCAGAGGCGCAGAGAACTCAGAGAGGAAGAGTTGGGAGAGTTGGTGGTTGAGGTGAGGGTGGTGGAACCTTTGGGAAGGGAAACTCTGATTCGTGGGGGTTTACCGGGTTCGACGGTGGTGTTAAATGTGCAGGTGGGTGGGGATGTGCGTCTACATCCAGGCGATCGCCTGTCGCTACAATTAGATTTAAATCAGTTGTTTGTGTTTGATCCAAATAGTGGCGATAGAATATTTCCTCAGAGTCAAAATTAGGGACTAACAATTAAAAAATATCCAATTTGTAGGTGCGTCAGTAACCGATTTTACAGCACCTACTTACGACGGGCTACGCCTACGCCCCTAACCTACGATTGTCAATTACTGGCTATTTGAATGCTTCGATCTGATCCAGATAAACATTAATTAGCTTGTGATCGATAACTAAATCTTCAATTTGTGACCAAACACGGGCTAGAAATGAGTGAAATACACTTTTTCGCAGATTTCCAAAGCGTAGATGCACTACTTTTGGTGGGTACAAATCTAGCATCAATCGATCTGAGAAATCTACATCTTTGGTAACAATCACCAAGCCCTTTTCCTTTGCATACTGCCAGATCTGGGTATCACTCGGACTATCACCCAATATTGAAACATGGATGATAGGAAGAGATGGGGTAAATTGGATTTTAGAAGGTAGATTTTCATCAAATAAAAATCCATTCATGTCATGCGATTTTTATAACTTCGTAGTGATTTGCCATCAACTTTGCCGCGAATTGCATACAAGCATAAATATCTTCCCGTTCCAGAGAGGGATACTCTTCAAGGATTTCTTCGATGGAATCGCCTGCACCTAAAAATTCCATAACCGTTTGCACAGTAATTCGAGTGTTAGCGATAATAGGTCGTCCGTTACAAATATCTGGATGAATATTTATTCGACTTTGCATCAGGATTCTCTCTCCTTCTTGAAAACCCAAGATTGAGTAATTAATAATACCCCAATATTATATGATCGCCCCGCAACTCTCACCAACAATATGGGTAATCACCTCAAAGATAAGCCACCTAAATAAAAAGCGATGTCTACAACGGGCTACGTCTCCTGTTCCCAATACCCAATACTTACAGCAATTTTCATCCAATAACCACATATCCTCGTAGGGGCGGGATCTCCCCGCCCCTACCACATGGTCTATTCACAGGAAGATGGTGTAATCCCTACTTCAACTTCTAGGTCAAATTTTATATTTAGTTTTTACAGAATTCACCTTAATGTTAACTTTTTGTAACTTAAGTTTTAGATATAAAATCAAACTTATTTCGAGCCTTCGCCAATTCACCAGGAGCAAATGCACCATTTTCTGTAATTATGGCTGTAATTAACTTTGCTGGTGTGACATCAAAAGCTGGATTGTAAAACTCTACGCCGGAAGGGGTGAGAATTATTTCCCCTACTTGATAAATTTCCACTGGGTTCCGTTCTTCAATGGGAATTTGACTACCATCAGCTAATTCAAAATCAATGGTAGAAAGAGGCGCAGCCACAAAGAAGGGAATATTATGCGCCTTGGCGACGATCGCTAAACTATATGTGCCTATTTTATTAGCAGTGTCGCCGTTAGCAGCAATTCTGTCAGCACCCACAACTACAGCATGAATCAAACCTTGCTTCATGCAATGAGCAGCCATATTATCAGTAATCACCGTCACGGGAATTCCTTCTTGTACACATTCCCAAGCCGTGAGTTTTGCGCCTTGTAAGCGGGGGCGGGTTTCGTCAGCAAACACACGTGCTAAACGCCCTTCTCGCCAAGCAGAACGCACTACACCCAATGCAGTACCATAACCAGCAGTAGCTAAAGCCCCTGCATTACAGTGAGTCAGCAGCGTCAACTTTTCTGGGTTACGAGGCAAGACTGCTAAACCATGATCGCCGATCGCCTGACAGGTTTGCAAATCTTCTGCATTGATAGCTTGGGCGGTTTCCAGCAGGATTTGTTTAATCTCTTCCACTGTTCCCAAAGTTGTGTAAGCGATTTTCATCATCCGGCTAATAGCCCAAAATAAATTTACCGCCGTTGGACGAGTGGAACGCAACAACTCGGCTACTTTGTCCAAACTCGCCAAAAATTCATCGCGGTTTACCGTCTTAATTTCTCTAGCCCCCAAATAGATTCCATAAGCCGCAGCTACACCAATCGCTGGCGCACCTCTGACAATCATGGTTTTAATCGCCCGCGCCATATCAACGCTGCGGCTGATTTCTACAAAAGCATACTCGTTTGGTAAGCGAGTTTGATCAATGAGTGATACCGAGTTGTTTTCCCAAATAACTGGATAAACCTGGTTTGTGGAATTTGTCATAAAAAAGCGCAGTTAATTACAGATATTTTCACCCAAATCAACCACACTTTTTGATCTCCCCTATTCAAACTCAGTGTCCCTCCCCGTTTAAAATTCGTCAAAATAAAACCTCGGCTGTACGTACCGAGGTTGAAAAAGAAAAATCCGAATTACCCAAATGTCAGATTTTCTTCTGAGTTGTCGTAGATCAAAAATTTTCTTGTTTTCGCTTTTGTAAGCTTATATAAATAAAGTTAACGGATTCTTCACATTAAGTCAAGTATTTGAAGATTTTGTAAAGCAAGACCTCCAGTCAACCGATTTTGGATTTTGGATTTTGGATTTGTTCCGCCCACAAGGAGCCTGCAAGGTACCGAAACAATCTAATCTAAAATTGGCTTGGTCAAGGTACTAGAGGCTCTGTTGATAGACAGATTATCGCGGTAGGGTGTTGCTGGCATAGGCATCCATCGGATATGCAGGAGTGCGATCGCTGTAATCGATATCTTTACCAGTGAGCGACTTCGACAACTTTTCAAACGACTCAGAACGCCAGTTCCGCTCATGAATCGGCTTGCTTTGCTCTCCCAAGAAATAAGCTTGAGTACCGATAACCGCAGCCGCTACCCAACCAACAACCAACAATGCAATTAAGATAGTCATCGCTATACCTTTTTACATTTCGTAACTTTATGTAAATAAATATAACGTTAGCGATATAAAACTTGCAATATGACCCAATGGTGTGGTATCCGATGAATGAGATAGGGTATTCCACACCGTAAAGAAAGAAGGGCAATAGGCAATAGGCAATAGGCAATAGTAAAGGTTTTGCCCATGCGCCATGACGCCACTTGCTATATGCCGGGGAACCCGTCTACCGCAGTGGCTCCCCCATGCCCGTCAAAAAAGACTGTTAGCTGAGATACCTAGCCACCCAGCCAATTTCTGTTGCTGGGCGGCTTGTGCATTTTGAATGGGAATTACTTGATACCGTGTGGGACGTGGATTTTCTAAAGTCACAGGTAGGATGCGGAGTACGTCTTGGTGGAAAAGTGTCACTTGGATGGTATCTTTGGCTTGGTAATCTTTCAGGCGATCGCCTAACCCACTAGCTGTGATTTTAATCCCATCAATTGCTAGCAAATCATCCCCAAAATCAATCCCCGCTAATTGTGCTGGTGAACCCGTTTCCACAAACTTAACTATTTCTCGTCCATTTTCGGTATTGACTTTCACACCGAGATAAGGTTCTTCTTCCCGTTCCGCCACCAATTGCAAGCCAAAGGGTTTGAGATAATCATTAAAAGGTAAATCTTCAATCCCATCAATGTAGCGTTTAAAGAAATCCTGCAAATCTATGCCGGCTACTGATTCAATGACTGCTTGCAATTCTTCTGGGGTATAACCAATTTCATTTTCCCCAAATTGTTGCCACATTTGCCGCATCACATCATCTAGGGATTTTTGATTGTCATACTGGCCGCGAATCAATAAATCTAGCAATAATGAGACCATTGCCCCCTTTAAATAGTAGGAAATTTGGGAATTCCCGCTATTAGCATCTGGACGATAGAGTTTAATCCAAGCATCAAAACTAGACTCCGACAGCGGCTGTACTTTTCGCCCTGGTGTGCTGAGAAACCGAGTAATTTCCTGGGCTAAATGATTCAAATACGACTTAGCATCATAAATCCCCGCCCATAAAGGAATTAACTGGTCATAGTAACTTGTAGTCCCCTCGCAGAACCATAGGGATGGTGTATAATTTTCTTGGTCGTAATCAAAAACTTCTAGGGCTTTGGGGCGAATTCGCTTAACATTCCATAAGTGGAAGAACTCATGTGCCACTAATTGCATAAAGCGCTCATACTTATCTTGAGTGCGAAACCCAAAACGCTGGTAAATTAGTGAGCAGCAGTTTTTATGCTCCAAACCACCATAACCTTGGCTCAATAAATGTAGCAGAAACACATATCGTTCATAAGGCAAACCGCCAAACATCTGTGCTTCTACATGAATAATTTTCTCAATATCAGAAATAATTTCCTGCACTTGAAAATTTCCCTGTCCCCAGATTGCTAGTTCATGGGGTTTTCCCAACACCTGAAAGTGATATAACTGGTGGGAACCAATTTCAAAAGGACTATCGACAAGAGTATCAAAATCTGCTGCCGAGAAACTATTGACTGAAGTGCCGTATTGTGGTAAGATTGTAATAACTTGCCATTCTGGATGTCGTGGGACGATAGTAACGTGAATTGGTTCACCTTCCCAACCTGGGATTCTAAAAAACAGCGCCCCACCGTTGAAATAGCCGTGAGTAGAATCTAAGTGATTTGTCCTGACTGTTAGTTCATTCGCAAAAATCCGGTAACGTACAGTTAATTCAGAAACGCCGATTTTGTCTACCTGCCAGTGATTTTTACTGATTTTCCGCCAAGTTAAAGCTTCATCTCCGGCAAAAGCAGCAAAATCTTGTAAATGCTTGGAGTATTCACGCACCAAGTAAGAACCTGGAGACCATACCGGCAGTTTCAAATCGAGAATCGGTGATGGATAATTGACGAGATGCAAAGTCACCTCAAACAGATGGGTTTCTGGTTGAGGCATTGCTACCAGATAGTGAATGGTCGGCAAATTTTCTTGGGCGCGGCTGTCAGGACGAGTTGCTGTGGCTTCAGTCATGATGAGTGCTGAGTGCTGAGTGCTGAGTTATTAGATAATAGTTAAGAGTCAAGAGTCAAGAGGCAATCATCTCACTCCTAACTCATCACTCAGCAGATATCACACTTTGCCTGCTAAATTAGTCAATTGTTTGAAATTCACCAGATAAATGATATTTTTGGCGCTGTCAACTTCAATCCAACCTTTTTCATCGAGTTTTTCCATGATTTTGGTGGTTTCGTCAACGCTGATTTCTGTTACCTCCGCTAAATCTTTGAAAGGAATGTTAAAAATTTCTCTTCCTTTGTCTGATTCCTCACCATAGCTTTCGCTCAAACTGACTAAAGTATGAGCTAGTTTGACTGCTGGTGGTGAAGACCGCATTTGCAGGCGGACGTTTATTTGCCGTAATCGCCGCACCATCAGTTGTAGCATCCGATGATGTAACTGCGGATCTTTAAACAATATTTGGATAAAACGCTCTCGGGAAATACTCAGTAATTTTACGGGCGAAAGGGCAATAACATCGGTTGAACGCGGAGATTCATCTAAAACAGCCATTTCGCCAAAAAAATCGCCACGACCTAAAATTGCCAGAGCTACAGAATCATCTCCCGAAGTACGCCGGACTTTAATCCAACCAGAAACTACGAAGTAAACCGCGTTACCCCAGGCATCTTCCATTAAAACGGCTCGCCCATCTGGGTATTCGTGGTCAATTGCAACATTGAGTAGCCATTCTAAAGTTTGGGGATTAGCTGTACTCAACAAGGGGAAAATTTGACTAAAAACCTCAGTCTGCATGAAATATGTGTAACAAATGGATTCAGAACCAAACAATTAAATTGACTGCTATAGGTTTTAAAACCGTAATCTTTGTTGGAAAACGGCATTAAAATTTGGTATAAATTTAAACCTCTCAGGCTATTCGGTCTGGGATTCCATTACAACATAACAATTATGACTGAGATCGAAATCAGCGGTTTTACGGACAGATATGTTATTTGCTGTTTTTTGTTCCGGTGAGAGTGTTGATCTGTTGGTCTAAATTTTTCATTAATTGACTTAGGGCAGTCAGATTATCTATTTGCTCGGATTGCAGGCTAGAATTGAGCGTCAACCTTTGTTGTAGTTCATGTAACTTCAAACTGAATTGTTGGGCAATTCCCAAGGCGTCGCGGCTAACATGACCCAATTGCTGTTGTTGATAGAACTTTAATGCTGCTCCCCGTAACACTTGTAGTGTCGCCTCTTCACCATACATGCCAGGCATGACTCGCAAGCGTAATAACAAACGGTTTTGTTTATAGAGGCATTCCTTTTCTATCTGTTTTGCTTCTACAAGTGTCGTTACAGGTAGACCTGCAAATCGCTTCAATTCATTCATTACCCCTTGGAGAACAGATAGGGGTAGGTTTTCAATCACAGATTGTAAGACGCCATTGTCACTCCAGAGTATCCTGCCTTGATAAGGCTGCCTTTCCAAATACAAACGACCAATTCCCCCAGCCAAAACTCGTCCTAATAATTCTGCTAGTAATTGCTTGGGTGGTAATTTGGGCAGTACCTCCAGGGGACTTAATATATCTGGAGCTTCAACTGTGATCAGCGTTAACTTATTTGAGTATGTTGCCTTGTCAGTTTCTTCCTCTTCGCTTTCGTCTACGGGGCGAAGGAGGGCGGTAGTTTCCGTCAACCGATCTAGATGTGGGAACGGGGCAAAATCGGCTTGTGGCTGAGGAATTTGCAGGGTTTGTGTCTGAATTTCAACTGATGAAAGGGGCTGATTTACTTCAAACTTCTGATTTAACGACGCTGGAAGTTTGTCGTTTGTGCTAAATGCAGTGGGTGTGGCAGGTAGCTCAACTTCTGGCTGCTGAACTGGTGGGGTATTTGGCAGCGATGTATTTTTGTAGTTGAGGTAAGTTGAGAGGATGTTGCGATGAGTATCAGTGGCAATCAGCCTCAGTGACCATTGTGGAATTAATGTAAGACAAAATTCGCCCAACGTACTCTTGAGCTTCTTTGTCTTGGGGATGAACCATACCCAACAATAACTGGTTGTCTTTTAATCCAAAGGGCAAAATTTGGTGGTAAAGGCAAGCTTCAAATGACAAGAGATTATCAATTAGATGGAATATTTGCTGGCGATCGCGTCCCTTTTCCCAATCAATTTGAGCGGCGCTTGACTGCCCAATTACTTCGGTATCCGTAAGTTTGCCCTTGGAAGACAACATAAGTTTGATTGCTTAATGTGAGTTGTTATACTATTGTGCCCATAAGTCAGTTAGTAGTTGATAAAGATACTTTGTAATGTTGTTAAAAGTTGCGCTAACTCCCACAAGCTTCATGATTTATAAATAATTGTGCGTTGGAAATCATATCCAAATTCACAATTTCAACATATAAAGTCGTCGGACTTGTGATCATTACTTAGATTAGTGCTATTCTATGGGAATCAAAGTGTCTTCAATCTCAGTGATGGAGAGGCAAATAGTTTATTTACTTGGCTCCTGAGTTCTTAAAGCTTGGGCTGCGAGATAGATTTTTGTCCATTCTCCCATCACCTGATGGGTTTTGAGTTTTAGCTGTTCGGCGATCGCTTCTATTGAGTGACCGGCTTTCCGTAAATCTAGTAATTGCTGACCTATGGGTGATAATTGTTGATTAAGTAGTTGCCATTGGTTTTGTGTTAGCCCCAAATTATGCTCTTTTATAGAAATCGCAAGCCAATTATCCACCAGTTCTGTTTGTCCTTTGAGGGCAAATACCCGCACCGCATGGTAGCTAATTTTTTCTCGCAGCCGGTAGATTTCTTTAATTGGCTTATTCAGTTTTCTGGCGATTTCTTCTTGAGACTTGCCTTGCAGGTACATTTGCAACCAGTCTACTGCCTCTTGTCCAAGATTTTCTTGTAAATATTTTTCAAATTCTTGCTGTACTGTTTGACGTAGTGCAAGTTGTTCCTCTATTTCTTGTGCTTCTTGATATTCGGCGATCGCTTGAGTATCGACTAAGTTGACTCGATTGTCACTGTCTTCGGTCGAGCACTTCTTCGGAAACTAGCCTAATCAAGTCAGTTCCTGGTACTTGGGTTAACCCACCACGTTGAGTCCTACGTAAGTAATTTACAAAGCGGTAAGCTAGTAGGGGTTGATTCCGTACTGGTCTTAAACAATACTCTTCTATACTGGCAAATAGTAGAGTATCCCGCAGTCGCTTATCGGTGGTAAATTCGGCGATACAAGCCATTTGCTGTTGGATGTAGCTATCACTTTGCAGCAATTCTTGGAGAACTTCTTTCAAGACATCGATCACACTGCGCTGGCGATCGCGGCTCAGGGCTACCCAAGTCTGAATTTTATTCCGTAATGTCACTAAACTCCCTAGACGAGTTATCAGGTTATGATAAGCACGTTCCCGTCCTATACCTAAGTAACGTTGCAGTAAAATGCGATAGCGATATTCCATCGCTTGCTTGGCGATATCAAGCTCCTTGGAGTTGAGGACATCTAAACGTTGGCATTCACGTCCTAAAAGCCAGAGAATGATACTTTCTCTGTTAGCTATACTTTGTGCTGCACACTCTGCTGCTAAACGCTTTCGCCAATATTGCGCCAGTTTTTCTGCTGCTGTTGCCATCGCGAGATTGCGCTCCTCGAAACCCTGTTTTAAAGTTTGCATCACAACCCCCATTTGTTACACTTAATTTTTTAGCTGGCAGATGCCCCTAATTTCATCTTCTTCATGAAGATATCTGAGTGATTCCTCTTTTATTACGTCTTGATTGACTAACTTTATGCAAGTATTTACCCCTTGCTCTGGTTCGGTTTCATCTCTAAATCTGGGAAATCCTTGTGCTTGAGGCATTTGCCGCAATTATGTAATTTTAAACTTTTGTAAATTTATGCCTTTGGCGTGGAGAAAAGCGATTTACCGAAAGTATATGAGGATACATTTGCGCTTTGGCTAACTGGAAAAAATTTGACATTTTGCACCTGATATGAAGGAATGAAGATGATTCACCTGTATCCAGACGCTATTTTAGTTATTTAAGTTTCACCTATGTCCTTAATGTTCTGCGTCGCAGGACTTACATATTTAAAAATATACCAGCTTTTTTCTAGTTCACACAAAATACTGAATCATTGCGGTTATTTAAATCATATACTAGCCCAGACAATAGTATAATTTATGGCAATAATTTTAGATGGTTTTGGAGTTGTTTCAGATTTTGATGTCAATAATTCACAAGGGTAGGGTGCGTCAGACCTAAACTAATAAGTTTTCGGTTGCTGTTACGCACGCTACAAATTGGAGATTTTTTTTTAATTGTCAATCCCTTAACGAATTATAATTATGACTCTATCGCCCGTTGGATGATCTGATGATGGGGTTTTCTACAGATTCGCGATACTGCTGGACTGCTTCTGTGTAGGCTATTGGTAGCACTGCTTCCACGTTTTCATGGGGACGAGCAATAATCACCCAAGATTCTAAGGTGCCACCATAGACATTTTCTGCTGCTTCCACGCCTGCAGCCATAGCGGTTTTGACTTCAGAAACATCTCCACGAATGTTGACTGTAAAACGGGCGCTCCCGACTCGAATATAACCGACGAGGGTGACTCGACCAGCTTTAACCATAGCATCTGCTGCTGCTAGTACAGCAGGAAAACCCTTAGTTTCCAGTGACCCAACTGCCTGTAGTGACATTAAAAATCTCCTGTAGGAATAAAAGTATGTGGCGCTACACGTTAATTGTACGAAGCTTCGCTACAAGTTTTGATGGCGAACTTGCTTAGAACATGCGGAAAGGCTCGGATTCTTCTGTGAAGTGGATTGGGAGTATGGTTTCCACATTTTCCGGGGGATTAGGAACTATGTAATGGGTGATGACTGCATCAACCTTGACTTGCTCTCCTGCGGCTATTCCTGCTTCAACTGCTGTTCTGACTTCAGCAACATGTCCACGGACAGCGACTACAAAACGAGCGCTTTCCGCTAGACCATAATACACAACTGTGACTGCGGCAGATTTTACCATTGCATCTGCTGCTGCTAATACAGCTGGAAAACCTAATGTTTCAATTACGCCAACCGCCATTGGCATGGCTAGACTCTCCTGAATCGAGGATAAGTGATACTCATTGTACGAGGCTTTTGTCCCTCTTTTGACGTGAAAAAAATTTTTTGGTGAACTAATCGGGAAGTTTCTCTATAGCGATTATCGGTTGAGTCCAATACACTCGTAAGGGCACGGCACTGCGGTGCCCCTAAAGTGGTGTATTTCATCTACATAAAAATCTTTATCTACAAGGGATCGCTAAAGCGTGTTTGTATAAAAACATATGTATTTGATGTTGCAATAGTAACATTAAGTAATGTTTAGCTTTGTTTAGCGAGTATCAAAAAATATAAAGATAAGTTAGGTCTGGTAAAGTCAAGCATAAAATATAACAGATTTGAGTGTCTAATAATATTAGCTAATTAAAAAATGGAATCATCCCACAGGATAGATGGTGACATGGGAGGTGGAGCGTCAAACTCCAGCCTGACTCAACAAGTACTGCTAAATCGAATTACTAACCGAGTCAGACAATCTCTGGAGTTGCAGGAAATTTTGTCAGCAACTGTTGCAGAGGTTCGGTCTTTTTTGTTAACTGATCGGGTGAAGATTTACCATTTTCAACCGGATACTCATGGTCTGGTAATTGCTGAAGCATTGGCACCCAATCGCCTCCCCTCACTGTTAGGGCTACATTTTCCTGCTGATGATATTCCCCCCTATGCGCGAGAACTTTATTTAAGATCGCGCCAGCGGACGATTGTCGATTTACACTCACAACAAATCGGTATTAGCCCATTCAATAGTTCGGCAAGTGGGCAACCGTTAGACGAGCAAAACATCCGCTACCGCCCTGTAGATCCTTGTCATGTGGAATACTTGAGGACTATGGGGGTGCAGTCATCGGTGGTTGTGCCAATTATCATTGAAGCCCCCAATACTGGGAAAAAAACTCTGCCCTCTTTGAAAGCAGAGGAGCATCTGTGGGGGTTATTGGTGTCCCATCATTCCGAACCACGGGTGGTGAGTGAAGCGGAATTATCGTTTATTCAGTCAGTTGTGGATCAGGTGGCGATCGCCATTACCCAGTCAATTCTGCTGAAGCATGTCCGCAACCAAGCTCAACAAGAAGCCGATATCAACCGTGTGACAGCCTTACTTCATGGAACATCTACGGTTGAGCTACAAAAGGCGTTAGCGGAAACCGTGATAATTTTTAACGGTATAGGCGGTAGGCTGTATCTACCCAAGAACAGTGGTTTAGAAGCAGCGACAAAAAAAACCAAGCCATCTGTTGACTTATATACCTATGGTGTGCAACCAGAACCGCTAGATGGCGGGAATGAGCGACATATTGAAGAGAATTTACTTTGGCAAAAATATCTGACATCGGTGGTACATTCAGCTAATACAGAGGAGTCATGTAGTGATGTGGGGTTAAAACCCTGGTCTGTGAAATGGATGCGGGTTGTGTATGCGTTGGAGGATTTACCCTCAGAATCTGTGAGTGAGTCAAATATCTGGGCGATCGCGGATATTTATCGAGAACCTTTATTTCGCGCCCTGACACCTTCATTTCAATCTACCAATATTCGCGGTGTGTTGATTATACCGCTACTATTAGGGCAGGAAATGGTCGGTTGTCTGAGTATTTTTCGCAGCGATGTTGATCAAGAGCTAGTTTGGGCGGGTATCTGCGATCCTGACAAACGCCAAATGGCTCCCCGACAATCCTTTGAGGCGTGGCGACAAATCAAAAAAGGGCTGGCGCAAGATTGGACAGAAACGGATATTCGCCTGGCGCATTCCCTTGCTGAACGGTTTTCTGTGGCTGTGAAACAACACCACTTATACGAACAGGTGCAAATTCTCAATGCGAGTCTGGAGCAACAGATCCAAATCCGCACGTCGGAGCTGGAACATACGACAGCAGTAGCCAAGCAACAACGTGCGATCGCTCACATTCTTGGTAGTCTACAAAAGGCTTGGGATGTGGAAACAATTTTTCGCACCGCCACTCAGGAAGTGCGTCAGTTGTTGGATGTTAATCGCGTCGCCGTTTACCGCTTTGACGAAAACTGGGGTGGGGGATTTATTCGCGATTTTGAGTCTGTTACTCTCGGCTGGGCAAAGATTTTCTTGGCAACTCCTTTGATTTGGACTGACACATATTTACAAGAAACTCAGGGGGGAAGATACCGCAATCATGAAGTCTCCCTAGTTAACGATATCTACACTGCCAATCTCTCTCCCTGCCATCTCGAAATCCTGGAGAATTATTATATTCGCGCCTTTTTGGTCGTTCCCCTGTTCGTAGGACGGCAATTGTGGGGCTTGCTGGGAGTTTATCAGCATTCGCGTGTCAGGGTATGGTCAGAATCTGAAGTAGGATTTGTGACTCAGGTTGCTGCCCATTTAGGGGCTGCTTTACAACAAGCTGAGTTGCTGGAAATGGCTCAAAGCAAAGCTAATCGTCTGCCTGTTATGGAAGAACAGCAGCAGACATTGGCAAGTGTGATCAGCAAAATTCGGGAGTCCCTGGATTTAACCCACATCTTTAAGACGACTACTCATGAAGTCCGCCGACTACTAAATGTAGATCGCGTAGGTATTTTTCGTTTTGATCCCGCATCGAACTGGACTTTAGGGACTTTTGTTTCAGAAAATGTTCTCCCTGGATATTCGTCAGCCTTAGAAAATAAAATTCAAGACCATTGCTTTGGTGAATTGTATGCGGCTCACTATCAAGCAGGGCGAATTCAGTCGGTTGCCGATATTTATCAAGCAGGATTACAGGAGTGCCATATTGAAATTTTAGCTCAGTTTCAGGTGAAGGCAAATCTGATAATTCCGCTATGCTCGAAAGACACTTTATGGGGACTATTATGCATTCATCAATGTTCTAGTCCGCGTGAATGGAAAAACTGGGAAATTGAGTTTTGTCGGCAAATTGCTTCTCAGCTTGGTGTGGCATTACATCAAGTAGAATTACTCGAAAATGCCAAGACAGCCCAACGGTTAGCCGATGCTGCCAATCAGGCAAAAAGTGAATTTTTGGCGAACATGAGTCACGAACTTCGCACGCCTCTCAATGCCATTTTGGGAATGTCTGAAACTTTGCTGGAATTTATTTATGGAGAATTGAATACAGCACAAAAACAAGCTATTACTACTATTGAGCAGAGTGGTAGACATCTTTTGAATTTGATTAATGATATTCTCGATCTGGCAAAGATTGAATCTGGCAAATTGGAATTGCAAATTGTACCAGTTTCACTTGCAGAATTGTGCGATTCTAGTCTGCGATTTGTCAAACAAATAGCAAATGAGAAAAATATTTATCTAGAAACACAGATTGTCAAAAATATCGGACAAATCGGTCTTGATGAATTACGTGTTCGTCAAATGCTGATTAACCTGTTAAATAATGCTGTCAAATTTACTCCCGAAGGTGGTCATGTCACCCTGAAAGCTGATATTGATGATACTGAGCATCTTGTGACATTTCAGGTAATCGACACAGGCATCGGCATTGCTCAAGCAGATATACCAAAATTATTTCAATCTTTCGTCCAAATTGATAGTCGTCTCAATCGCCAATATAGTGGAACTGGATTAGGATTGGCATTAGTCAAGCGTCTACTGGAAGCACAAAATGGACACATTCATGTGACTAGTAACCTAGGACAGGGAAGCTGCTTTACGGTCATTTTGCCTTACACACCAATGGACACCTTGACTAACTCTTCAATATCTGATTTGGAGGATATACAAAATCAAGAAATTCTATCAATAAATAGTTACTTTTCTCACAACGATACTGCTAATTTTTCCAACCAACTGATAGAAGTTAATTTAGCGCCGAAACCAGTAGCTGAACATCTTGCTCAATCTCATATTCGCCAAAAACCACTAATCCTCATAGCGGAAGACAATGAGATGAATATTGAGACTTTCTCTACTTATTTGATTTATCAAGACTATGAGTTAATTATTGCCAAAGATGGGCATGAAGCTATTAACCTAGCACAAGTCCACATACCTGATGTGATTTTAATGGATATTCAAATGCCAGGAATCGATGGACTTGAAGCCATCCGTCAGATTCGCCATATGCCAGAATTAGTTAATGTGCCAATTATAGCCTTGACGGCATTAGCAATGCCTGGCGATCGCGAAAAATGTTTAAATGCGGGCGCTAATGAATATCTCGACAAACCAGTGAGGTTGAAAAAACTGCACACAACCATTCAACGATTTGTATAAGTAAGTCGGTGAGAAAAAATCAAACTACATTAAGTAATGTAAAATTTAATTGAATTGGCTTGTAGTCAGCGGCTCTAGCCCTTAAGAGAGGACTAAAGTCCCCACTACAAACCTTAAATTATGCACGCGGTTCCACTTAAGGGGCTGATGGTAACAACCGCTAGCCAAGTTTGTTACCCATGCTGTAAGCTGAAATTTATGTTTCCTAATTTTCTGCCTGCTACAGTTGGGCAACTGTCAGAACCTGCCTCGATCGCTCTGGCTAAAAGTATTCAAACTCAAGCGATCGCTACCACCTTAACTGATGCACCAATTACCACAACCTATGTCTCCCAAGGAAGTGGTGGTACACCCATATTATTAATTCACGGATTTGACAGTTCTGTGTTAGAATGGCGTCGCTTGTTGCCCCTGCTAGCAGCAGATAATCAAACTTGGGCTGTGGATTTGTTGGGTTTTGGATTCACAGACAGAGTTGCAGGCTTACAGTTTAGCCCAAATGCCATTAAAACCCATCTATATTATTTCTGGAAAACCCTGATTAACCAACCCGTCATTTTGGTAGGTGCTTCAATGGGGGGTGCTGCGGCGATTGATTTTACCCTGACTTACCCGGAAGTTGTGCAAAAACTGGTGTTAATCGACAGTGCTGGGTTAAAGCGGGGTTCACCGTTCAGTAAATTGATATTTCCGCCGTTAGATTATTATGCAACGGAGTTTTTGCGGAGTCCGAAAATCCGCGATCGCATTTCCCGTGCTGCTTATAAAAATCCCAGTCTGGCATCTGTGGATGCTCTATATTGTGCTGCATTACACCTGCAAATGCCTTTTTGGAGTCAAGCTTTAATTGCTTTTACTAAAAGCGGTGGTTACGGTGATTTCAGTTTTAACATTTTATCACAAATTACGCAAGAAACTTTGATTTTGTGGGGCGATTCTGATAAAATCTTGGGAATTAGCGACGCTGAGAAATTCCACAGGGCAATTGCACACAGTCAACTGGTTTGGATTCAAGATTGTGGGCATATTCCTCACTTAGAGCAACCACAAGTCACTGCTGAACATATTTTAGAATTTCGAGCAGCTGGTAAATAAAGATTTGTTTCAGGCAGAGGCGCCCAGGCACAAAGAATCAGTGTCATAGCGAATTTTCCGCGTTACTCTGCGTTTACCAGCCTGCGGCAAGCCGCAAAAGCGTCTACTGCGCCCCTCTGCGTTTAAATTTTCACCCTCAATTCGCTACGATTTTACGCAAAGCTGTACTAAGTACAGGATTGCACAAGTTTATGACGAAATGAAAATAAAGTCTATCGTTTGTAGTTGCGCTTGGCTAACGCCACGCTGCGCGAATAGCGCTATTCGCGCAACTACGAACCAAAACGCCACCAATTTAGGAAACGCTGTACTAAGGCGCTGCTTTGATATTTATTGCTAAAGCAAATAGGGTGGTAGTCTTTGAACTCAGCACACTTCATAATTCTTGATGTGAAAAATTGAGTTTTAGGATAAATTATTATCCCCATTTAATATTGCAGCAAACACTCACAAAATTGTTTACATTTCTTGATTAAGCAAAGTCAAAATCAGGTAAAGTTTATTGTCTTTTCAATTAACTAGCCTGAATTCACTGTTAATCTTGTAATTAAGCTAAGTAATGTTTGAAGCATAATTAAACCTATCTCAACTACTTTATATATTATTTAGAGACGATAATTAAGGTTTAATTTTATAGCTGTTTAATAGCTTGCCGGGAATCTACTAAGTATTTATATTCACTGACTACACAAATTCAACAGTCTAAATTACCAAACCCTATGATGAATCATTACTCAATTGAATGGATTAAGGAATGGTGCCAAGACAATGGCTGGACAGAATTATTTGTTGAACGACGTAATAACTACTGGGCTTTTCCTCCAGGATGCGTCATGCCAGAACCTATACCAGTTAACGCCCTGAGATTAATTAAAGCCGAAAAAGGATTAACCTTTGAAGAAAAATTGTGGTCATTCTCAGCAGTAGTTACCACAGTTATAGCTTTGTTTTTTACTTTGTGGCTACACTGTCCTTTACCATTAGTTTTGGCTTTTGCTTTTAATGCCATTACAGTGGCTCAATTTGAAGTTGAAGATGTCTAGATTATTGATTGGACATCAATATTATTTTGCATATCAGTACAATAACCCCACCCCCAACCCCCTCAGAGCATAAGTAAGTCGGTGAGAAAAAACCAAACTACATTAAGTAATGTAAAATTTAATTGAATTGGCTTGTAGTAAGCGGCTCTAGCCCTTAATAGAGGACTAAAGTCCCCACTACAAACCTTGAATTATTCACGCCGTTCTACTTACAGCTATCCTGGTGTACGCAGTTCGTGATGGCTAGATGAACTGCATCTATTTTGAGAACCATAGTTTTTCATACGTAGTGGGAGCAGCGTTCGACTGACTTGTACTGAGCTTGCCTGCCCTGAGCTTGCCGTACCACTACGTGGATCTTGCTACGCGTAGCGTCTCGCAGAGGGGTCGAAGTAGCGCTCACGCCGTACCCCTCCTCAAAAGCAAGCGGCGCGTAGCGTCCCGCACTTAAGTCTTGCTCCCTGGTGGTAGTAGCGGGCTTTTTGGCCTGCACTACTCCAGGTTTCAAAATGGACGAAGTTTGGTTTAATAAATCAGAGTAAGTCAGTGATAGAGAATAACCGTTGACGCTCTAGTTCTTGAAGTCGTAGTTTTTCTGTATAGAATGCTTGATAATATGATTCCCATCGCTCTGGTTCTGTGTCTTTATCGGTTCCTTCCCACAGTGACAAAAAGTGGCGATAGCGCTTTTCTCTAAACACTCTTTCCAGAGAAGCGATCGCAGCTTGGATTCCTTTGGCGGTACGCAGTATGTCATCTTTGAGATTTTTCTCATTTAAATGAAATAGATGAGAAATTAATTGCATTTCTTCAGGAAACTCTGGGTATTTGTCTTGCAAACTTGATACTAAATCAACCTCTGTTATCTCTACAATTTGTTGCCACAAAAATCGATGATGAGAAAGGCTAAATTCTAAATTTCGCGACTCTAGTTCGTCCATAATCGCTTGACGCTGTTCGGGACAATGAAGATAAATTCGCAGTAATAAAGCCTCTGCTTGTTCTAAAAGACTGCGATCGCGAGGAGGTGCTGCAGATTGACTAGAAAGATAATTCTTGACATTAGCTGTGATCGCTTTTTGCTGTCTCTTAACGGATGCACTACCAGCCAGTTGAGTTTCTAAATTCTCTTCTCGCAAACGCACAAGCCCGGCATCGCCTAAACTAAGTATTTGGGCACAGTAGGCGACATAGGATTTACGAGCTTCGTTGCCTTCAATTCGCTTCAGCAATTTTACCATCTGTTGCATAACTTGCTGAAAATCGGTAGCCTGTTTTAAATCACGATCTTTGATAATTTGCTCAATCTGCCAATTTAGCCAAAGCGGTGCATTTCCTAATAGTTGCTGATAGTCTTCTGTTGTATGAGTATGTAAGTATTCATCGGCATCTTTACCATCGGGAATGTTGAGAATTTTTAGCTGTATTTCGCCTTTATATGCTAGTTCAGCAATTTCCCCAATCGCCCGTTCTGCAGCATTTGTCCCGGCTTTATCAGCGTCAAAGTTGAGGACTAATTGTTTCGATTCGCTATAACGTAATACTAGCTTTACTTGTTCCAAACTTAAAGCAGTACCCAGGGAAGCGACAGCATTATTAATACCAGCAGCATGAAGAGCGATCGCATCAAAATATCCCTCTACTACCACTGCTTGATCGAGTTGAGAAATTCCAGTTTTGGCTTGATCTAGCGCAAATAATGTTTTACCCTTAATAAATAGTTCCGTTTCCGGTGAATTTAAATATTTTGGTTGTACCCCTTCCGGGGAAGCCGCCCTCTGGGCGTCTACATCACTGAGAGTTCTACCACCAAAAGCAATGACACGCCCTTGCACATCACGAATGGGAATCATCAGGCGATCGCGAAACACATCATAATAACCGCCCCCTTCCTTCCGTGGTTTAATCAATCCCGCTTTTTCTACCAATTGTGCTGGATAATTTTTAGTTTCTATCAGATAGCGCGAAAGGGTTTCCCAGCCTGCAGGCGCATAACCTAAGCCAAATTGCTGTATTGTTGCTTCTTGGAGTAGGCGATCGCGGCATAGATACTGCAAAGCCTTTTGTCCTTGAGATTGTCTCAGGGTATGTTGATAAAAGTTTGCCGTTGTTGCCAGAACTGCATACAATTGTTCCCGCAAAGAGATCTGACGCTGCAATTCTTGCCTTTGTTCAGGTTCCAGGGTTTGCACAGGAACTTGGTAGCGCCGTGCTAAATCCAGCACCACTTCAGGAAAAGAGCGTTTCCCCAAATCCATCAAAAACTTAATGGCATTTCCCGAAGCTAGACAGCCGAAGCAATGGTACATTTGCTTAGTCTGACTAACCGTAAAGCTAGGAGTTTTTTCATCATGGAAGGGGCAAGAACCTACAAAATCTTTACCCCGTTTACGTAAAACTACGTACTCAGAAACGACATCTAAAATGTCGGTGCGTTGTTTAACTTCCTCAATTGTATCAGGGTGCAAGCGGGGAATTTGCATATTAATCAAAGCACTTTGCGTGAGATTGGGGATTAGGGATTGGGGATTAGGGATTGGGGATTGGGGACTTGTACTGAGCTTGTCGAAGTATTGGGGATTGGGGGAGTGGTGATAAATTATTATTCCCCTTCATACTCCTCATCCCTAGTGTTTCACTACACAAACTTTGCGGGATATGTAGTAAGCGATTTATCGCTTCTTTAGGACTAAAGTCCTAACTACGAACCAAGCGTAGTAAGCGATTTATCGCTTCTTTAGGACTAAAGTCCTAACTACGAACCAAGCAAAGTTGATTTACCAGACTACTAGTCCCTAGTCCCCAAATTGAGAAATAACAAAGGACTTCTGATGGCTATTATATTCTTGTTGCCTAACTCAGAATCATGTATAGAATTGCTTACAAGTAAATTTATCAGAGGAAATACTTAAGATGGGACGTATTTTTATTTCAGCGGCGCACGGAGGCAAAGAAGCTGGAGGAATTGATCCAGGTGCGATCGCAGGTGGTACAACCGAAGCTAAAGAAATGATTCTGCTACGAGATTTGATTGTAACGGAAATGAGGGCGCGTAATTTTGAAATTTTATCAGTTCCCGATGACCTCAGTGCTGCCCAAACTATTTCTTGGATAAATTCTCGCGCTCGTCAGGGTGATGTAGCGCTGGAAATTCACTGTGATTCAGCTAGCAGTCCTACTGTACGTGGGGCTAGTGTATTCTATATTGCCAATAATAATCAACGCAAAAGCAATGGAGAACTATTGCTAGTGGGACTGTTGCGCCGCGTACCTCAATTACCTAATCGGGGAGTCAAGCCAGATACGGATACTGGATTGGGTAGTTTAATATTCTGTCGCCAGACAACGACGCCTTCTTTGTCAATGCAAGTGGGTTTTCTCAGCAGTCCAGATGATCGCTCTTTGCTACAAAATCGTCGTCGCGATTTTGCCTTGGGAATTGCCGATGGACTAGTTTCTTGGAGTCGTATGATTGATCCTAATACAGGAACTTCTACAGATACAAATTATCCAGCAATTAATATTAACATAAATGGACAAAAATACCAAGAGCAAGGAATATTAATTAATGGTAATGCTTACATTCCAATTGATTTAGTAGATCGGTTGCAAATTGATTTATCAAAAGCCACGAATGTCAACCGAACTACTTATCGTAAAGTTGTCTACATTAAAGCCATAGAATTGCGCGATTTTCATATTTCTGTAAATTGGGATACGCCAAGTCGTACTCTTAACTTGCGCTCAATTTCGGTAATTTGCGTTGCTCAATTTGACAAAATAGTCTCTAATGGTAATACTTCAGAAGTACAGTTGCAGCTATTCCTCAAAAATAATAATGAAAATTCCCTAGTACAGTTTCCTGACTTGCCAAAATTATATCGAGAAGAAGCTAGTGTTGAGGGAATAAACTATGACATTGCTTTTGGTCAAATGTGTGTAGAAACTGGATTTCTCCGGTTTGGTGGTGATATTAAACCAGCACAAAATAACTTTGCCGGCTTAGGAACTATTGGTGGTAGTTCTGATGCGGCATCTTTTGAAAGTGCGAGAATTGGTGTGAGGGCACATATTCAACATTTGAAAGCTTACGCCAGTCTAGAACCGTTAGTAAATGAAGTAGTAGATCCCCGGTTTAGATTTGTGACTCGTGGTATTGCACCATTAATCGATCAACTATCAGGACGTTGGTCGGCAGATTTAGACTATGGTGCTAAAATTACAGCAATGGTTAAGCGGTTATATGAATCTGCAGGATTATTGTGAGGGCTATTTAAGCTGTTTTGAAAAACCTAATAATTTCGCGGACATGATCGAGAAATTGTCCATCAGTAGAAAGTTGTGCGATCGCATTTCTGGCTTCTCTGGACAACCGTTCATGTTCTGTTTGATTTGTAGCGCGTAATTCTTCTAAATTAGCGGCTAATCTGGCTAAATCTCGGCGCGTTTCTTCGCTAAAGCGTTGATGGTTTGCTGCAATTGAATAAGGCTGTTCTCCATCGAGTTGTTCTTCTAAGCGTTGCACTTTTTGTTCAAATTCTGAGAAGCGATTACGGAGTTCAATTATATCTTCGCGGGGATAGGTAAATTCTTGACGAATCATCGCTAACCGTGCATATAAATACTCATAGCCACGGATAGCTGGACGGAGGATAGTTAATAATAATGCTGCACCAGAACTGATGTATCCGACAGCGCTGATTCCTGTGGCGGCGAGGGTATAAAGTCCAACAGCTGATAATAAATGTAAAGCAATAGCAACCCAAAGCGATCGCTTGGCTAAAACTCTGACATACTTCAGTGGTTTCTCCTCCACCGGAATCCCTTTTTCAGCCGACTGTGCTGCTTCTGCTAAGACTTCTTTAGCCTGAAAATGCACATTCCACGGTACAGTAACAATTACCACCAGCCACCAAAAACTTGCGCCACCAATTACCCAGTCAAGAAAGTTACCAGTAGGTATGTGAAACCATTGCAGCACGCCAAAAGCCAGTAGCACGGTAATCACAATTCCCAGAATGGAACTGATGAAAAAATTAAAATACATCTTACTCTGTCTCCAATATAACTATTACCTTGATCATGGTAATGCTTGGTTAGTTATACGGAAACAGTTGTGATGGTTTTTCTAGTTGCACATAGCAGCTAGAAGATAAGATAGCTACGCCAAATTGGTTGAGTATCTTGGCTACCCTTGTCAGGAAGCAACAATCGCCAAGTTTTACCTTCTTGCTGAATTTGGAGATAAATATCAAAGGCTTGTTGCGGTTGGGTTAACTGTCTTTTTGGTAGCTTAAGAATCAAGTCGTAGTTTCCCTGAACCCGGAAAGCCGGTAAATTTTGAATCGTCAGGGGTTTTTCTTGGATAATTGTCAGCCGTTTGATTTCAAATCCGCGAAAATCAAGTTCTAGCTTTTGGTTGAGTTGCTTTTGGGTTTGTTCTAGCTGAACTGCGATCGCTTTTTGCACTAACTCGCTAGTCGGTAGTAATCCTATACTGCCACAGGCTGTCAATAGCACCAGTAAAATTGCTGTAAAAATCCATCGCACCATTTGATTCTTATCTACCACTCTCCAGCGCTAGTATAACTGTGTATCACTTAAATTTTTGCATCAATTATGTCAACCCGGACGATTGGAATTGATAACCAACTCTACGACTATCTATTATCTACTTCCCTGCGGGAAGTAGAGATTCTTGTGAAATTACGCCAAGAAACCGCAAATCTTCCCCAAGGTAGAATGCAAATTTCACCGGAACAAGGGCAATTTATGGCGCTGTTGGTGCAGCTAATTGGCGCGAAGAAAACCCTGGAAGTTGGAGTTTTCACCGGTTATAGCTCTCTAGCGGTGGCTTTGGCGTTACCTGCAGATGGTAAAATCATTGCTGCCGATGTGAGTGAACAATTTACAGCGATCGCTCGACGGTATTGGCAAGCAGCAGGGGTTGCTGATAAAATTGATCTACGATTAGCGCCAGGTGTGGAAACTTTAGATGCACTATTGGCAACTGGACAAGCTGAAACCTTTGATTTTGCCTTTATCGATGCCGATAAAGAAAATTATGACGCATATTACGAACGCTCTCTGCAATTGGTACGTCCAGGCGGATTGATTGCTATTGATAATGTTTTATGGTCTGGACGAGTTGCTGATCCCGCAGATTCAAGATAAAAGTACCCAAATTATCCGCGCTCTTAACGAGAAGTTGCATCATGACGAACGGGTCACTTTCTCGCTTTTACCCATTGGCGATGGACTAAGTTTAGCACTCAAGCGAGGTTGATTCCTACCCCACGAAGACTAAAATTTGTTTTTTCTCTCTGCGTCTTTGCGGTTAATAAGCTATGAATTTAACCACAGAGGCACAGAGAACACAGAGGCAAGAAGTTATACTTATACTAGTGGCGACAACGATCGCAATGTCCACAACGCCAGTTTGCTGCTTCTTTATCAAAACCAAAAGCGGTTAACAAAAACTGCCAGCGGCACTGTTTAGTAGTAAGATATTGATGCATTTGTTTTGCAGCATGTAATTGTGTTCCTAGCTGTTTACTTATCCCTGGCTGAATGGTGTAATGAAAGGGATCAAGCCAATTTAGTTGACCGCTGCTGTGCAGTAAAGACAGCGCCATTGCACCATCGGGAAATTCTCGCGCTACTGTATTTACTTCTCCCTGTTTTGGCAGTTTTTTGATCAATTGCTGTGCTGTTTGTTGTTGCGATCGCATTTTTTCTTGAAAAAACTGCTGTCTTTGCTGATCTTCTGAATCTAACCAGCCTGTAGGTTCACTCACCAAAGTCAACGCCTCGGCTGGTTTTCCATCCCTTCCAGCGCGTCCAATTTCTTGCACATATTCAGATAGCAAATGCGGTGCATGAAAATGAACTACCCAACGCACATCAGGTTTATTTATCCCCATCCCAAACGCACAGGTACACACCACAAAGGGGATTTTTCCGCTTAACCAGCTGGCTTCGACGGCGCGACGGTCTTCTGCACCCAATCCCGCGTGATAACTAGCTGTGGCATAACCTATCTCTGCTAACCATGCGGCTAAATTCTCACTATCTCGCCTAGTCCGAACATACACTAATCCAGCTTGTTGGGGTCGATTTTTAATAAATTTTAATAATAATTGTTTTCTACTTCTTGGTGTCCAAACTATGCGGACGCTAGGATGCAAATTAGGACGATAGGGATTAAGACGAAAAATTTCTGGTTGTTGTAATTGTAAAACTGTAGCTATGATTTTTTGCGCCACAGGATCAGCAGTAGCCGTAAAAGCAGCGATGCTGATTTTTGTTCCTGGTGGTTTTGATTTTAACAATGCAGGTCGCACAGCCCCTAATCTACGATAAGCTGGGCGAAATGTCTCTCCCCATTGCACTAAACAATGTGCTTCATCGAGAATTAAGCCGTTAATTTGTAACTGTGGATGACACAATCTTTCCCACACTGGCTGACTAAGTAAAGTTTCTGGCGATAAATACAGTAATCTGAGCTTTTGTTTTTCTAATGCTTGCAGTGTTGCACGTCTTTGAGATGTCGGTAATTCACTATGCAAAAGTGCTGCATTCAGGTGGCGTTGACGTAGTTCCTGTACTTGATTTTCCATGAGCGCCACTAAGGGTGAAACTACTAAAGTTAATCCTGTTTGTAGCAGTGCAGGAAGTTGAAAACAAATGGATTTTCCCCCTCCTGTAGGCATAATAATTAGTGCATCTTTTTGTGCTAATAAACTGCTGATAATTTCTCCCTGTGGTGGACGAAAATCTTCGTAACCCCAGATTTTTTTAAAGGTAGCGCGGACTTCGTTCCAAGATGTTGTTATCTGGTGATTCATGACCAGTAATAGATGGGGTTTATTTTGAATATACCCTCTGATAGCAAGTTACTGGTTCAGTAATTTTATCAAGATAATTAATTAACTGAAAAAATCTCTAATAAGTAGAGTGCGTCAGACCGAAAATCTTTCATCAGTTATCTGGTTATCTGATGCACCCTAAGCCAGGAAAAAATTGAGAGAAATTTATAGCTTGTAGTAGCGCTCAAGCGCTACTACAAATATTAACTGTCAACACTTTTAACTGTTTGTTGCTTTTGTTTTGTTTGCAAGAAAGCATACAATCTATTCAGTGCATTTACGTAAGCTTGAGCCGAGGCGACAATGATATCTGTGTTGGCAGCGTGACCTGAAAATATCCTAGATTCGTGGCGTAGACGAATGGTGACTTCTCCAATGGCATCAATCCCCGCTGTTACCGATTGTACAGAGAACTCAATCAATTGGTTAGGGACGTTCACCACGCGGTTAATTGCCTTGTAAACTGCATCTACAGGTCCTGTACCAATCGCTGCATCAGTTAATTCTTCACCGTCTGGGGTGCGGAGGGTGACTGTTGCAGTGGGTTGGGTGTTACTACCGCAAGAAACTTGTACCAATTCGACGCGGAACAAATCGGGCGCTTTTTGGATTTCATCGTTAACGATAGCTTCCAAATCCCAATCAGAAATTTCTTTCTTTTTGTCAGCTACTTCTTTAAATTTGACGAAGGCTTTATTTAATTCGGTTTCTGACAGTTCAAAACCCAATTCTCTTAAGCGCGTACCGAAGGCATTTCTCCCGGAATGTTTACCCAAGACGATTTGATTGTCTGTCAAGCCAATCAATTGGGCATCCATAATTTCATAGGTGAGCTTATTTTTTAGCACGCCATCTTGATGAATACCAGATTCATGGGCAAAGGCATTAGCCCCGACAATTGCTTTATTCGGTTGCACTAGCATTCCTGTCAAATTGGAAACTAGGCGTGACGTTTTGTAAATTTGACGAGTGTCGATATTCGTCAGGGGTTCTTCAGATTCGGCTGGGCGTCCAAAGAAGGGATTAAAATACTGTCTGCGGACGTGCAGCCCCATGACTAATTCTTCTAAAGCTGCATTTCCTGCTCGTTCACCAATACCATTGATGGTGCATTCTAATTGTCTTGCACCATTTTTCACGGCTTCCAAGAAGTTGGCAACTGCCAAGCCTAAATCATTATGTCCATGAACGGAAATAATTGCTTTGTCGATGTTGGGGACATTTTCGGTAATCCCCTTAATCATAGACCCAAATTCGCTGGGGGTTGTATATCCCACCGTGTCAGGAATATTAACTGTTGTGGCTCCAGCAGCGATCGCTCGCTCTAACACTTGGTAGAGAAATTCAGGATCAGTACGGGCTGCATCCATCGGCGAAAATTCTACATCTGTCATGAATGACTTGGCATAAGCTACCATTTCTTCTGCGATCGCTAACACTTCTGCCCGTGACTTCCGCAGCTGATACTGTAAATGAATATCAGAAGTGGAAATAAATGTGTGAATTCTGGCGTTAACTGCTGGTTTTAATGCTTCTGCGGCTGCTTCAATATCTGCTTTAATGGCTCTTGCCAAACTACAAATCACAGGACCATCTTCTTTGCCTACGATTTGGGCGATTTTGCTGACTGCGGCAAAATCTCCTGGACTAGCAAAGGCGAAACCTGCTTCAATTACATCCACACCCAGACGCGCTAGTTGTTTGGCTATAACTAGCTTTTCGTCTATATTCAGGGTGGCTCCTGGACACTGCTCACCATCTCGCAATGTCGTATCAAAAATGATGATCCGCTCTGACTTGTAAGTCATTTTTGTCTCCTTGTATTTGGCTACAAATACCTTGAACGTTAGTTTTCACAACTGACAATTAAAACAACTATCCAATTTTTAGGGTGGGTCAGTCAATCAGGCAACTGATGTGCTTTGAATAATTAGCTCCCAGCCACTCTCCCTCCTCCTCGTATTTGGCTATAAATACCTTGATCCTTAGTTTTTTTGCTTTAACCCTTTGTAAATAATTGTTAATGCTACTAACCTTCTGTTTTTTCTATTGAGTCTCTTATATCATTTAAGTCAATATATCTATCCGTAGCATTGCGTAATTCCCTGGCTATCATTCCTTCTGTCGATACTACTGTTATATGCGTATTTTTTGAGCGTAATAGTTCAATTGCTCTTTCAAAATCTCCATCGCCACTAAATAAAACTACTCTGTCATATTGATCTACTGTATTAAACATATCTACAACAATTTCAATATCTAAATTAGCTTTTTGGGAGTACCGTCCCGATGAATCATCATAATATTCTTTTAATATTTTAGTTCGGACTGTATATCCCAGACTGATTAAAGCGTCCCTGAAACCTCGTTGATCTTGTGGGTCTTTTAAGCCAGTGTACCAAAAAGCATTGATTAATGTTGTTTCTGATTGCTCATGTTTGAAATATTCTAAGACTCGCCGTGGGTCAAAAAACCAGCCATTTTTTTGTTGAGCATAGAACATATTGTTTCCGTCTACAAAAATAGACAGACGATTCATTGGAGAACCCATAGAAAATTACACCTAATAATAGAAAAAATTTTAGAGTGAACAACAGATTATAGCAATTTTTAAATGACAAATTTGCTAATATCTATAAAGTATATCTTCATGTATAGCGTTTACCGTACCTCTTTCAAATCATAAAAGTTAGTTGAAAAATTGGAGTAAATATGCTTGGTGCTGAAACTTTTTCATTTTAGACGCGCACAACTTGTACTCCATGATCAAAATCTACCAATAAAATTGACTCAATAACAGCATTCGTAGCTAGATAACAGTTAAGTTTACTCCTAAAGAGGTATAGCATAAGTCCTAGGCTAAGATATGGGGTGAAGCCCATCTATAGGTTTTACCATCAACAACAAGACACCCTTGATGGTGACTAACAGTGTTGCATCACAGGTAAAATTAGCCCAGGATCAGGCTGATGATTGACCTCCTAGTCCCATAGCTCTTGGTGAGAGTAGAATCTCGCTGGCTATCATCAAGTACAAAATCCCAACACATCTGGCTCTGGTCTGTGGAACAATCAATGGTTGTCCCTCAGTCTGAGAATGAGTTAAGCAGTGTTGCGATTGGCATTATCTGTCAAAAATGCTTTGCCAACGCAAGTTTGCTGAGAAATAAAGGATAATTTACAAATGTATAAGATTCTCATTTAAGTCTGATTTCAATTTGATTGTAGTTAAACAGGGTCTGAATAAATAAAACGTTGCACACAAATCAATCATTAAAGAGGATATGGCAGAAGAACCTATATCTACATTAACCAAAAAATATGTCTCTGCTACCAAAAGAAGGTCTACTAAACCCACCAAAGCAACTTCGACGACATCAGCACACCGTTCTCAGCTAATGACAGGCTTGGGTCATTTGCTCACTGGTATAGCAGTAATTGGCGCATCACTGCTAACAGCTTCTGGAGTGGATTGGGTGCAATTGATGGAAACTCAAGCAGTTTCCAGTTTTTTTCAACTGCGTGGACAACAGGAGCCGCCAAAAGACATCGTGATTTTGGCAATCGACAATGATTCAATATCAGTCCCTGCACAGTACTATAAAACAGATCCACAACAGTATGCTTACCTGGAATCACTGAAATCTTTTCCATTTAAACGTGCTGCATACGCGCAAGTAATCGAAAAGTTGATCAAGGCTGGTGCCCGTTCCGTGGCGTTGGATGTGGTGTTTGATACCCTTAATAGTGACGATCCTGCCGACGATCGCCAATTGCAATCAGCCTTGCAAAAATATGGCAGTAAAGTGACCTTAGCAGCGTTTTATCAAGATTCGCTCAAACATCAAGGACTCAGTATCCAACTGATAGAACCACAATCAATGTTTCGCACTGGATCGGTGTCTATAGGTACAGTAAATTTTCCGCAAGAGGTAGACGGGAAGATTCACCGATTAGCTAGCGCGTATAACAAGTTATTGCCTGAAAATGATTTAACTGATAGAATTACCTCTTTTGACGAAGCAGTGCTAAAGAGCGCCCAAGTAAAATATCCCCAACCCAAGGGCGATCGCATTTATTTTTGGGGACATAACCAAACATTTAAGGTAATCCCCTTTGCGGAGGTATTTGACTCCGAAAACTGGAACAACTATTTACAAAAGGAAAAAGTTTTCCAAGATAAAATCGTGCTGATTGGCTGCACAGCTAAAGGTGAGCGAGGCAATGATTATTATGCAGTAGCGGGGTTTTATCCTCAGCCCATGTCAGGAGTCGAAATTCACGCCAATGCGATCGCGACTTTAATGAACGGTAAAGCCATCGCCCCAGGAATTAGCAGTTTACCCTTGCGGGGTTTGTTTGTGCTTGTCCTAGTCGGTGGTACAGTCCTTGTCTTGACGAGAAGGAAGCGAGGCTTAATTAGATTTATCGCTAGCATCGCCCTTGCCACTATTTGGGGACTCATCAGTTATGTTTTATTTATCTATGGTCAGTTAATGTTTCCCACGACTATACCAATGCTAGCGATCGTCTGCAGCGGATGTTCTTATTTGGGCACCGAAGTCGCCAGGGAAAGCATCAAAAAACGTCAATTAGTAGATATATTTGAGAAATATAAATCTTCGCCCATTGTCCAAGAAATTATCAGCCAACAAGATGACTTACAAGACCTACTCAAGCAAAGAGATTTAGCCGTCGCGGGCAAAATTCTCAGCGGACGCTATAAAATTCTCAAAGTTCTCGGTGCTGGTGGATTCAGCGAAACCTACATTGCTGAGGATACCCAACGTCCAGGAAACCCCCTATGTGTAGTCAAACAGCTAAAACCAGCCAATACCAAATCGACAGGCTTGGAACTTGCTAGACGTTTATTTAATTCAGAAGCCCAAATTTTAGAAAAATTGGGTACATACCCGCAAATTCCTCAACTTTTGGCTTATTTTGAAGAAGGCGCAGAATTTTATTTAATTCAAGAACATATTCTTGGGCATCCTCTAAATCAGGAACTACCATCAGGTAAAATTCTCCCAGAAACTACAGTAATTGACATTTTGCGGGACTTATTACCAACATTGGCATTTGTCCATCAAAACGGTGTCATTCACCGAGATATTAAACCTAGTAATATCATGCGGCGCTACTCAGATTGGAAGCTGGTACTGATTGACTTTGGTGCTGTCAAAGAAGTCGCCGCGTTACCAATAGATAATCCCGAACAAACACCCTTCACCATTGGTATTGGTACCAAGGGTTATGCACCAAATGAACAATGTTTTGGCCGTCCCCAATATAGTAGCGACATCTATGCAGTCGGCATGATTGCCATTAAAGCCTTAACTGGTAAATCTCCCCACGAATTTCATCGAGATGCAGATGAAGAGTTAAAATGGAGACATCAGGCAGTAGTTAGCGACTCTCTAGCAGAAATTCTCAGTAAAATGGTACGAGAAAACTATAAAGAGCGCTATCAGTCGGCATCAGAAATTTTAGAGGCACTGGATGAGTTGGTAAGTTCTCAAAGCAGAAACTCTCTCGCCAACAACCCGTCATCGATCAACTCTTTATTTGACGAATATGAGGATTCAGACACCCCCACGACTCCTTGGGAAGGAGGATCTTAGGGGAGTGCTGACTCGCAGCGTAGGGACAAATTATTATTCATCCCCATCCCCCATCCCCAGGTGTCTTTCGAGGGACAGCCGCCCGCCGACTTTGGGCATAGGGCATAGGGCATTGGTGAATCTTTGTGAGCGATTTATCGCTCATTAAAGCACTAAAGTGCTTACTACATACCCCTCAAAATTAATGATACAGAGTACCTAGTTACTTTGTCAAGTTAGTTTTGAGCGTTTCGTAGTCAGGACTTTAGTCCTGATTTTAACAGCACTAAAGTGCTGACTACGGAATTATTTACCCATCAATTTCAACGTCTATTAACTTTGCGCGATCCCTTCTGCACGCGCTGCGCGTTGGACAGCAGCAGCCACAGATATAGCGACTCGTTCATCAAAGACCGAAGGAATAATATGTTCCCGATTCAGATCTGAAGGCTTGACTAAAGAGGCGATCGCAGTTGCTGCTTCTAGATACATAGTGGTGGTAATTGTCTTTGCTCGACAATCTAAAGCCCCACGAAATACCCCAGGAAAAGCTAAAACGTTATTGATTTGATTTGGGTAGTCACTGCGACCCGTGGCAATCACAGCCACATCTTGACTGACTAATTCTGGCTGAATTTCGGGAATTGGATTTGCCATTGCAAACACAATTGGATCTTTCGCCATTGATTTTACCATTTCTGGTGTCAAAACTCCCGGTGCGCTAACACCGATAAAAACATCTGCAGTTTGCAATGCACCCGCTAGGGTTCCCTGGGCTTTAACCGCAAATTCTTGCTTTTCTTCTGTCAAGTCGGTGCGACTGGTAGAAATAATTCCTTTAGAGTCGCACAGCCAAATTTTTTCAGCCCCAGCTTTACGGAGTAAGCGGGCGATCGCTATCCCCGCAGCCCCAGCACCGTTAATGACGATGCGAATGTCTGTCAGTGACTTATTCACTAGCTTCAGGGCGTTAAATAAGGCTGCTAAGGTGACAATTGCTGTACCATGCTGGTCATCGTGAAACACGGGGATATCTAATTCTGCTCGCAGTCTCTGTTCAATCTCAAAGCAGCGAGGGGCGGCGATATCTTCTAGATTTACACCACCAAAAACTGGCGCGAGATACTTCACTGTCCGGACAATTTCATCAGTATCTTGAGTGTCTAAACAGATGGGGAAGGCATCAATACCCGCAAATTCTTTAAATAGCATGGCTTTACCTTCCATGACTGGTAGAGCGGCTGCTGCACCTAAATTTCCCAATCCTAAAACAGCACTACCATCGGTAACAATGGCCACAGTGTTTTTCTTGATGGTTAAGTTATAAACCTCTTCAGGATTTTGGGCGATCGCATGACAAATCCGACCGACTCCAGGAGTGTAAGCCATTGCTAAATCGGACACACTCTTGAGAGGAATTCGGCTAGTAATGCTAATTTTGCCGCCGCGATGTAAATTAAACGTGCGATCGTAGACATCTAGCACTTTAATATCTGGTAGTGCTTTCACTGCTTGGACAATGGTTTCGGCGTGTTCGGTGCTAGCAGCGTCAACCGTAATATCGCGGGTAGATTGTTTGCGGGTTTGCTCAATTAAATCGATTTGACCGAGATTACCACCACTGGTGGCGATCGCTTGGGTGATTGACGCCAACATCCCCACTTGATTGGGAATCTGCAACCGCAGTGTCACACTAAAACTAGAATTAGGAGTTAAGTTTGCCATTTTGATTTTTGATTTTAAGTTTTAGATTTTATATTGAATTGCTGGATGAAAATCTACTAATGTGAAATTTTCCTCATCTAACAATACCTTTGCCAAAATAAGAGCCTAGATAAATTTTGCCAGTTTTGTCAAAATTAAGCATACATAAGCGTTTTGATGGAAAGGTAGTTTTAAATCTGAAACCCTTATCCTACCGTCAATACGTTCAAAAACCCTTGTGGGAAACCTAGAAGGAATTTTTAGGACTGATTGTTTTTGCCAAGCTGAGTGAGAAATGGGAGTTAATGGTTAAAGCATCATCATCTCACCCTCGTAAATTGGCGAAGGTATTGATCTAAACGAGTTATTTTATTGAAAGCGACGGGAAACTCCATCCCCTTGTGGGTTGAGAGGGATAGTCGCCCCGTCGCTTGGGGCATTGGGAATGGGGCATTGGTAACTTCTTCCCCATTCCCAATACCCAAAAACTTCATCCCCTTGTGGGTGGAGTTTTTCATTTTTTAACACGTTATCACATGAGGTACATCATAGCCCCCTCCTCGCTTGCGGGGAGGGGGTTGGGGGTGGGGTTACTGTACCTCACTTGAGAAGGATAAATTATTTTTTGACATGAAAAAAGCGCCCTTGTTTCCAGAGGGCGCTTTTTAGTTCAGTTATTACTTAAGAATTAACCGTTGATAGCAGGAGCGCTCAAAGCAACAGGAGCAATATCACCAGCAGCTAAGTCTAAGGGGAAGTTGTGAGCGTTGCGCTCGTGCATTACTTCCATACCTAGGTTAGCGCGGTTGATTACGTCTGCCCAGGTAGAGATGACGCGACCTTGAGAATCAATTACTGATTGGTTAAAGTTGAAACCGTTCAAGTTGAAAGCCATTGTGCTGATACCCAAAGCGGTAAACCAAATACCGATTACAGGCCAAGCAGCTAACAAGAAGTGAAGAGAACGGCTGTTGTTGAAAGAAGCGTATTGGAAGATTAAACGACCGAAGTAGCCGTGGGCTGCAACGATGTTGTAGGTTTCTTCTTCTTGACCGAATTTGTAACCGTAGTTTAGAGATTCGGTTTCGGTGGTTTCACGCACCAAGGAGGAAGTTACCAAGGAACCGTGCATTGCAGAGAACAAGGAACCGCCGAATACACCAGCCACACCTAGCATGTGGAAGGGGTGCAACAAGATGTTGTGTTCAGCTTGGAACACAATCATGAAGTTGAAGGTTCCGGAGATACCCAAAGGCATACCATCGGAGAATGAACCTTGACCAATTGGGTAGATCAAGAATACTGCGGTAGCAGATGCCAAAGGTGCAGAGTAAGCTACGCAGATCCAAGGACGCATACCCAAGCGGTAAGACAATTCCCACTGACGACCTAGGTAGCAAGCGCAACCGATGAGGAAGTGGAAAACTACCAATTGGTAAGGACCGCCGTTGTACAACCACTCATCTAAGGAAGCTGCTTCCCAGATGGGGTAGAAGTGCAAACCGATAGCGTTGGAGGAAGGAACAACTGCACCAGAGATGATGTTGTTTCCGTAAATCAAAGAACCTGCAACTGGCTCGCGGATACCATCAATGTCTACAGGAGGAGCAGCGATGAAAGCGATGATGAAGCAGGTGGTAGCGGCTAGCAAGGTGGGGATCATTAGGACGCCGAACCAACCGACATAAATCCGGTTTTCGGTGCTGGTGATCCACTCGCAGAACCGTTCCCATACGTTAGCGCTGGAGCGCCGTTGTAAGGTTGTGGTCATTGTTTTATGAGTGCTATTGTTTTATATGAATCAGGCTAAATTAACTTTTCACCTGTACTCATAAACTTTACATGAATTTACCTCGATTGTATTATTTATTTTCTTATAGATTTCGCCAAAGTGATTAATTTTACTTATGTGTGTGAATTTGAGAGAGACCTAGGCTGTAGGGTGCGTCAGTCCAATACCTAATTACCACATTGATGATGAGTTAAAAACTTCGTAGTTAGGACTTTAGTCCTTACCTTGAGGGCTGAAGCCCTCACTACACAGAACTTAAAAATCAAAGTAAATATAGGGCAAACTACCTTCAGGCGCTAATAACCAAACGGCGTAGAAGCATAGGGGTACGAAGACTAGCTTCACAGGCCAGTTGAATTCTAATTTGAGGAATCGCCTGAAAGCGTAGATGATAAACATCAAAGCCGCTAAAATTATGAGTATCCCAGCTAGTTGGGATTGGCTCAAATCTAGGGCTTCTATATAAACCTTTTGAGTAAACTGCACATCAGCAGGATGACCCCAGAGGTGTCCAATGACTAAGGAAGAATCTTGGAGGTTGGGTAGACGGAACCAGATCCAGGAGGTAAAAACCATCAATTGGGTTAATAGCCAAGCTAAAACTATGCCCAAGGGATGTTGCCAAAAATGTTCCAAATTTTCAAAGCGATCGCTAATATTATCTGTGAGTCGATGAACTACCAAGGCTAAACCGTGGTATGCGCCCCACACGATAAAACCCCATGCTGATCCATGCCAGATACCAGCAATTAGCATCACAATTAATAAATTCCAGCAGGTGCGAGTTAAACCCTGACGGGAACCACCCAAAGGAAAGTATACATAATTTCGCAGCCAATCTCCTAGAGTCATGTGCCAGCGTCGCCAAAAGTCTGCAATGCTGGTGCTGAAATAGGGAAAGTTAAAGTTTTCAGGTAAAACTAAGCCAAAGAGTAAAGCAGTCCCACGGGCAATGTCTACATAACCGTTAAAATCCAAATACAGCTGTAAACCATAGGCAAATGTAGCTAACCACAGATCAATACTACCGGCTCGCTGTAAGTTACCAAAACATAAATCAACAAAAATTCCTAAATGGTCTGCTAATATACCTTTTTTCACTGCACCCCTAGCAATTAACCACAGTCCTTCTGCCAAATTATCGGGAGTCAGTAAAGTCAGGTTATTAAATTGATTTGCTAGGTTTTGATAGCGAGTAATTGGTCCAGAAATCAGTTTAGCAAAAAATAATTTGTAGGCGGCAAATTTAATTAATTTGTTCGTAGCTGGCGCACCACGATAAACATCTATTAAATAGGCAATGCACTCAAATGTAAAAAATGAAATTCCTAGGGGTCCAATTAACTTAAAAGAATTATCTGGTGAATGTATTGTTCCATGAAAAACATAATTTAATAGCAGTGGTAGATATTTACAACCTAGTAACAATAAAACATTTAAAATTACTCCCAACCACATCAGCTTCAAACGACGAAGATTCCAATCGGCTTGGGCAAATTGCCACTCTTCATTGGAAATTCGCCAGTTTTGAGTATGTTTTCCTTGGGAAGTGTTTGTGCCAATTTCCATCCCCAAGCGAAAGTTAATAAAAGTCAGCGCTAATAGTAAGGGTATATACTGAATCTGCAAAGATGCATAAAATACTAAGCTGGCAATTAGCAGTGTCCACAACCGCAATTGTTGTTTTGGTAAAGACCAGTAAATTCCCAAAACACTTAGCAAAAAAACCCCGTAAAAAAGTGATATAAACTTCATCTAAATTATTAGTTGTCATTTATCATTTGTCACCCCATCACCCCATCACCCTACTTCACAGACCAAGGAATCATCGGATCATAAGCCAGCTTTTTCGAGACTTCATAGGCGCCAAAGCGGTTGAGGTGGCTGGGGTCAGAAAAGTAGTCATTTTCTTTTGGCCATAGTTGGCTAAAATCCCGATAAATAAAGTTGGGATTGGCATTCATCTGCAACATATATTGTTGAAATTGTTGCTCATATTCTTTACGTACTGAGTCTAGATACTCTCCTGTTAGGGGCATATTGACAAATACTAGGGTAATTTTCTTTTCCTGGGTAAACCGTAATAGTGCTTGCAAGGAGCTATCTTGCTCACCTCCGACCTGGAAAGATTTATAATCGTTGTCGTAATTCCCTGGGACTCTAGGGTGTTTTTGATAGTATTTCAGCGGATTGAAGCGGGTAGACAAAGGTAGGAAGCCATCAAAATCGACTGCTTGCTGGTAAATGTTTTCTTCCTGAGTATCGTTTGTGGACTGTGTTGGTGATACGAGAATCTGAGGTTTCTCACCAAATAAAGTCCAGGAGTTCAGTTGTTTGTGTAATAGCGTTTTAATCTGGTCACGGTATTGGTAATTAGTAAAAACAGCCGCTACAATTTGATTTAACGAATCATTGACAGCTTCATAGCTGTTAGTCTCTGGCTGGTCTGCTGTTGTCTGTGTGTCATCAGTCGGATTGGTGGGTATGTTATTGCTACTGTTAGTTTCTGGTGCTGTTTGTAACGCTTGCTTGTAACCTGCTGAGGCCGCGATCGCCTTAAAAGTGATATCATCACGTCCACTGTTAAAAGCACGAGAACCATCTGCCCATAAAATTAGTTTTGGTAGTTCTGATGGTTGTAAGACCCGACGAATGATAAAATCTACCACTTGTGCGGTGGCACCGTTAATACCCAAATTAAAGACATCAATATTTGGATAACCTTGAGTGGCTAAAGCTTGAGAAAGTGCTGCCGGATCGACGCCTCTGAGGGCGCGGGAGGAGCCAATGATTAACACCTGGGGGGGAGTACCAGTTTTAGCCAGACGCTGTTTATACAAGGCTATTTGCTCATCTAGCTGCCTAGCATTGAAACTAGGCATCTGCGATCGCGCTGCTAAAAGAATAGCTGTTGAGGTGGCTTTTCCCTTCAGTGGTGCTGCTGCCAAATTGTCTTTTTGGCTATCATCTTGGGTGAACCCAGAAGCATTAAATACAGAACGCTGATTTTCGGATGATTTTGTTTTGGCGACGCTGGTCAATAATACCCCTTTGCGATGCTGATTGTCTACAGATTTTAAAGATGGCTGGGGATGAGGGGATGATGGGGGCGAAACAGTTGCAGCTTTTGCCGAATCCGGTATAGGCTGATTAATAATTTGACCCAAAATCCAATCAGTTTGAACGGTGATCAATAATCCCAAAATCCCCCAGACCAGAGCTACCTTAATTCCTTGACCATAATCCTGATATTCTGCTGGCTGATCGCTTTCGGTAAATAGTTGAGTTCTCAATAACCATTTTTTGGCTGTAGTTCTGACAGTAGTTACCCAATCTCGTGTGACTTCGGCGACAAAATTTTGAATTTCTGCGGTTGCCAAGTCAGGAGGTAAAATAGCCTCGTTGGACTCAACGTTTAACAGTCTCGATTTACGTAAGCAGAACTAGCGGCAAATTCTGGGGTAGCTTCTGGTACTAAAGGTTGGCGATGTTCAAAATCCGTGCCATAGTGCCAAAAAGGTTCCTTATTTCCAGCACGGCGTCCGTAGACACGCACTCCCATAATTTGGGGAATTTTCAGTTGGCGGATAAACTGAGCGACTTTCTTAGCTACTTGTTTACGTGTTGGGCAGATAGGCGCATCACACATTATGTGTAATACATCACTCTTGCGAAGCAACATTACGCGCATACCCCCTGTCTTTAATCGCCAATCTAAGTCAGGATTGAGTAAGCGCTCCAGTAAAAAATTGATGGCTGGTTCATCGCCACTAGTTGCCAAATCTAAGGCGGATGAAGCAAAGGCGGGATGATGTGTAGCAGGTAAAGTCAGCCAATCGATCCAATCGAGTTGGCGCCAGCATTTTTTTGTCCGTATACAGTAGCGGCGAGAATCCCTTGAGGGGCAATCGCTTCTAGTTGGGATGAAATTGCTGACAAGCACAGTGTTTTCTTTGGCACTGATGCCGTTGCTGAAGTTTCCCCCGCGGGGGTGCAAAAAATGTGTAAGGTGGATTCTTTGAGAGAAACTTGCACAGCTACTTGTGCCGCTGATAACACGTCAGTTAACAATCGGGCGATCGCTTGTACATCTCCCCACCGCGCCCATTCCTTCAACATTACCTCTGGTGGCGTCAAATCAATCCGCAGTCGCCAATCAGGGGTAGTTTCGCCAGTTACTTGGGAAATAATCACAGCATCTTCGTAGCCGGAAAGCTTCAATTCGCGCAATTTCCGGGCTACTGGTTCGGCGAGTAAGGAAGGATCAGGACTATAGCTAGATTGACAAAATATCCAGAGGCGATTTGACTCTGGGTGAATATTGTCGATTGTCAAAGGCTGCTTGACCTTGACTATTACCGCCACACCCAACATACTCAGAGTTTCGCTGAGATAGCGGGCAATGGCTTCTGGATTGCCTTGACGTGCCAAACTTTCATTAGAGATAATCAGCGATCCACCAGTGACTCTAGATGGTTCAGATTCTGCTAACAGGGCTTGCTGAACCTGTTCCAAATGCCGATCTAGTTGATTTAAGTGCACCCGATGACACCATTCGGGTTCCTCGTCTCCTTTTTTTCGGCCGTAGACAAATACTTGGTATATTGAGGGTTGTTCGCTGTTTGTGAGGAAATGCAAATCTGTTTGCTGTAGTGCTTGGAGCAAGTCAGAGAGAGTCCGCCAACGCGGTGGACACTCAGAACCTTCACAAAGGATATGTAGGTCATTTCCTTGCAAACGGACTTTCACTCCGAAAGTGTTAATCCCTGTTGCTTGGCTTACCCATTGGACTAAGGATTGCTGGCGATTTAGTAATACTGTTGTTTTCATGGGCAGTTAACTTTACAGGAAGCGAGTATTGGGAGATATTGCCTGCACTTGTAAACTAGAACCATAGGTTTAGCACATCCTGAAGTTTTTTTTTAACACTTTTGTTACCTTATGATCTGGCAAAATCGGCAAAGATAGTCTTGTACAGTTGCAAGCTATGCCAATTTTGAGTTTTTCGTTTATTCTACTCATCTGGCCATAACCTAAAATTAGCAATGCCTACTACCATTCAAAAGCCCTCTTCTCAGCCCGAATTAAATCTGTTGCTGTTTAGCATTCCCCAATCTTTGCTCTGGCAAACAGGTACAGCGTCTATATTACTGCTGCTTATCGGCGAACAAATCACCATCAAAGCTCTAGACTCCATAGGCCAAGCAAGTGTGGAATTATTTCGGGGCGATCGCTTACCCATTCTCCAGTTCCCAGATGATCAAGCTTCACTTGACCGTTAATAATTCTACTTTAATTAATTACCACATGGAAATACTCAAGCCATAATCGCGAAACCTTGAATTCTCAACAATAATCGGCTTTACAAGATAGAAAATATGAGTTCAGTTTTATACTCGTTATCACAGGCGGCGAATATCTACCCCCCATCAGAATTATTTTTGCGTCATCGACTGCAAATTGTAGAGGAATTATGGGAGTCGGTACTCAGGCAAGAATGTGGTCAGACAATGGTAGATCTGTTAAGGGAACTACGTGACTTATGTTCGCCAGAAGGACAAGCTACTCATGACCAAGCGGCGTCAGCTGTTAAATTGATTGAACAATTGAACATCAACGAAGCCATCCGAGCTGCTCGAGCCTTTGCGCTGTATTTTCAGTTGATTAATATCATAGAGCAGGAATATGAGCAACGGCAGCAATTAACTCGCTATTGCGAAGCCGAAAAAGAGCCAAAAGAGCCGGAAACTCCCACCAATATTAGCTATTCATCGAATAAAAGCGAAAATGATGTGCCAGTTGACTTGGGACTTGGTGGGGAGTGGTTGGCGAATAATTGGGTAGCGAAACAGAATGAAAAGCAAAAAGGTACATTTGCAGCTCTGTTTCCTTATTTATTCAAACTGAATGTCCCACCCCAGCAAATTCAACGCCTCATCGCCCAACTCGATCTCCGATTAGTATTTACAGCCCACCCCACAGAAATTGTCCGTCACACTATTCGAGATAAACAGCGACAGGTGGTAAAATTGTTGCAACGGCTAGATGAGGTAGAAAATCAATCTAGTATTACGGTCGGGGGATATCCTTGGGAAGCAGCCGATATTCGGGAACAATTGCTCGAAGAAATCCGTCTCTGGTGGCGCACGGATGAACTCCACCAGTTTAAGCCGACGGTGCTGGATGAAGTAGACTATGCCCTACACTATTTCCAAGAAGTTCTATTTGATGGGATACCTCAACTATATAAACGCTTTAAACATTCTCTGGCTCACACCTTTCCTTGGTTAGAACCACCACAAAAAAACTTCTGCTCATTTGGATCTTGGGTAGGTTCCGATCGCGATGGTAATCCATCAGTTACACCAGAAACTACCTGGCAAACAGCCTGCTATCAGCGGAAAATGGTATTGGAGAGATATATCCAGTCAGTCAAGCAGTTGATTGAATTGTTAAGTGTGTCGATGCATTGGAGTGATGTTTTACCAGACTTACTGGAATCTCTCGAATTAGATCAGTCCCAGTTAAGTGCAGTATACGACTCATTAGCCCTGCGTTATCGCCAAGAACCCTATCGCCTGAAATTGGCTTATATACTAAAACGGCTGGAAAATACCCGCGATCGCAATTTAGCTTTGTACAAACGGGAAACACCAACAAATGAAGACAGCCCAATGTATCGTTCGGGAGAGGATTTTTTAGCAGAACTGCGATTAATTCAACATAACCTCACTGAAACAGGTTTAAGCTGTCGGGAACTCGAAAATCTCATCTGTCAAGTAGAAATTTTTGGCTTTGACTTAACACAGTTGGATATCCGCCAAGAATCTTCCCGTCACGCTGATGCTTTAAATGAGATTCTCGAATATCTCCAAATCTTACCCCAACCTTACAACGAACTATCAGAAGCACAGCGCATCGCTTGGTTAACAGGAGAACTGCAAACCCGTCGTCCCCTAATTCCCGCAGAATTACCATTTTCTGACAAAACCAACGATGTCATTCAAACCTTCCGCATCGTGCGATCGCTCCAACAAGAGTTTGGTATTCACATCTGCCAAACTTATATTATTAGTATGTGCCGCGAAGTCAGCGATGTACTAGAAGTCTTGCTTTTAGCCAAAGAAGCCAGACT
>CAVYXS010000073.1:0-12553 GCA_963772205.1 uncultured cyanobacterium
TGTTCTTGCTCCCTTTTGGTCGCCCTCGCCCCCGTTTTTCTTTGGATTTTACTTTTTTGATTACGGGCGTACTATTTGTTTGATTATCACTCTTAATTATCTGTTCTATCCCAATAGGGAATGACTGCCTTCTTTCAACACTAACTAATGATAAAGCAAAGAAGGATAGACCATTAATTGGTTTGCTTGCTAGGCTAGAGAAAAATCTATCTAACCCATAAGTTAGTTTACCAGATTTACTAACTACAACTTCATCTCCTACAAGCAAATACACCTCATTCGCTCGGAACAAATGCTTGCGGAAAAATAGCCAAAACAACGTCGCCCAAGGAATTACTGTATGAAAGAACCTCAACATCGTCCGATAACTACCACCAACGCCTGCCCAACGAGAAATTCCTAACATCGTCACTCGGCCACTCATTGCTAACATGGCCAGGATTATCTGGTTCAATTGCCGCATCGTTGTAGCGTTTATCTGTGGTAATAAGCATTGTAGCAGTGATAAGATATCGAGCATGGGCTGTTCGTGGGTTTTGAGTTGTCGTTTGGGAAGACAACAACTCTACTACGTCAGCCCTATCTCTTCATACTCTTTTTTTGGCGAAGGTATTGTGGGAGCAACGCGATTTGGTGAGGTCGGATTAAAAACTGCGATGCCTGCGGCGCTTGCGGTGCCATCGCTAAAAATTCTATTTAAGTACAATGTAACTTTGTTTACAAATAAAATCCGGCATCACAGGATAATTGATCTTGATGAGATATCTCAAAAAGATTACTAGCAAGCTATTTGACAATTATTTCAAAAAATATCTGTAACAAGTCTTTGATACTTGGTATCAATTATGGCAAAATTTTCTTCTGGTCGGAATTAAAGTATAAAATAATCAAGCATTTATAGGCTTGATGAACGAATTAAAGATAGAATCACAAAAATTATCCCAGCTTCCCGCTATCCATTGACAACGCAGATGTAACATAATTTCTGCATTGTCTTTTAACCAAAACTTACTGTTTCCTTTCATGCGTAAGTTAACGACTTGACGAATTAAACTTTCTACTGCACCACTACCAAGAGGGAGGTTTTTAGATGCAACTTCATTATATTTCAACAGCCTTCGTCGGTAAGCTTTTAAAATATAATTTCGTTCTCGCACTAAGATTTTACAGCGTTCTCCAGTAGCTGATAATATAAATTCACCCATGTTTCTCATTAAATCCAAGGTCATGACCTTTTTTTAAACTTTTGCGAGCTTTTTTAAACCATTCTTGACGCTCATTATTTGTGCTAAAAGCAGCGTCAGCGAAGCTTTGTAAATGTTCAGCAGCATGATAAAAATCTAATAATTGATAAGTTTCATGTGGGCATTTTAGCTTTTTTAATAAAGGAGGAATGTGTATCCATATCCATTCTGCACCATCGGCCATCAATAATACCTGTTTTGCTTGACTTATGCCCAAATTTACCAAGTACATTTCTAAGATTTTGATGAAATCTTGATAACCTGAATATGTGCCATCATTAGTAATAGGAATTGCTGATGTTCTAACTTTTTTACCTTGTTCATTTACCACATAAATTGTTAGTAATTTTGGCTCCATCCATTCACCTGCAAAGCCATGGCGATTGGTTTTTAGCTTACGTCTTCCTTTTTTATTAATCCTAATACGGGTACGACCGCCATCCACAGCGATTACAACACGTTGGTCTTTAAGAAAATTTAAGTGACATAAAGTACCAGATTCTAAGTCATTTAACTTATTTTTACGTAAATCTATCCCGATTTTACCAAAATAATATGTTAGCCGTTCTATGCGTTTTAGACTAATATTTATTCCCCAATCAATTAGTGTTGTGCGTGCAGCTTCAAACGAGCCTGCGATTGCACCATATTGAGCAATCGTTGATAAAACAACTGGGGTTAAACCCTCGGACATTCCTAAATATCTTAAGAATGGGCAAAATCCTTCATGCAAAGATTGTTGGTTTTTGTTTTTATTTGGTTCATTTTGGCGTTCAACTACATACGGTAGCTTTAGAGTTACTTCGACATTGCCAACTGTTAATATTCGTCGTTTTTTACAACCATGTCTTTGTGTTTTATTATGCCACCATCCCTGTGTTTGGTGCATTGATTTAGCTAAAATTTCTGGAGATTTGGACAGATTATGAAGCAATAAAGCAATACATTCTCCTGCTAAAATTAATGCAGATTCTCTGATTTTTTCTTCACGTGTTTTGAGAACTCGTCCATCAAAATCTGGGATATTTGTTACTTCTAAAAGTTTCGTAACTTTTTCTTGAAAATGTTCTAAAGATTTGCTTAAATCAAAAGTAGAATATATATGATTTTTCACAGTAGGCATTCCCTGTTTTTGTTTTGATTTTAGATATCAAAACCTTTACTCCAAAGGGAATCCTACCTTTTTTTGGGGACAAAAAACGAGTTATCTTGATATTCTAGAATTGCCAGCAAAATTATATTAGTAATATTACTGATATTATAGTAGTATAAATCTTAATTGTACTTAAATAGAATTTTTAGCGATGGCACCGCAAGCGCCGCAGGCATCGCAGTTTTTAATCCGACCTCACCAAATCGCGTTGCTCCCGTATCTCTAGGGTTTCAATTAGTTTGCTGATTTGACAGTTTTTTTGAGAAGCATGATTTTAAGTATCTAATTTTCTTGAACCTCGCATGACTAGAAGTCACGCGATTCCTGCTACCCTACGGGAACGCTAAGAGCAAACAACGATCTCTGCCTGGATGACTCCAGGACTTACAAGTTCTCCACAGGTGAACACTAATCATCTGCTATGTCTGCGTTAGCAGACTTGAGTTTTGATAAAAGGGATTGGGGACTGGGGATCTCGGCTCAATGCCAAGTTCCACTTGATATTTCTGCCTTATGAAAGTAAAACTGAACGTTGGGAGAATTTCGCCCAGTTCTACAAATTGTTGCAGAAAAGGCGATTGCTAAAAATTTTAACTTCCTTATTTGATCGCCGTCGCAATTTCTGCAATTAAAGGCTCATACTGACGACTGGCGAAGAGGCGAAAATCATCTTGAGCATCGACACTCATTTTACACAGCAGGCGAAATTGGAACGGAGTTGGAGGTTTATTGACACGCTCTACCTGCACCTCTAAGTGAGAATTTTGTCGAAGGAACTCAAAAACTTCTGCAAGCAAATATCGCGGACAATAACCGACGATATAATGGTCTTCGGTGTTTAAAATTAAAGCCTGAGAATCGTAGGGATTTTGAAATTCGTGAGCTAACCATAACTTTTCCCCAGATTCAAGTTGATTAATCCGCTCAATTGCACTGCTTGGCAGATGTCGCAGCCCATGCAAGAAAAAGTAAAAATGGTATTGTCCTTGTTCATCAACTTCTGGACAAGGAAAAACGGCGAGTGTATCTGTTTCTCGTTCTCCACCACTGCGGGCTAAAATTGTAATTGGGTCATTTTCATCATTCGGAATATTGAGCCATTCAATAAAACTTGAATAATCAGGACGCGATCGCGACATTAACCGATTAGCAAACACTGGAAATAATTGAGTTGATGTATAAATTTCATCTAATCGCGGAAACGAAGACAAAGCTTTAAAACCACATTTTTCTTCAGCTTCTTTTACACCTTGGATATAGACAAATTGATAGATACTTTGGTCAAATGTTAAGCGACCAATGGGGAACCAAAAGCGACTAATAGGGTCTTGCCAAACTAAAAATAATGTTTCCGTTGTCTTCAAGATAGTGTTTCCCTCAAGGTAAGTAGTCTGTGTTTATTGATTTCCAGAATTGACTGAGCAAAATTACTTGCTTCGGTAGAGATGTGCGAGCGGTTAATGCGATTAAAAATATCTAAAATATTAGCTTGGGAAATATTTTCAAGTCGTGCCAACCACACACAAGCCGCTTCGGGATAGCGATTAGCAACGAGTGAGAACACATCAAAAGTTTTAAGAGTCTTTCTATCATCAACACTGCCATAAAACGCTGAGAAACATTTTTTTGCATAAGCCTCAACTGAGCGTTTCTGTCTTTGAGAGTCAGAAAGGTCGCGTCCTAAACTTGAAGCATGGTCGTAAGTAGGTGCTAGGTGTTCCGTTTCTTCTGAAGTCGATGCTGTTTTCACTCGGACAATCCCCCAGTTTTCGTGGTGACGGTCTCCATTACCAATCCACGCATCTAGCAGAAGATAGCCAACAAACACATCTACTGCTGTTTGGATGCCAGAGGGCAGTGTCCAACCAATGGGTAAATTTACAGATTCGGTTGCGATCACCCTTAGCACTATATCTATTGTATGTTGTGATATGCCATAAGTTCCAAACGCGGGGTAGTTCGGCACAATTGAGGAAAGAAGTTCGTTACCATGAACAAGCGTCCCCCCTTGTGGTAAAAAATTGGGTGAGACGACACCGCGCGAGCCTTCCCAAGTCGAAGCCAACTCGTAAACAGCATGGGGAAGTCCCAATAGGGAGCATAATTCCGATGCGACTTTTTCTGCCCAGTCTTCTCCCAAATTTGCTCGGCTTTGCTTATAAAGACAACGACCAAGTTCTTCGTGGTAAAACCAAAACTTATATTTGCTACCTAACGTTTCATTCGAGGATGCTTCATAAGCTTTTTGTGTAACAAGTAGGATTGGGAATTGGGAGGTCATAAATCGATGATATCGCAGGCTACCACCTTGAAACAAAATAATGCTACATTTTACTGTCTAACTCTGTCAAAATATTTTACTTTCGCTTGACATGAGGATTATTTTGCTGCTAGTCGTATAAATGGTCGCAACCTTTTTTGAGTAAATATCGATTTATAATTCCTCGCGGTTCAACAGTACAAGCTTTCGCAGGGGATAATCTTGCCAAGCCTTTCCTTCATGTTGGTAAGACATCGCTTTACCCAAAAAGTCTACCCGCATTCCTAAGCAACAAAGTAAACCAAGGAGTATCATTAACAGCCTTCAACAAATCATCAACTTTAAATACCCTCTCGGAAATATTCACCATAAAGATAGCTGTCCTGGGGAGACGTTTGAACGTTTAGTTCTAGCGTGCAGCGCCAAGTGGCAGGGAGCGCACAAAGCAATCAAGTTGTCGAAGTCGTTGTTCTCAGGAGCGAAATCTGCGTGATGGACTGTGAGAGTTGCCATCGTCCATTCCGAGCGAGTCAGAGTTTTAGGTTTTTCTCCAGGACGGAAACAAAGGCGATCGCAGTGCTGACACCTCCATCCAGCAGCTTCTCTGACTGCAATAGAAATTTCGTTCCAGTTGCTTGGGTATCTTTGTCGGACTATTGGCATTTTCAAAGAACTTTTTAAAGCTCCGATTTTAGCATACCAAAATCAGGTGATTTTTATTTGTTAAAGTGATATTTCCGCTTGACTTCTGGAATTAGTGGAATTTCTACTAGCAGTTTTTTCTTGGGTCATGGGAATATATTCTTTGGGAGAATACCTATTAGATATAGCCTCATGTCGCCAAGAAAGTAGGTCTTTCATTATTTCCTTGAGAGGTGGCATTTTAATTTGTTCAGTAGAGGAGTCCAACCGCTCTTGAGCTAAAATTTGGAAATATAGTTCTCTCTGTTCAGTAATCGACAATTTCCCCCCAAAATCTTGCAGATTTTGTCTGATTCGCTCATTCTCTTGTCTGATGCTGGAGTGCCACTTAGAACTATCGAGAGTCTCCAACCGGCTCCAAGCTTTCTGAATTGCCGGATGGAGGGGAACTCTAATCTCAGAGATAGACTCCTTAGATTGCTGCTCTCCTCTGAAGTTTCCAAGAGTATGCCCTAAATCAAAAGCTTTGGCATTTTCTGAGATGAACTTTAACTGGGTTAAATCCCAGTCGCTAATACTCAATTTATCCACCTGCTTAGTAAGTCCTTGTTCTGTTTTTTGAAGAGTAAAAGCTAATAACTCTTTTCTCTCCCCACTCTCCGCAGTTTTATAAAGAGAAAGATTTGCTCTTCCTGCTTCCAAGTTCCTAGTTCTAGAAATGGTGTATTCCCCCACATTCAGAGTGTCTGTGTTGGCTTTTTGTAATGCTGAATTTAGCAATCCCAACATCTCCGTTTCTCTAAAGCTTTCCAAAGTTTTGAAAGTGCCAGCAGGAGCGAGGGAACCAAGATTATTCGCAACATCTCTCAAGTCCGCGTTTGCCAATTGCGGTAGTTTTTTACCAGACTCCAACCTCTCTCCTACCATTAAAAACTCCTGTCTTTCCACAGGCATCATTTGATTTGGAGGAATCTCGATTTTTGGATTGCCTTTTGAGTTTAGAGAGAACTGCATTAGTGGATTATCAAACTGGTTTAGCTCGTCTCGTCGGTGGTGAATACTGTATTTTGAACCTTCCTGCTTAATTACAAAGGCATCGCTTCTGTATACCTTGTATCCATAATCAGTCTCCTCCCCATAAACTTTAAGCATCTCCACTGCTGTTTGGGCAATTTTGATATTTTCCTGTTTGATGCGCTCACGCTCAACACGACTGTTGACAACAGCCTTGAAGACTGGAACCTCTACAACTCTTACCCATCGTTTAGTTTCAGGACTTACTTCCTTTGAAGAAGCTATTTGCTGATAGCTATATTCTGCTGCGGGTTTTAGTTTTGCTCTAGTTGGAATTTCAGTATCTGTGCTATCAGACAGGGTTGCTACATCAAACTGGGATACTTGAGGAGAACGGTTTCTATGTGGAGTATTTTCTGGTTCATTTAATTGAGTATTTCTGTGTTTTTGAGAAGCATCGGGAGTTGATATTGGAATGTCAAAAGCCGGGGAATCTTGAAGCGCTGGTTCGGTTTGGTCAACTTTTATTTCACTTGAAAGCGAGGATTTAGGTGATTCAGTACTATCTTTCACCTCGCCCTCAATATCTGATTTAATCACTACAATTTGTGATAGCGATTCATCAAATATTGAACTTAATTTTTTATCCTGATCTATCATCTCTTCTCTTGTTGAAGCTGGTGGTAGCAGTTTGCTATTGACTTCAGATTCTGATGATGTAATCACTTCATAAACTACATCTATAATTTCTGATGATGACAAATTTTCTGTCACTATATTGGTAAGACAGTTTCCTTCCTGATTCTGGTGGTACACCACAATACTTTCTCCACTTTCTGTGTGGGCAATTATCGCTAGTGACGAATCTCTCTCTACATTTCCAATATCCGGTTTAACCCCTGGTGAAATAGCTTCCTCACACGCCAAGCGCCTCATCACAGTTTGTGCTTGGAAATCTGTCATCTGAGCAGACTGCCATTTCCACGCCCCTGGACACTCTTCATCTGGCACAAGTCGATATTTCTCACTACCAATCTGTGCATCTATGGCTGACAATTCCTCTTTTTTCTCTTTTTCTTTATCTCGGATAGCCTTTAGTAACTCTTCTATAGCTTTCCCAATACTTCTGAGATTATGGATAGAATTTTCCACAAATTCCTGGTATGAAGACGCTATCTGAGTGGCTCTAGAATCGAACATGGCGGCTGCGGTAATCTATCTAAAATGACTTGATGATTAATCTTGACAAACACCAATTGGTTGTCGAAAAAAATTTCAATGAGGGATGGTGGTGCTAACCACTCTGGGTATGTGTCGCAATAAGTTACTTGAGGAATTTTTCTATTGTGCCAATAAACCAGAATTCCATCATGAAAATGGGCTTCAATACAGGGAGAATATTTGTAATTCCATCTGGGCAGTCTTTTGGCTGTCTCGATTTTTGATATCAGCTTAGAATTGTTTGTCAAGAAGTTATTCATTTTTTACAAAAATCCTTTATAAGCATCCACTGGCAGAGGTACAGCGCCTGCTTGAACAGGTTGTTGAGGGATAGGGAACAGTTTATCTACCTCAGCAACTCGCTTGTCTAAATCTTCCTGGGTGGGACGTTTTTGAGTGCTTTTTTTGGTTAACTCAACTATCAATTTATCCCACCCAATGTCATTAGCTTGCTCAATATTTATCAGGGCTTTTGGCACTTTAATTGCTTTCAACAATGGCACGGAAGCTTCATCTTTGTTGGAGTATGCTGGGTTGATAAATATGCACTTCCCTGGAGGTAGCTTCAAAAACTGTGCTGGCTCAAACAGCTTCCGTGTTTTATCCTGGTCTGATACAGACGTACTGGTTTTACCTCCTCCGGTACTTTTTGATTTCTGCTTGTATTTGATTTCCTCATCTCCCAGATAAGCGCTAAACAGACGTGCTGATTCTTCTTCTCCTGGGTTGAAGATGAACTTAGTACCGCAAGCACCTAACATGGTTTTGGCTACTTCTTTACCGTAGTATTTCTCAAGCTGTCCCATGTTCTGCCAGCCAAGGATACCGCAGAAACCCTCACTACGTGATTCGTTGAGCCATTTAAACAGGTCTGGAAGGTATAGGGAGGGTACTTCATCTAATACGACTACGAGGGGGTCTTTGCGTTTTTTGGCGTTCGCGTTTCGCGCACCGGAGGTGGTCGCTCTAGCTACTGTCATGTGCAATATACTGCACAATAGCGGTCCTACTGCATCTCTGCGTTCCCTGTCCAGACCGAAGATAATCATCTGCTTACCCTTGATTTCCAAAGGTAGAGTAGTCTTGCCCACAAAACAGCCCAAGGTGTTTTTCTTCATGAACCGAGTGAACATCAAACTGGCAGTACCTGCGATACCTGCTATAGTTTTCTCAGAACCAGCAGAACTGAACAGCTGACCGAAGGAAATCTTGATCCACGGGTTGAGGTTAGCTGCCATCAACCGTTCTACCATGCGATCGCTACTGAGGATGGCAGCCGCAGTCATAATGTCTGGATACTGCATTCCTTTGGTCAGCATCAAAATGGCTTCTGTCAGCTGGTTACCCGCAGGCCCAAAGAAAGCATCCTCGTTGCTTGATGCCATCATTTTAAAGTTTTTGTTGATAACCGTAGCTAACTGACGGGCGGTTTCAGCATCAGTGGCATCTCGCAAAAAATCTAAAGGGTTGCACACCTCACTTTCTGGGAAACCGGGGGCAAACACATGCACCTCGTAACCCATTTTCTTGGCATAGCTAGCAACTTTGGCTTGGGTGGGATATTTGAAGTCGTACAAGACGATGGGAAAGCCCTGGTCAATGGCAGAGTAAATCATGGGGTTAATAGCAGAGAAAGATTTGCCACTCCCCGGCGCTCCAATGACAGCAGTTCCTCTTTGGACATCGGGTATGTATAATGGTGTCCCTCCACTCCCCTTCTCCCCTTTTGTTCTGCCATCCTTAAACTTGTGTCTGCCAATATATAGTGTGGCGCTATCACATTTGGGGGCTATGACTTGTTTGAGAGCCTTCTTTTTGGCTTTAGCCGTCTCCTTTCCTCCTCCAAAGTAGCTGGTAGCCAGTTTGCCCTTCTTTCCCCCAGAAAATATGGAGAAAGCTGCAATCCCTAATAGGCATCCTGCTAGGATTATGCCATTAGGACTAAATAAGCTGCTTGTATATTTGCCTATCGGAGAGTGAGAATTTTGGATGTCTTGAATAAAATTATTATTGCTCATAAAAAGATAATTTATTGCGGAAAATCGTTGCTTTTTTAAACGCAAAGTCACGCGGATGGAAGCCCATACCGCTAAGGCGGAACCCGCAGGGTAGGTACACAGAGGTTTTCTAAACTATAAATGAAATAAGATAAATCCTAAATGTTACTTTTCCGCCCCGATATGAATACCAGAGAATGTTCAAGAAATGAAATGAACATTCTCGTTCAGGAATATCAAGTATACCGCTTCATTTAGGTGTGCCAAGAAAGATATAGGATTTCTCTTTATATGGGATAAAAGTAAAGGGTCCAATAAAGTAGGGAGAGCAACCAAAATCGACAAACAAGCTACGTTTGCAGATGCGGAAGAACATAGCAGTGGTGATGCTCCCATCCTTTTCGTTTACATCCCATATCACTTGTTTAAATGCTTTTCCAAAAGGATGTCTCCCTGTTGGCTCCTTCCCCCCATTCAGCCTTCCTAATATTCCGTATCCGCCGCTAACCTGTTGGAATTGACCGCTCATCCATTGAGCGCCTGTCAGCCCTCCTGAACCAGATAATTCTATATGGGCGCAGTTTTGGGAACAGGGTACGTTAAATCCTTCTTGGTAGCTACCACTAATAGACCGTTGGCGATTGGCTTCTACTTCTTTTAGTGGTAAATCCACCTTGCCCACAATATTCCCTTGGGGTACAGTCGCAATGGGGAAATTGTTGAAACTGATTTTGTTGAGTCCAGGCACTTTGGAGATAGTCGCATTCTGCCAGTTGCTAAATTCCTTCAGTTGTGCATTCTCAATACCTGGGATTGATGTCAATTTATATTTAGAAAGGTCAATTTCTCCCAATTCTATATCCTTTAATTCGGGGTTTTGTTGGATTAATTCTCTAATTGTTTGCTCTTGGGTAAATCCTCTAGATAATGTCTGTTCAACCAAGTCTCTAATTGGCGGCACGTCTATCACTTGTTCATCAGCCAATTCAGGAATTGCCTGAACTAACTCAGGTAATGTCTGCCATTTGGCAATTGAGAAGTCTGACAACTTAGTATTTTTTAGGGTAATGCCACTCAGTTTATCAATATCCTTCAAACTGAAGTTTTCTAACCCAAATACTTCCTCAAAATCCCCTAATTCCATTACCTGGTCTAGGCTTTGTCCTGCTTGCCAAATTCTTGTTGATTTGTATCCAGGAATTCTGGCTTTGGGCAGTTCAATACTACCATCACTAGAAAAGATGAATGACTGAAAATTGATGTTATCCCAATCAGGTATTGGGGCATTATTCAACAATTTTGTGGGGATGGTGGGAGTATTGGGCAAGGTGGCTGCTGTTGCTTTTTGATTAAAAAAATAACCCAGTAAATCACCAGGACGAAAAGCTAAAAAACCATGCATTGCCAAAGAAGCTAGTAAGCCAAACAGCATCCAGTATTTGAGGTTGGTCTTCGGATGATTCAAAGATTGGTTATTTTTTTGGTTATGGTTAGTTTTTATTAACATCTTTGGGTAATACTTTAATGATGATAATTTGTAAATTGTGCAGTTGAATTTTGAGACTTTGATGGTGTTTGTTGTGGAGACAGAATTCTTTTTTCTGAAGGTCGAACTCTTGACTTTTGCGGTTGAGACCCTAGTTCTAATAGCCGCTCTACAAGCCTTTGGGAGACTCTTGCACTTTGCGCTGCTGTGGTCAGGTTTTTGCCAGTTTCTAGCTGTTGCACTAGCTTTTGGAGTTTTCCCCATAGTGGATTTGTGCGAGTAATCCACTTGCTTTGTGTAGCTACCTGTATGCCCTTATTGATGGCGGCAATCGCTATTGCATCTGGGGGTGCTACTTCAGGTTTGGTTAAGTCAGGTGTGATTTGCACACTGGCGTAGGTTGGTAAACCTTTGCCCATAACCACCCAAAAGTTATAGGTTTTTTTCTCCCCCCCTTGCGTTTCTGTCACTAATGTTAAATGAGCGCCGTTGGTAGCAGTGGGTATTCCTCTAATGCGTAGAGGTTCGATTTGTCTGAGATGGATGAGTCCCGCGCCTGGGTTTTTGCACTGGTTGTTGGCAAGTCCTTCTAAGCAGCCATCTACATCAATCAACACTCTGGAAGGGATCATCCAACCACACCCGCTTAATGGTTTCTCCCGTTTCAAAAAATGATATTGATACCCCATGTCCTGGCCATACATGGACTGTTTGCAGTTGTGCTTCTGTACCAGTCACTTTACTTTGGGGAATAGTGCGGACAGAACGAATGCCAGTATCTGCCAATGATGGGGAACAGCCAATGCTCGTGATGAAAGAAGCAGCCAATCCTAAAATCCACAATTTGCTGTTTGTCATAGCTGAATCGACCTATTGACCGTGACTAAGATTTTTGTGCCTTTTTTGACAAACCAGATGTTGGGTCTTTTGATGATTTCCTCTATGGCTTTCTGGTTTCGTGCTTTTACTTGTTCAGAAAGGGCACCAAATGCTCCTGACAAAAATGCAGCACCAATAGACCGTCTCCCATTGCTACTTGTCTGTACGCTGCTGAATCCCCCACCAGATTGGGAAATGCTAGTTTGTACATCAGCTTGGTTGATAATTTCCCCTACTTTAGCCAATCCCGATACCAACCCAATCCTGTATCCAAGCCAAATATTTCTCCCCCTTTATCGTGATACTGATTGGCGATTAAGGGGTTCCCACCTTCTCCCAAGAGTGCGATCGCTCCCTTGGATACCGGGTATTCAGTACCGTCTTTGAGAATTGCAGTAACTTGAGCGATCGCTCTGCCTGATGCATCTACTCCTTGCATTTCTACTGAGAGCAGTGTGCCTGCTGGTATCGCTTCTTCCCCAGTATTACTCTTCAATGGTTCGGTCAGTCGAGCAACAAATTGGGGTTGGGTGTCGCTCGAACGACTACCAGACGACCAAATTAATGGAGTCTCCAAAGTCGCATCTGCATTTTCCCCTGCCACCAGGTATTGCTCTTGCTTCCCCTGAATAATTCCGGCTTCTTCTGGTGAGTAAC
>CAVYXS010000074.1:0-14093 GCA_963772205.1 uncultured cyanobacterium
TAATAGCCTTACTAGCTTGCTCAAGCCACCTAGGGCTATCTAGTTTCCAACCCTTGCTCCCAGCAATTTTACTTACAGCTACTTCAATTATGAGCTTACTATCCTGAGAAGCCTTACGCAAATCCATCTATACTTAAGCCGAATTTTTGTCAATATCAATCGTAGCTCACTTTCCTGAGCTAAGGTGATCTGCCTCAGCCAGGATGAGTTTCTATCGTTGAATTATGACTAGTACGTAAGTGAATCGAAAAACTTTAAACACACACAAAGTAAAGATTTTAGCGTGATATTAGATACATTGCCATAATTCTGGAGTGTGTTAAGAATATGTCATTAAGTTGCAAGATGCTTGAGGTTGAAGAAAGGGTGGCGGAGTTGGAAGCTGCGCTTAAGAAAAATTGTGTTGAGTAGTCTGCTGAAAATCACTATTTTTTAACTGGTAGATATCACCATGAAGATTAAGTCTTTATTGCTAGAAGCTAAGATTGCTAAATTAGTTGTGAAACAAAATCAAACTCATAAAAAAACACGATGTGGTTATGGTGCTTGTGCTGTTAGCGGGTGCAATTGTCTAGCTTATGAAGGCAGTGGTTACACTTGCGAAAATTGTGGACATAATTATGAGCGTCATTGGTAAAAAATTATATTTTCCCACGATGATGTCCCATATCCACATTCAGTATTTACAACCAAAGGAGAGATTATGTCTCAATTAGAAAATGATCTAAAGAATGATATGGAAAATTTGAAAAAATCATTTAATGCAGGAGATATCATTAAGGGACTAATGATTCTTTCGGGTATTAGTGCAGAACTAGCAGCTGTATTGGCGGTAGTTATCGCAACTTTAAGCGCGATAGGTATGGTTACTGGAGGACTCGGATATTTAGGAATACCCGTTGCTGCGGGTACGATAAATTTAGTAATTAGACAAACTGTTCCGGCGATTCTCAAGCAATATTCAAATCTTAACAAGGAAAATCGAAGAGCTGTCAAGATGGCTTTAACTTTCCTTGGTGTAAACCCAAATATATTCGGTTAGTATGGTAGGGTGCGTTAGGATGAAATCCGTAACGCACCAAATCCTTGATGATAGTGCCGTACTCTCGGCGATCACGCACCCTACGTATCTGTCAAAAATCAAGCCGGATTCCTATATGAATAGATTAACTTGCTTGAAGCCCTCACCGTAGTCCTAATTTATTGTTGGCAAATCACTAATTACAAATTACCCCCACAATCTCCTCCCAGCCTTCCCATTCAATCTCTCATGGGCATCTTGCAATAAAGCTGTAATATCTAACTCTTCCGGACACCTGGGTAAACATTCGCCGCATTCTGTACACCGATTACCCTTCATTCCAGCAAACCAATGTCCAGCATTTTCAAACATGCCGTAACGATATTGTCCATAATCAGTCATATCATAAGCTATTGCCAAATTACGTAACCGCAACACCTCTGGAATATTGATGTTTTCTGGACAAGGTAAACAAGCATAACACTGGCTACATTTATCAGTTTTTAACGCTATTTTTTGCTGATTTTCTAACCGTTGAAAAGCCGAAATATCCTCTAAAGTCAATTCACCATCACTATCAGCAACCCGCAGAGGTTCGATTAATTCATCTGGGTTTGCAGCCCCCACACTCAAGGTAGTAATGCGGCTATCACTGAGCAAAAAGCGATAATTTAACTCTAAAGGTGAAAATGGTTCACACAAGTCTTTTAATTTTTGCGGTGGCGTGTACAGCTTTCCTCCCTTATCAGCAGGAGAAATGATGAAAACGCCCATATCTTTATTTGCAGCTAGCTGAATCGCTGGTGCATTACGTTGAAAAAAATAGTAATAATGCAGATTGACAAATTCAAATAAATCTGTATTGATAGCCGCCTGAATTAGTTCTAATGAACCGTGGGTAGAAAAACCTACATGTCGCACCCGGCCATCAGTAACAGCTTCTTGCACAGCTTGCATACAACCACCTTGAGCTTGCACCCAGTCGAGATGTTCCCAAGTGTTCAAACCATGAATTCCCAAACAATCTAGATAATCTAGGTTTAATCGTGCCAGGGATTCATCAATGTAGCGGCGCATGGTGTCAGCATCCCGTGTGGGAGGGATTTTGGTAGTAATATGAAGCCTGCTACGAGGTACTGATAAACCTGATTTTAACGCCTCACCAAAATACTCCTCACTTTTACCGTAACCTCTGGCTGTTTCTATGTGATTAATTCCTAACGTCAAGGCTTTTTCGATAGTTTCTCGAACATTCTCTGCATCAGCTAAGTAACGCATTGTTCCTAAAGAAAAAACAGAAAGGCGTAAATTAGTTTTCCCAAAACGTCGGTATTGCATAAATTAAGTTATGAGTGCTGAGTAGTTAATGTTGAGTTCTGAGTAAAGAACCAATTAATCACATAAATAAAAAATAAGCAGTAAAGAAGAAACAAAGCAAAAAAAACATTTTTTTCTTGCTTATTATTTCTCTTCTTATTTCTTTCTTTCTCAGCACTCAGCACTCACTACTGATAAGTCTAACTTTCGCCATTACCGAAGCGCTTAATTAAATCCTCAGGGCGGAGATTAGAAAGAAATTCGCGGAAGGCTTGCTGTTCTGCTTCATCAGCGTCGCGATCAACGGGGATGGAAGCATCAGCAATTACTTCTTCCATTACCCAAATTGGGGTATTGGTACGAAGTGCAACAGCGATCGCATCACTAGGACGTGCGTCAATTTCCTTTTTAACTTCACCTTGCTGGACAATCAAAGCTGCATAAAATGTATCTTTTTGCAAGGTATGAATAACCACGCGCTCTAGAATCAAGTTCCCTGCTTCTAGAATATTCACAATCAGGTCGTGAGTTAAGGGTCTTGGAGGCTTTTGATTCTCCAATGCTCCCGCAATTGCCTTAGCCTGTTCTTGACCGATATAAATTGGCAAAGCGCGGCGATCTGAAGCATCTTTCAAAAGTACAATCGGACTGCGGGTTAAGGCATCTAATGCTATACCAGCGACTCTCATTTCAATCATTGACTAAGCCTCTACAATCCTTTGAGTAATTGGTATTAAGTAACAAATAGTACTCTTGACGCTTTAAATTGGGGAAAGGAATAAACATAGGCATTTGTTCTCTATAATTGCTTCTATTAAACTCCGAACTTGATGTGAACACCAGAGTAAGTCAAATTGGTCTAGTTCGACAATAACCTTCTTAACCAAGTATGCCTTGTGAAAGATGGTAATGTGTTAATAACCTTATACTAAATTAAGTCAGAAATTATACTCAGATTTTGCTAAATTGTTGTGATAATACCAGTGCATTTTCGGCAAAATGAGATAATAAATAGAGTTAGTTTGGCAAAAAAGCTGTGTTTACAGGACTAATCCAGAGCTTAGGAACAATCAGACCCTTAGGGGGAGATTCTTGGCAAATCACTTGTGTAAATCAGTCTCCTGAGACTATTATGAAGGATCTGGCTTATGGCGACAGCGTTGCAGTAGATGGTGTTTGCCTCACAGTGGAAGAAATTTTAAAAGACGGATTTATTGCCACTGCATCACCAGAAACGCTGCGCCGGACAACCTTGGGAAGAGAAGAAACCCAACAGAGATATGTCAACCTAGAAACCTCTTTGCGGGTGGGTGGCAAAGTGGGCGGTCATTTTGTCATGGGACATGTAGACGGTCTTGGGCGAATGCTAACAGCAGAACAAACGGCGACTTCTTGGGAAATGACCTTTACAGCATCTGAAGCGATCGCCAGGTACATTGTCCCTAAAGGTAGCATTGCCGTCAACGGTATTAGTCTTACAGTAGCCGCATATCAGCCTAACCTGTCTCAATTCACCGTGGCGGTAATTCCCCTCACCTATGCCGATACAAATCTTCGCTATTTAGTATCTGGAAGCTTAGTCAATCTCGAAGGAGATATTCTGGGCAAATATGTCGAAAAATTTCTAGTTCCTGGCAATCACCACCACACAGATGCAAATGACACCTATTCTGATGATATTACAGCCAGTTTCTTAGTAGAACATGGGTATTTGTGAATGGGCATTGGGGGAGCCACTGCGTTCCTGTCGCCTTGCGTCAGAAAGCATGTGGCGTCATGGGGCATGGAGCATCAATAAAACTCTTTTTAGTCCCCAGTGCCCAGTTCCTAGTCCCTAGTGGTCTATCGCATTAATTTTGATGGATTGTAGTAAGCACTTTAGTGCTTAAAAATCCAGGACTAAAGTCCTCTCTGCGTTCGCGGAGCGTGTCGTAGAAAGACGCTGCGAGTAGCTTGCTTCCCCGGAGGGGCAGACTACGAACTTAATTCATCCATCAGAACTAGTGAGATAGACTACTAGCCCCCTAGTCCGCAATCTTAACTGCCTGGTTGCTGGGGTACTTGCGCGGTGCGTAAGACTTGAACCAACTGATTCAGAGCGGTCTCTAATTGGGCACCTGGGTCAGTAGCCACCCAGCCATCTGGTGTCAAATTGCGAACTTCAAAGTGCAGGTGGGGACCTGTGGAGTTACCAGGTACTGCCAACTAGTCCAATGACCGTTCCTGGTTCCACCCACTGACCGGGTTGCACAAGGAGTTGTGACATGTGACCGTAGAGGGTTTGTTGCGCTGAGGTGTGGTTGATGATGACGGTTAAACCATAGCCACCTACCCAATCAGCAATTTCTACTTGACCTTTGGCGGCGGCTAAAACTGGTGTCCCCATCGGCGCACCCAAATCTGTACCGGAGTGGAAGCGGCGATCGCCTGTAATGGGATGAATCCGCCAACCGAATAACGAAGTAATTGGTGCGGGGATTGACAATGGGAACATCATACCCTTGCCAGCATAAGCGACTGCGCCACTATAGGAGATTTGGGGTAATGTTGACGCCAATGGGAAGTCGTAAGCTACTGTACTGGGGCGGGGTGCGACGTTACCATCTGCCATTGGTGGGGGTAAAGTACCGCCACTAGGCGCAATTGGTGTTTCACTAATTCTGGTGGTGGAGAATTCGCTGGGCTGAGGGATAAACCGATGGGGGCGAAATGCGCTTTTGGGGACATCACTAGAATCAATGCGACTGGGATGCCATTCTTTGTTGGTGTCACCAGTCTCAGCAGGTAGGGGACTACGCCAGTGGCGATTGTTTTCATTAGTTGCGGTGTCACCAGTCGCCGCCGCTAGGGGACTACGCCATCTGATGTTTTTTTCAGTAGTTGCTTGATGGCGGACTCTGGGAATGGTTGCTAAATCAGCATTTTGACTTTTTCTCAGCCAACTGGGTGCTGGTTTGCTGTCGCCATCAGCTACACGCTGATGGAGAGAGGGCGTTTGGGGTGTTTTGGCACAAATACTCTGCCCAGCGCCTAAAATGGTACGACAATGACTAGAGCGTTCTGTAACTACCACAGAATTTGGTGCTTGATAGTTACCTCCGGCACCAGAATTGTAATCTGTGGGGTCAATATAGGCGTTATTGTAATCCTTAGTTTTATCTGTGTCGCTGTTAGCGCTGTTCGAGTTTTTTGCTGGTTGAGCTAGTTCTGGAAGTTTTTCCGGTAAGGCGTGAACAGGAATAGATGTGGCTGCTTCTGGTATGGGTTTTTCCTCTCTCAGGCTGGCTTTAGGCCGGGAAACCTCTGGAGTGGGTTTTTCCTCTCTAGTAGTTTCTATTTCTACCTGATGTCTTGAGCCTCTGATAGCCCTAATCGGCTCAGAATTCTCGGTTTTGGGAGCAGTCTGTCTCACCGACTCTGTTGATTGAGATACAGTTTCACGGCGTAGTCTCTTTCTCAGCCTGGTGCGCCGTTCGGCAAATTCTACCTGTAGCCGAGTTCCTTCGGCTTCAGCAGTATCTTTTTTGACTGGATTTGTCATAACTGCTGGCTGGCTGGGCTGGGAATTTTCAATAGTAGGAACAATGTTGTCTATATTTGATGATTCCGCTTGAGCAACCACGAAGCCGCTACCTAGGAGGCTCAAGCTACTAAGCCAACAGAGACTTTGTACTGGGAGCGATCGCGCAAAGCGTTTTGTCTTCAGGTGTTGCAAACGGTTATAGGCAGAGTCATTGGGCTGCGTCATTTGTTCTCTCAGTTCAGTTTTGTGTAATTAGTTTAAACAGATGATGCTAGTATTTTATCAATCGAATTTTGCTCCTTTTGTAGTCAGGGATTTATCGCTTTTTTAGGAATAAAATCTTCACTACAAAACTAGGCAAAATTGATTGACGGAGCGGATCTTTTCTCAGTAATCAATGGTCAGTCGTCAGTAGCAAAAATATGTTTAGACCGCCCATAAGGGCATCGGGCATTAAACCAGATCAACAACAACTGACAACTGACACGCTTCACGCAGTCAACAAACCTAAAAGTTAACAGAAGATTCCCGATACCCCAAACTGATTGTACCGGGTTCTACATAAAATTCTTGTGTTTTTAGTGCTTTTATATCAGCAGATTCCATACTGACTCGTAGATTACCCTGAGGAGTTACTCCCACTATCGTACCTGACACATTATTGACCTCTACTCTATCACCCATGTTGGTCAGTAAATCTGAATAACGAGACAAGAGCATGTTTACTCCTTCCTGATAAAGGCACTCGATACCGGATTCTATGCCCACTAAAACGGCAGATGTGAGCATTTCCAAACAAGATATCGGTTTTGAATCCTGGGAAGTTTGCCAAGATTCCAGATTGATTCCGGTTTCGGGTACTGGGTTAGCCCAGTTAATCCCCACACCAATTACTGCTTGGGTGATTTCTCCTTTGTGGACTTTAGTTTCGGTCAAAATGCCACCAAGCTTGCGACCATTTAAGACTAAATCATTTGGCCATTTAATTCCCACACTTACGCCACATTTTCGCAATTGGGTGGCAATTCCCCAAGCACTAGCAAAAGTCAGCTGGTAACTGTTGCTCGCCTCTAATTTGGGCGCAATTGCTACAGAAAGATATAATCCTCCAGCAGCGGAAATCCATTGTCGTCCCCATTGCCCTCGCCCAGCAGTCTGCTGAGTGGCAATGACTACAGTTCCCATTCCTGCCCCTTTGTCAAGCAAGCTCCACAGGGTTTGGCTAGTAGAGGGTACACTGTCAAAAATGTGCAGAGATAATGGTAAATATGTATACCTACGCCCCGCTTTCAGGGCTGCTGCTAAATATTGCTGATCAAATCCCACGCAGTTAACCTAAAATCCCGTTGTTCAAGTTAGCATTAATTGGCTGATGCTGATTTTCTGTTTAGGTTTGGTTGAAGATGCACACTTGGAACTGGCGCAATTGGGAAAAACTGCCCTACTTGACTTGTAGTATCCTCGACGGCTGGGAACACGGCTTCTTTACCCAGCAGTTTTGGCCGCGTTTACCAGCAGAATTAACAAAAGTGCTGCAACCAGAGGCTTTAGTTTATCGTTTGAAACAAGTTCATGGCAATACTGTTCTTACCCCACAAGAAATTGACACACAGTTAACCACTCTTGGGGATGAGGTTGAGCTAGTATCAGCAGATGGTTTAATTACCGAGCAGCCTTTGCAAGCTGTGTGGGTCGCCAGTGCTGATTGTACACCTTTACTGATTGGAGACGTGAAAACCGGACAGGTATCAGCAATTCATGCAGGATGGCGCGGTACTGCCCAAAAAATTGTCCCCCAAGCGATCGCTCGTTTGCAAGCACAAGGTAGTAAACTAGAAGATTTGCGAATTGCTATGGGACCTGGCGATCGCTGGTGTTGTTTACCAAGTCTCTGTGGAAGTAGCCGCCGAAATCGGGGCTAGTATTATACCACATACAGACCCGCAAAAGATAGTGGCAGCATTGCAAGTCTCTGTGGAAGTAGCCGCCGAAATCGGGGCTAGTATTATACCACATACAGACCCGCAAAAGATAGTGGCAGCATTGCATAATTTACCCAATTCTCCATTGCATGAAGACCCCAACCCCGAAAAAGTGCGGGTGGATGTTAGGCGGGTAAATGCTTTACAGATAGAAAACTTGGGGATTAGTCCAGAACAAGTGGCGATCGCTCCTTATTGTACCTATCAAACCCCGGAGCATTTCTTTTCTTACCGTCGGGAGCCAGAGAAAAAAGTCCAATGGTCAGGAATTGTGAGTAGGGATTAGGGTTTGTAGGGTGTGTCAGATGTCAACAATCTGTTGTTCATCTCCAACTTCTCAAATCTGACGCACCCTAATTATAGCTTGTAAGTTTTAGCTGAAAATAGAATTATAGAATTAGGGAAAGAGTTATGTCTGAGCAATACTCAATCGAACAAATTCCTGTCAACTTAAACAAAATTATTCAGAAAATTGCACAAGATGAACAAATCGAAATTACCCAGCAAGGTAGACAGATTGCTGTAATTATTTCCAGCGCCGAATATGAAAAATTATTGCATCAAAACCTCAGTTTTTGGGAATGTATAGAACGATTTCGCCAAGAATATCATGTCGAGTCCGCAGAGATTAACCCTGATGAAATTTTTGCTCTTGTGCGGGATAAATCATCCGGACGTGAGGTAATTTTTTGATTTTATGCGCTGCCTTCTAGATACTACAGCAGTTTTCATGTATTTAGACCACAATTTTGTTCCTTCCTTTCTTCCTTTGCGCCTTTGCGCCTTTGCGTGAGATAAAAAAGATGTGGTTCATTTACCTGAAAATAGCTGTAATATCCTCTCAGAACCGTTGCGCCCCCGCCCAAATCCAGGTGTTGTCAGAATGCTACAGCAGCAGGAAGGTTTCATTCCTTCCTACTCACTTAACGCTGCACTCAACAATTCACGATGCATTAAGGCACGATTCACCAAAGATTGTATTTGCTCAGACAAAAGCGGGGCACCATTAACATAATACTCAATCCAAGCCTGACTAATTAAATTATGATCATCTGGCAAATTCGCCAAATCCCACCCAGGTATTTGCAAATCTTCCATTAAGCGATTTACCTTAGGATCATAACTGAGAGCAAAACAACGACACCCTTCAGCAGCAGCCATAATTAAGCTGTGCAGACGCATCCCAATTGCCATTACCACGCCACGATAAACACCTTTTAAAAGTTGCGGATCTTCCAAACAAATAATTTGGCTCACCCCTGATAAATGCGGCTGAATTGCTTCGGCAATGCTTAAATCTTCACTTTTTTGAAAAGGTAATAATATAATAAAAGATTGAGTAGACTTTTGAAAATCCACCAAAGCACGGGTGAGATTTGCCAACCGAGTTTCAGTTAATTGGGGATGCGATCGCAAAGTCACAGCCACTCTCGGACTAGGTAAATCCTCAAGTCCCGCTACTGGCTGAGATTCTAAAGCCCAAACTGGGTCAGGTGCAAGAATATAAGGAATTTGCCAATCGGATAACAAAGCAGCACTAGCGCGATCGCGGACACTAACTTTGGTACAATATCCGAAGGAGGATTGTGCCAACCAACGAGTTTGGGCACGCTTTAGAGGGCCAATACCCTGCGCCCAAGCAACAGTTTTCAAACCCATTTTCTGCGCCAATTTCATCAGTCCCCCATAATAAACAGGGCTGATGGTGCTAGTAACATCTTGAATTAAACTCCCACCGCCCCAGATAAAAGCATCACTTGATCGCATTGCTTGCAGGACAGGTAAAACAGCCATACGATTGTAGGATTCCACACCATAGCGATCGCGTGTTTGCTCTGGATTGCCCGAAAGAACTACAGGCGTCACATCAGCTGGTAGCATCTGCAAAAGCGTTGCGAGCAAAGCTTCATCACCACCATTACCTTTACCGTAATACCCAGACAATAACGCCCGCATTGGTTTCATGTTGAATTTTAAATTTTAGATTAACAAGTTTTTTGACCACTGAATATCTACCACTGATACAGATATCAGGTGAAATCGCTGTCATAATGCCGAAAAAATGATAATTCTCTTGTGGGAAGATGAGAAAGTGGGAGAGTGGGGAGAGAAGAATAATTCCTAATTCATCACTGACAACTGACAACTAACAACTGACAACTAACCAATTATGCACGTACTTTCAATTCCCACCTGGATAATTCACGTTTCTAGCGTCATTGAGTGGATAGCCGCCATTTGGTTAATCTGGACTTACGGCGAAATTACTAACAACCGCAGTTGGTGGGGATTGTCCCTTGCCATGTTACCAGCTTTAGTCAGCGCCATGTGTGCTTGCACTTGGCACTATTTCGACAATCCCGAATCTCTAGAATGGCTGGTCACGCTGCAAGCTACCATGACCTTAGTTGGTAATTGTACGATGTTGGCAGCTGCGGTGTGGATTTGGCGTTCCACCAAGACTGTCAAGACGGTAACTAATTCTATTCCCGCCCAACCTATTAAATCAGAGTGATGATGTCTAAAGAAACCCTGTTTGCCCTTTCGTTGTTTCCCTATTTGGGTTTCTTGTGGTTTATCAGCCGCAGTCAGCAAATCCCACGTTTAGCGCTGTATGGATTTTACGGCACCCTGGTATTTGTCGCCGTCACCATCCCAGCGGGAATTTATGCCAAATTGCATTATGGAGAGTCTTTGGCAAATGTCGATTGGCTACACGGTGGTGCAGAAGTGTTTTTGACACTTTCTAACATTTTAATTGTACTGGGTTTTTGGCAAGCTATCAAGCAATTCAAGTCAGTGAAAAGTAAACCATGAATTGTTTTCCAGCTAATACTGTGGTATTTCACCCCCGCCAGAAACCAGTTAACAGTTAAGGGATTTCCCACAAATAAATGATCCAATCTTGTGGGGTGGGCATCTTGCCCGCCTTTGGCTAAGAATTCCCTAGCCCCTACCAGCGTCGTATCTACATTGAGGATGAGGAAAATGGATGTAATTCCAGCAATTGATTTACTAGAAGGTCGCTGTGTGCGATTGTATCAGGGAGACTACGAGAAATCGCAAGTTTTTAGTGAAAATCCCGCTGATGTTGCTCAACAGTGGGTTGAGCAAGGTGCAGCCAAGCTACACGTAGTTGATCTAGATGGTGCGAAAACGGGTAAAATTGTCAATCTGGGAGCAATTGAAGCGATCGCCCAAGCAGTTAAAGTACCAATTCAAGTTGGCGGGGGATTGCGCGATCGCACTAGTGTACAACAATTGTTTAATTTAGGCGTACAGCGGGCAATTCTCGGCACTATCGCCGTGGAACAACCCCAGTTAGTGCAACAACTCTGCCAAGAATTTCCCCAACAGATTATTATTGGTATTGATGCTCGTAATGGACTGGTAGCTACTCGCGGTTGGCTAGAAACCTCAGAGGTTTTAGCCACCCAACTGGCTGTACAAATGCAAGAATTGGGAGCAGCGGCGATAATTTACACCGATATTCACCGTGATGGTACTCTATCAGGACCGAATTTAGAAGCTTTACGAGAACTCGCATCTGCAATTTCTATACCAATAATTGCTTCTGGTGGTGTAAGTTCCATCACAGATTTATTGAGTCTGTTAGCACTAGAAGCACAGGGTGTAACTGGTGTCATAGTTGGTCGCGCCCTGTATACTGGGGATATTGCCCTGAAAGAAGCATTACGAGCGATCGGTCCTGGGCGGATTCAGGATATTCCACCCAATCTAGGTTTTTCTAGCTTTGCTTAAAAAATTCCCCACAAAGCAAATCTGCGATATGGGGGGAACACCAAAAAATAAATTATCCCAAATAGATGGTTAGTAGGGTGCACGGGTTGGAATAATTTCTTGGTGTAGCGAGGTTTTGTCGCACTGACGCACCCTACATTTTGGATATTTTTTTATCTGGAAGTCCCTTAGACTACAAGCAGATTATTTTTTTTGATTTTCCGGATTAGCAATTTATACGCTTGTAGTTCAATTTGTAAAGAGTTAACAATCAGTGAGTGTGTTCCTATGACTCGTCGCAATCCTCCTAACAACGGTAAGCCACCCAAAACTGAACCTGGTTCTATTCGGTTCGACAGTAACAACAAAAACCAGAATAAACCGCAGCCTGAAAAATCAGATGAAACAAAATAAGTTAGTTTCTATCTATCTAAACTGCTAATACATCAATTAAGGATGTGTGTTGATAATTTTATTTTTCTAATTTTAATTTTTGTTAAAAATAATGGGTTTTCTCTTTTTTTAGAGGCGTAAAAATTATAGCGTCTCTATTTTTTTATATACTTATCCCTAGTAGTCCACCAAGCCAAGCAGACCTAGTAGTTAAGTTCGTAATCAGGACTAAAGTCCTGACTACGAATAAAGCAAAATTGAATTTGTCAAGTAATAGTCCCTAGTCCAAATAACGGCTACTTAATTTCAGTAATTTCCGGAATAAATTTTGCAGAATGTGTAGATAAAGATGTAGTTGATGATTAATCAAGTTAAGTGTTATGTCTACCAAAAAAACAAATTCTAATCCTAAACAACAACCTAAGCAAAATTTTCTAGCCCAAAATTTTCTAGCCAGTGAAACAGACGATAGTAGACCAAATCCGCCAGACAAAGGTATTCCACCTAAGAGAGACAACTAAATTTGCACAAAAACCCTAACAAGATAGAATTACACTGCTTTGTAGAGACGTGAATATAATTACGTCTCTATATTTGTATCCGGTTTTATTTTGGCAGTCCTTAGTAATATCAGAGTACGGTTCGCCGCTAGAATTAGCAGATGAAAATCGATAGGATTGATCACTTAGTTATCACTGTAAATAACATTCAGGCAACCTGTGAGTTTTATAGCCGCGTTCTCGGTATGCAGGTAGTGACCTTTGGTAATGGTCGCCAAGCCTTGCAATTTGGACAACAAAAAATTAACTTACACGAATTTGGCAAAGAATTTCCACCAAAAGCTAACTATCCCACTCCTGGATCAGCAGATATTTGTTTCATCACAAATGTACCTCTAGAAGAGGTACAAGACCACATCCTCTCCTGTGGTGTGGCGATTATAGAAGGATCCGTCATCAGAACAGGAACTTCAGGCGCGATGAGATCAATTTATCTCCGCGATCCCGACGGTAATCTGATTGAAGTATCCAATTACTGAAATTATCATCAAATTTACTGAATTATTAGGTAATATTATTTGGGTTTTACTGTCGGTGGGTTGTTAATGTCTATTTCACGTAAGTATACCGTTATTGCTCCTGTTACCCTGAGCATCGCTTTGTTAGTTACTGGTTGTAGCGAGACAAAAGTCTCTCAGTGTCAGCGACTAATTAAGGCGGTGAATGAAGGTAATTCACTGATTGAGAAAAATAAAGGACTGCAGGTGACAACTAGCTTGCAACTATCTCAGGATTTAGCAAATCTTACCAAATCGATAGAGGATCTGAATTTAAGGGACTCTAAACTCCAAGGATTCCAAAGCCGTTTTGTCAAAGTGTTTGACAATCTCAGTCAAGCGATCGCCAAAGCAGCTAAGGCTCTAGCTTCAGCGAAAGCAGCAGAAGCCTCGCCATCTGGTAGGGAAAAACTACAAAAGGCTAGAACAGAAATTGACACAGCCCTGACAGCAGTAGCTAAAACTGCTGGAAAGGATTCAGATGCGTTAGTCGGTGACATAAATAAGTACTGTAGCCAACCAGAATGATACATTAAGCTGATTCTACCAATTCAGTAATACTGAGTCGCGAATACTAGACTTGACCGCTCATCACCCCGTAAAATGAGGGTTTTTAGCGTTTTTGCCGAGGCTTTGGGGGAACAAGTCCCTTAACTTACGCAGTATTCGTGAGTGATGGGGGGATAGGGGCAAAAATTTCCCCTTGTCTTCCTTGACTCAACGCACTCACCTAGTCTTTTGGGAAAGCCTAGAGCAGTGTTTTCTCCTTTTTAAGTACACACTAGGTGTTTTGACAGGTTTGCCTCTCATAATTTTCTAGTTATACTAGTAATTTAACCAGATGAATTAATAAATGAGACAGTATCTACTTTAACTATGTACCACCTAAAAGCCCAAGAAATGGATTTTTAGGTGGGGTAATAAAAATCGCAGTCAGGTTTTGAGGATTACTGAATGCTGAGTGTAATTTTTCTTTTTTCAAAACTACCAAAGCCTTTGGTGTAATTTCTAATTGTTGGGATTTAAACCCAGGCGACGAAACTGATAACTGTTAAATGC
>CAVYXS010000075.1:0-13334 GCA_963772205.1 uncultured cyanobacterium
TACTCCCGTTGACCCCAGAGTAGCCGCAAAAGTCATGTACTATATGACTACCGCTTTTGGTAATGCTAATAGTGTAGATCATGGTTATGGAGATGAAGCAGCGCAAGCAGTTAAACAAGCACGTCAACAAGTAGCTGAATTAATCAACGCTTCCCCCAAGGAAATCATATTTACATCTGGTGCAACAGAAAGCATTAACTTAGCAATTCAAGGACAAATCTCGACTTGTTTCGACTTCGCTCAACACAAGTCGCTCGATTGCCATATTGCTCAACAAAATACTCCCGCTAAAATCATAGTTTCCCCAGTGGAACACAAAGCCGTTTTAGATACCTGTCAAGCATTAGCTAAAAAAGGACTGGTGGAAATTATTTGGTTACAAGTCAATCAACAAGCACAGATTGATTTAGAATATCTGGAAAAAGTCTGCTCAAAAGGTGCTTCCTTACTCTGTGTGATGGCTGCTAATAATGAAGTAGGGACAATTTACCCAATCGCCAAAATTGGCGCGATCGCTTCATCCTACCATATCCCTTTTTTTTGTGATGCTTCCCAAGCCGCCGGGAAAATTCCCCTCAACTTCCAAGACTGGGGGATTACCTATCTAGCGATTTCTGGACATAAATTCTATGCACCCAAAGGTGTGGGTGTGTTAGTAGTGAGGAAAGATAATCATCTTGAACCACTTATTTACGGCGGCGGACATCAACAGGGCATGAGATCAGGTACACTCAATGTACCCGGAATCGTTGGTTTGGGGGAAGCTTGCAGATTGAGACGGTTGGAGATGAAAACAGATGAAAGTGCAATCGCCCTTTTGCGAAATCATCTGCAAAACCTACTCCAATCACAAATCCCTGAATTAGTGGTGAATGGAGACTTAAACAATCGGTTATCAGGGAACTTACATATTTCTATCCCTAGCATTCCTAATAGTGCCATAATTGCTAGAGTTCGCCATAAGTTAGCGATATCTACAGGTGCGGCTTGTTCATCAGGGGTGATTGCACCATCTCATGTTTTACAAGCAATGAATCTGCCGGAAAATATAATTGAGGGAGCGTTAAGAATTGGTATTGGTAAATTTACAACCAAAGCAGAAATCGAACAAGCATCATATTTGATAGTTAATTCAGTAAATGAAATTCATCAACTTTTCTAATACCATTTCGATATGCAACGGGAATAACTATAAAATCATCATGTTTTACCAATGGTTAACAATCTGTTAACCCTTATGGCTTTAACCTAACACTATCTCCAAGATTCATCGAAAAATATATAATTTTGGTACTTCTTTCATGTTAAGTCCTGTAATTACCCTCACCATCTTTCAAAAACAACCAGATCCTCAAGTATTTTCCATAGGCCAAGTTATCTTTGAATAAGGACAGCCTGGTAATTTTATGTATGGTATTCTCGAAGGCGAGGTTGATATATTAGTCAATGGCAAAGTTATTGAGACAATTGAGCCTGGTGAAGTCTTTGGTGCTGGTATCCTTGTAGGGGTAAAAAATAGAACCTATACAGCCGTCGCTAAAACTGATATCAAGCTTGCTTATCTTGATGAACAAGGGTTTCTCTTCGCGGTTCAGGAAACACCTGTATTTGCTCTACAAGTGATGAAAAGCTACTCAGAACGCCTGAGTCGCTTACAGCATTTGCTTTAAAGCTTGACTGAAGTTGGATTTTAAAAGCCAGAGTCACCCAGGGTTTTCATGGGTGGCAAATTCCTCTAATTCCGCCGATGAGCTAGAATTGTTGTCAGATAAAGTTTTTAATCCTGTTATATTTTTATCTTATATCTACGTATTTGCTGACAACTCAATTCCGATTGTCATCCCAGCATTCAACCAAGGACAGACGCAGACTGATACCGTCAACTCTTTAGATGGTAAAGCCCAATTTGTCTTCTTTTAAGAGAAATTGTCACCCTGAATTTTTACCTGCTGATACCAATTCTATATAATTAATATAGCGGTTATCGGTTGAGTCCAATACGCTCGTAGGGGCACGGCAGTGCCGTGCCCCTACACGCTACGATATACAGCAGATTGCGAGTTGGTGAGGTACAAAAATACCCCACCCTAACCCTCCCCGTATGTAAAGGTGAGGGAACTAGATTTCTTTTTCCCCCCAATAAACGGGGGGATGAAGGGGGGTAATTCACCGTAGTCCCAAGCAAGGGAAGGGTGTACTTGCAAAGTGCTGTAATTTGTAAGGTATCCAACTGACCCTACATCTTGACTGATACGGAAATTCCACACTCTGCTAAATTTGTTGATGGACTGTAACCATCGGAGACAGGGATGACAGCAGGGACGCAAGAAAAACGAGTAGTGGTTGTGGGTGCGGGTTGGGCTGGTTTAGCAGCAACCTACCATTTGACAAAGCAAGGATATGATGTGACGCTTCTAGAAGCGGGTTCCTATCCTGGTGGACTGGTAGCAGGTTGGAAAACTACAGCGGGAAAGTCTGTGGAAGCTGGTATTCATGGCTTCTGGTATCCTTACAGAAATATTTTTGCTCTCATTAATGAATTAGAAATTAATCCCTTTACAACTTGGACTCGTTCGGCTCAATATTCGCCAGCGGGGTTGGAAGTTGAATCACCAATTTTTCAAGATTTACCCCGACTTCCCGCACCTCTGGGAACTTTTGTATATACACAATTTCAGCGTTTACCATTGATTGACAGACTTAGCGCTTTACCTTTACTCTATTCGGTTGTTGATTTTGATAATTCTGATGCAGCTTGGCAACGTTATGACTATTTAACTGCTCGTGAATTATTTAAAGATTTTGGCGTTTCTGCACGACTTTATAAAGACGCTTTTGAGCCGATGTTATTGGTAGGTTTATTTGCCCCTGGTGAACAATGTTCAGCCGCCGCTACTTTAGGGATGTTGTACTTTTTTATTTTAGCACATCAGCATGATTTTGATGTTGTTTGGTGCCGGGGAACTGTGGGAGAAAAAATATTTAAACCTTGGATAGAACGAATTAAAAAAACTGGGGCAAAAGTATTATCTAATCGGCGAGTAACTGACTTAATTGTTGATAGTAATCAACGAGCAACGGGTGTTGTCTGTGGTGAGGAAGTGTTTGCAGCGGATGCCATAATTTTTGCTGTGGGTGTCACTGGTATGAAGAAAATTGTGGCAAATAGCCCTAGCTTACAAAGTCGTGAAGAATTCCGTAATCTGACTAATTTAGGAGCAATTGATGTCTTAGCAACGCGGTTATGGTTTGACCGCAAAATTTATATTCCTCGTCCTTCTAATGCTTGTTTTGGGTTTGATGCTACCACAGGATGGACGTTTTTTGATTTGAATGCTATTCATGATGAATATAAAGATGAACCAGGAACAGTAATTGAAGTAGATTTCTACCACGCCAATCAATTTCTCAATCTGAGTGATGATGAAATAGTACCAATAGTTCAGAATTATTTAGCAACTTGTATACCAGAATTTCGAGAAGCAAAAGTCATTGATAAAAGTGTGATTCGCCTACCTCAAGCGGTGACTCATTTTGCTCCTGGTAGCTATCGCTATATGTTACCAGCTAAGACTAGTTTTGAAAATGTGTTTATGAGTGGAGATTGGATTGTCAACCGTCACGGTTCCTGGTCCCAAGAAAAGGCTTATGTTACAGGTTTGGAGGCGGCTAATTTAGCAGTTTCTTATTTAGGAGAAGGTCAGCGTGCTAAGATTTTACCTGTTGAGGAAGATGAGGCACATATAAAAGTAGCGCGATCGCTTAATCAAACTGTGCGTCAATTGGGTAAATCTATTTTGCCTGATTTTTGGTTACCTTAAGTAAGTGGGCACAAATCAAGCGGATTAGCTTTATTTGCGCTCACTTAAAGGCTTAGTAGTCAGCACTTTAGTGCTTATTAGAGGACTAAAGTCCTCACTACGTACATCTCAAAAGATAGCGCTCAAGCGCTGACTACAAACTAATGTTATTTACACCTATTACACACCAAAGTAAGCCGCTAAGGCGTCAGAACCACCAATTAATTTACCATCGATAAAAACTTGGGGAACTGTGGTAGCACCTGTAACTGCTCGTAACGAGCGTGTGGTAATATCCTTACCTAAGGTAATTTCTTCGTACTCGAAGCCATGCTCTTTCAACATCGCTTTGGCACGGGCACAGAAGGGACAACCAACTTTGGCAAACAATGACACCAGTTTCGGTTTCACAGCTTCGGGGTTGATATATCTGAGCATCGTTTCTGCATCAGATACCTTAAAGGGGTCCCCTGGCTCATCTGGCTCAATGAACATGTTGTCAATTACGCCATCTTTCACCAACATAGAATAGCGCCATGAGCGTTTACCAAAGCCCAGTTCTGATTTATCTATTAGCATCCCCATACCTTCAGTAAATTCACCATTACCATCGGGAATGAGTGTGATATTTTCTGCTTCTTGATCCTTTGCCCATTCGTTCATGACAAAGGTATCATTGACAGAAATACAGATAATGCTATCTACGCCGTTTTCTTTAAAAGCCTTAGCCAACTCGTTATAACCAGGGAGATGAGTTGATGAACAAGTCGGCGTAAAAGCACCAGGTAGAGAAAAGACTACGACTGTCTTATCAGCGAACAGTTCATCAGTCGTCACATCCACCCACTGGTTGTTTTGACGAGTATGAAAGGTAACATTTGGGACTCTTTGTCCTCGACGATTGGGCAGCATAAAATTTTCCTCTTTGATTCGTAAATCCACTGATACAGATCACAGCAAGACTGAGATAATTATCAATCAGTTGAATTGATTGGGTTAACAATTGCAGTTAAATCTTTAAAAAACTTCATCTATAAAAGGTGCGATCGCCGCCACAAATTCAGCGGTGGATTCATAGGGGAGAACATTTCGCCCTGGTAGCTTAATTCCACGTCCATGAGGTAAATGGGCGAGGTAGTCAGCCAAGCGTTGATCTGGTGTCTCTCGTTTACCTTCTTGGCTAATACTCGATGCTGTTTCGCCGACAACTACCAGTGTTGGTTGCTTAATAGTCGCGATCGCGGTACTATAATCTTGCCGCCAAAACCCAGCTAAAAAAGAAAACACTGCATATCGATTGGCGGTCTTTTCTGCACCTGCAACCAAAGTATTTAACCATGAGCTATCGACAGTATCGCCTGAAGCAAATAGTTGGCGAGTCGAAAAAGAACGCAAAAATTTTGGGGTGCGTGCGTAGCGATAAAAAGCATTACCCAAAGGTGAGTCTAACAGATTCCAAGTAAGTTTTTGTTGCCATACTGGTGATTTTTTTGTCATCACAGCCCAAGCTGGCGGACCGGCAAATATCAGGGAGTGAATTAAATTTGGTGCTTTTTGAACTAATTCTAATGCTACTGGTAGTAAAGCACCTTGCACTACGATAATTACAGGTTGTTGTATCACATTTTGCAAAAAGTAATGCAATTGTTCTGCCCAATTACTAGGATTGTAAGCCACATGGGGCATATCACTTTCACCGCATCCTAATAAATCAGGATTGTAAATTGGATGACAATGCCCTGTATTATACCATTCGCAGATAAATCGCTGCCAAAATTTCCGTGATAATCCCACCCCAATCGGATGAATTAACAGCAGAGGGATACCCTCAGATGTTGAATTAGTTGGGTGATGAACTTCATAGGCGCAGCGATAATTATACCAAGTGTAAAACTGCGTGGAAATTGTTGTCATATCGGCTAAGTAGGGTGCATTATGGCTGATACTACGGCATCGCCTAACTATATTCAGCATCTTTTATCTTAGGCGTAGCCCTACTTAAGTCTATGCCAAAAATCAAATAATAACCGGATGATGACTTAATTTCTGTTAAAAATAACAATTTCAAATTCAAAAGAACTTATCAGACGGTTATCAATATAGACCTCTATTTTATGCTTACCAACAGGATCGCCTGGAGTGATAGTCCAAAAATTACTAATTACACCATTTGTAGTTAATACCGTGCGTTTTGTGACTGCTTCTTTACCATTTGTGGATAGTGATAAATCTTCACCGCTATCTATACCCCAGGTATCTGGACGATTTGGTAATCTGAGAATTTCTCGCCATGTTACTTTACCTTTGTAATTTTGAAGTTGAATTCGCCAACCGTATTTGCTTCCCTGTTGAAATGGCACTTTAATAGTAGGGATAAAAGTAATTTTACCCTGAGCATCAAGTTGTTGTATTCCGAACTCTGCTTTACTGACAATAATCCGTTTAGCATTGCTTGGGGCTAAAGATGCTATAGCATTGCTCGGCTTTGAAGCTATAATTCCAGATATCAGCCAAGAAGAAGTCAGCACAACTGTAATAGCCCAAATTCTCATTAACATAATTTTTTTGTGAGATATTTGGTACTTATTCAACTATTGGGATCTATTCTCCGGGTTGAGGTGAGAAATTGTTGATAGTTTTCAATTAGGGACTACCAAAAAAGAAATTACCCAATATTTGAGTAGTAGGGTGGGCAATGCCCACCCTACAGATACTTAAGGTTCACCACACAAACAATGCTGAGTATGTAGTCAGCGATTTATCGCTTTTTTAGGACTAAAGTCCTAACTACAAAACAATTGGGTATTTTTTCAACTGTCAGTCCCTTAGCCTGCTAACAAAGTCCAGAAATAGCCATCGGGTGTAATGAAAGAAAAACTCCTTTCGCCAAACTCATTGACAATAATGGGTGTAAGTTGTTGCGCCGAACTTGCGCGAATGCGATCGCCATACGTTTCAATTCCTTGCACACGGTAGGTGTATAATGAAATGCCTAAGCTACCTGGTTGAGCTAGCTCATACCGCGACTCTAATTTGATAGACTCAGGAAACCTGACAATATAAAGTCTGCCACTACGTGCAGCCGTGAAATCAGTCTGGGAGGAACGCGGATCATCAAAGGCGGTAACAATAAATTTTTCACCAGGATTAAGATCAAAAATATCTCTACCAGCTGGTGAAGATTCATAGCTAGTTTCCACATCATCACGTACACGCAATAAACCCAAAACATCCTCGTAAAACTTCAGGGTTTCTTTGCTATCATCTTGAACAATTAACCCCATATGGGTAAATTGGCTAGTTTTGAAAGCAGCGCGATCGCTAATTTGTCCATAATGGGGTAATGTATAACCAAAGCGTTGAAATAACACCTGTCGCGCTAAGGGTTGCAATAGTAACATTTCTCGCACCCCAACCGCCTGATTAATAAAAGGACGGCTTTTTCTTTCTTTGTTGTAGATTACTTCCCAATAAGGCTGGGTATATCTGATATCCCAATCTGCAGCTTTTGCATCTTCTATATGATTGAGGATAGTTAATACATCAGCAGTTAAGGAAGTAGCCCAGCGATTTCCCTTAATTTTCATCGACGCTGTACCCAAGCCTTGATTTGTGGGATTTTCCCAAACCATCAACCTAATCAAGCCATGATCTGCATTTTGGTGATAAAGGCGAATTGAGCGTAAAGACGAATTTACCCCATATAATTCATTAGCTGCATCTGCAGGTAATTCACCAATTTGGCCAATGCGATAGCCAAATTGTTCCCAATATTGAATTGCTGAAATTGGCTCTGGGATACCAATACAAACTTCATAAATCCCTTCAATAGCAGGTTGTTGATTTATCATAAGTGGTGAATCATGTTACTGTAGCAGGGCGTAGCCAGTATTGAATTATGAAATCTTTGAAAAAATCATATACTTTTTTTATACTTTAGATACTCTTTGTGGGAAAAATCCAAATTCAGACAAATGACTAAAGTTATTCCCTGCAGTGTTATTAGTTTTATTTTCGGCACATTATTCCTATTGTCGCCGCTGACGGTTCAGGCAAATTCTGGCGATCCTAATGGTATCAAGAATTTAGCAGCACCAGGTTGGAGTTTGTGGCAACCCAAAGCAGAAATTGACAAGGCTGATTTTGACTCTGGCTTTTCCAATACAGAATTAGGGGGATATTTAGATTTTCAGAACTTTTGTACTACTCATTCAGGTTTACCCGACGAAAAGATTGACTATTGGTTTAGGTTGAGTAATTCAGTTAACCGCATTGGCACAGGAAAGGTAGAATTTGGCTGTTGGGTACAGGGGCGCTTCCTGAGTACATTTCCCAATACCGCAATTAAAAAGAGTTTGAGCAATGTCAATTGTCTGCGGGTTTTTTCTGCAAATAAAAAAGGCTTGATAATTCGCTCCGAACCCAGGAATAATTCTCGTCAGGTGGGATTAGTTGCCAACAGAAGAACTGTGAAACCGGATAGTTTTCCCGCTGGTATTGTAGAAGTTGATGGGGAAAATTGGGTGTCAATTACTGCTCCCAAAAAAGGATGGGTTTCTGATGGTAGTTTTGCCTGTTCAGGAAATCTCAGACTATGCACGAATAGCACAAAGATGTAGTCAGGACTTTAGTCCTCTCTCAAGGACTAAAGTCCTGACTACAAACCTTTAATTATTTATGCCCACTTACTTACGGTGTAATAATTGAAACAAAAAATCCCAGCCCACCATTAATTCAAAGTGAATTTGGTGGGATGGGTTAAGAAAGAGAAATCAGCAAAATTGAATTAGATTGCCACAACTTTCAGATTGGCGCGGACAATCACATCGTTAAAATCGCGATTGCCACCACCCAAAAGGTCTTCAAAACCAAAGGTGTTTGCGCCCAACAAACGAACGTGATCGATTTTATCGGGGTTTGCTCCTAAATAGTTAAAGTAAACTTGATTCGTTTTGCCGTTGAGAACATCATCTACCGTACCTTTAACAATTAGGAAAGGAGCAAGCACTGCACCAGCAGTTAATTGTTTGTCTGTAAACGTTCCTGTACCTTGGTTAGCAACCTGCAAGTCAATTCCTGCAACCCTGGCTTTAACTGCTGCTTGGGTGTAGCCAGCATCACCAGGTTTGAATCCACCAACACTTCCAGTCAACGCATCATCAACTTGATAAAAGCCCACCAAATTGTCGTAAGCGGCTTCACGGTTTATCGTGAAGTCAGCTTTGACATTACCAGTAATCCCTCGTAAATCGAAAACTTCACCCTGTGTCGATCCTTGTAAGCCAGTACCTCGAGTTAAGGAATCCGTCGAGGTTTTAATATTTACTGAAAGGTCTTTAAAGTCAAGGGAAAATCCATTAGTGCCTAAGTCAGTTAGCTTTTGCACTGTGGAGAACTGCAAGCTTGAGCCAGTTTGTTTGGCATCATCAGTAGTTGTATTGCTGTCGGACACATAGAACCGCAGGCTTTGATTGGGGCTAAGTTGTAGCAGACGAGTCAAGTCATTAGCACTGGGGATATAACCATTTGGTAAATTAGCAATACCAGATATAATCACCTGTGATTTCGCCAAAGCAGCTTTTGCATAATCTGCTGAAGTTGGCAATACACCACCAACGGCTCCACTAGCATCATCAACAACGAATACACCCAGTTCGTACACCTTATTGCTACTGGGTTTTGTCACGGAAACCTTGAGTTTAGCTTCCCCACTATTGTTGGCAGAGAGGTCAAACACATCGTTGGCAACCTTAAACAGCTTGTTGTCGAGGGTGGCATCCAAGCTAAAGCTGAGAATTGACCGCACCGCACCTGTGTTTGATGGCTCAGGGAATGTATTTTTGGCATAGGAATTAATCCCTTGCACATCGACATTCAGGGTTTTGCCATCCGCAGAAATATCAAAGACGGTGTAGTTGAAGGTGTCGGGAGAATAGAAATCAACGGGCTGTAGATTTTTGTTGTCAATAATGCTAGTGGTCGCATTAGCATTGGGATCGCCTTCACGCTTCACATTTTTCAGTCCAGCGAAATTAGGATCTAAACCAACTGGGTTAACGCCCGAAGCTGTTTGACCTGAAGCTAATGCATTAGCTGCTGACTGAATGTTAGCAAAAGAGTGGTTGTTAAGAAAATCAAAACTCTTTCCGTTAATTATGGTGTTTGTGGAATCAGGTCCAGTCGCACCAATGGGACCATCCACAATCGACAAGGCATTGGGTAGAACCTTCACTACACCGTTATCAGTGTAGGTTAACTCGTTGATGCGTGTTTGGTGGTCATCGGTTGCCAAAAAGACAACGTTTTTGATGCCATTGTCGGCAATAAACTTGAGCAAGTCATTGCGTTCTGCCCGATAGCCACCGATCCATGACTTACCGCCATCTGCACCTGATCCGATCGCGCCAATTTGGTCAATGGGGTCAGAGGTAGCCACAAACTTCCAAATGGTGCCATTATTTTGAGCATCCAAGAGGGTTTGCTTCAACCAAGCCAGTTGAGTTTTTCCTAGCATGGTGCGATCGGCATTATTTGCGCGATCGCCAGTATCATCCGTTGAACCATCAGCTTGCTTTAAGCGCACATCGCGGTAAGAGCGGGTATCCAGATTGACAAAAACACTATTGCGACCCCACTGCTGTGCCTCATAAAGTTGTTGAGTGCCATCGGTGCGTGGATCGTTAGGCGCAGAGATCGTTTTTTCCCGAATTGGCTGGTAGTTGGAATAGGCTTGTACCAGGGTTTTAAATCCGGTCGAATCGTTGATAAACGTGCCAGTTTTATTGGCATCGTAGGCGGTGTTATTTGAACCATTCTGGTTATTAACGGTGGTATCACTGGCTAAAGCCAGCGGTGCGCCACCATTAATTAACTGCCGATTCCCCAGTTCATGGTTATCTAACAGTGTGTAATTACCCTGGGACGCATATAGGGTGGTCAAACTAGAAAAACCGCCAGGTGTAGTAGGTTGGAGGTTCTCTAGGTATTTGCGTTGATAGTCGATCAACGCTTGGGAAGCATTCGCATCAGTGACGGGGAGCAGTCCATTTGTCGTTGATGGTACAGCAGTGGCAGAGAAATTATTGCCCGGTGCAGCCTGCGTTCCCAGACCACTGGTAGTTTCGTAAATGGTGTCTCCCTCAAACAGGAAGTAGTCAAGATTTAAATTCTTGAAGTTTTGAGTGGAGGCATAGGGGCGCATGAGACCATCAGCATCGCCACTGAAGCCAAACTTCACCGCAACTTTGGCAGTGATATCTGCCGCTGTCTTAAAGGTGCCCACTGGGCTGATATCGCCTCCTGGTGTTTGGAAGCGATAGTAGTAGCGAGTGTTGCCCGTTAAGCCAGTGGCATCCAGTTTAGCAGTGTAATCACGGTTGGGGTCAGATGTTACCGTGTAAGTTTTGGCGATCGAGCTAAAGTTGGCATCGGTGGACACTTGCACAGTCAGCGTGGCTAGGATACCCTGCTTGGTGTTAGCATCCACTGTCCGAGTCCAGAGGATTTCGCTACTGGTGGTTGCATCCCCGGCAGCAACGCCAGAGAAAGCGACTTTATTCTTGACGGTGTTATAGGAAGCAGCGGTTGTGGGGTTGTAGAGCGCCAGTAATTGACCGCCTTCTACGAGTTCTGTCGTTGTCGGGTAGTGAGCTTGGTCTACAAGTAAAGACCAACCAGGTCCCAAGATATCTTGGACATCAATAATCCCGGAGGTTTCTTCATCGTTGGTAAATGGCGCAGTTGCAGTTGTTATAGCACCACCAACCACATCACCGAAACGGGCTGCATCATGTTTAGCCAACTGTGTCAAGGTATCAGTGGCAATATCGTACTGCCAGATTTTGCCGTTGTGAGCAGCACCCCCTACATCTTCTAGCAGTGTAATGTGTCCGTACCTGTCAATTGTCATGTTGTCGAACATGTTTTGCCCCTCAGTGCCATCGAGGAGCAAATCAATCTTACCGCCCGCATCGGGGTTGGTAATATCGGTGAAGCTCAAGCGCCAGAGGCGGCTCCGACCAACCTGAGTACCAATGCCGTCGGTTGCCGTATCAAGACGGTCTGTGGTGACGAAATAGTACTTACTAGGGTCAGAGGGGTCCCAGGCACCGTCTTCCGGACGGGAGAAGGTGGTGGAGGCAGTAGCACTGAGAGTGAAAGCGGTACCACTAGTGATATTTGTAGCGCGGGTAGTGGTGTCAGTGATTTCCGCTGCGTTCCCCGTGACATTAATAAACTTTAGGGTGCCATTGGTTAACCCAGCTTTGTCAATCTCCGTACCAGTTGCTTGTTTTGTGCCAACATAGACTGCTACAGAACCGTTCATGATGCCCGTACCACCGTCGTTGTTGCCAATGACGATCGTTTTGTTTTGGGCAAAGGGATTGGCAAGAAGATTTTCCCAGCCACCCACACCAGTCAAACCCGAGCCATTGGTGCTGAGATCAAGCTTACCTAGAACATAGGTATTTCCTTTGTTACCACCCGTGGCAACGGAGGCTAATGCAAAACCAGTAGTACCACCTTCTTCCCCATTCATGAAAATCCGCTCGGTGGTACCAAGTCCCGTTGCCGAGTTGTAGAAGGCGCTGATTGCCGGAAGATCGGCGGAGCAAAAGCGGTTAAAGTTAATAGTACTGGTGGTTGTATTCGACTTTTGAGCGGTGGCATCCCAGTTGAAGACGTTCTTGATCAGATCACCACCGCTGATAACTTTCAGAGTGGCTTTGTCAATCACCCAACTGGAAACAAATGCACCAGTACCACCACTAGCGCGGGTGACACCTGAGGTGCTGCCAATTTCGTGGTTCATCAACAGGGTGAAGGTGCCATCACCATTGTCAAATGCACCTAAACCGTCGGGGATACCCACCATTTTGTAACCATTAGGTGCAGCATCACCTACCGTTAAGATAGAGGTTGTCTGTACGCCAGGTGCAACAGGCAGAATATAGGGAGTTGCGGAACTGCTCGAACCTGTAGCCATAAATACTCCTATGAGAATCTAAAAAAATCTTTTGAGCAAAGGTTGCAGATACTTGTGCCAGATAGACTGTTGGCAAATAGAGTAAGTAGTCAGACAACATTAAATTACACAAGTTTTGACCTGAAACCCTGATTGAGTCTCAAGTCAAATGTGTAAATATTTACGTCAAATTACTTAGGCTTGGTAAGTTTTCCCGTCATGCGTCCTAAGTTACTTGACAACTTTATTTATCATTCCTTGATGACTGTTTTTTGAACATCAACAAAGCTATTAAACTACCTACAATCAGTAAAATAGCTCGAAGTTTGAAAATGAACAAGCATAATAGATAACTAAAAAAATCAAAAAAACTAGTAATTTATGTTGATATAACTACAGCTTACACCAGCGTTAAATTATTAGCAATTTACCTAAAAATAAGGAATTTATTAACTAAAACTTTACCTAATTTTAAACAGCTAGTGATGGTTTTAAAGGGAGCATCCCAATTTTGCCAAAATACAATTTGTAGTGGGAGCATCTTGCTCCCTAATGTCCAGGAAGCGGGC